>NZ_JABWRZ020000001.1:3591186-3915385 GCF_014269185.2 Pseudomonas oryzicola
CCGGTACCGGGCGCGTAGGCCGGGTCGAGGCAGTCGATATCGAAGGTCAGGTACACCGGCCGTTCACCCACCCGCTGGCGAATCGCCGCAATCACCGCCTCGGTGCCCTGGCGGTGCACCTGGCGGGCATCGAGTATGGCAAAGCCCTGGCTGTCGTCATTGGTGGTGCGCAGGCCGATCTGCACCGAACAGGCCGGGTCCACCAGGCCTTCGCGGGCGGCATGCCAGAACATCGTGCCGTGGTCGATGCGCTTGCACACTGACTCACCGTGTTCGTCCGGCCAGGTATCGCTGTGCGCATCGAAGTGGATCAGCGCCAGCGGGCCGTGGCGCCGGGCGTGGGCCTTGAGCAGCGGGTAGCTGATGAAATGGTCGCCGCCCAGGGTGAGCATGGCGCAGCCCGCCTCCAGGATATGCGCCGCATGGGCCTCGATGCTGTCCGGTACCGATTGCGGCGTGCCGCTGTCGAAGGCGCAATCGCCGTAATCGATCACCGCCAGGTGGTCGAACGGGTCGAACGCCCACGGCCAGTGGCGGGCCCAGGCCTGCTGCACCGAGGCGGCGCGGATCGCCCGCGGGCCGAAGCGCGCGCCAGGGCGGTTGCTGGTAGCCGTATCGAACGGCACCCCGCTGACCACCACATCGACGCCACGCAAGTCGCGGCTGTAGCGGCGGCGGGAAAAACTGGTGATACCGGCGTAGGTACTTTCCGCGGCGGTGCCGTACAGGCTGTCGCGGGTCATGGCCTGGTCATTGCTTGCAGCGTGCTCCACGGTCGGGCTCCTGTGTCGAGATGGGTTACTGGCGGCTGCGGAAGGCGGTCCACAGGCGGTTGCGCTGGCGCAGGTCGGCCAGGGCCATGCTGCGGTCGGCATACAGCCGCTGGCGCACCGCCTGCGGCGGGTAGATGTCCGGGTCATTGCGCACGGCTTCGTCCACCAGCGGCGTGGCTGCCTGGTTGGCGTTGGCGAAGAACAGCGTATTGGTCAGCGCGGCGACCGACTCGGGCTTGAGCATGAAGGCAATGAACGCCCGCGCCGCTTCGGGGTGCGGGGCGTCCCTGGGGATGACCAGGTTGTCCTGCCAGACCAGCGTCCCCTCGCGGGGGATGCGGTAAATCAGCTCGAACGGCTTGCCGGCGCGGCGCGCCTGGTCAGCGGCCATCGCGGCATCGCCGTTGTAGGTCAACGCCAGGCACACGCTGCCGTTCGCCAGGTCGCTGATCTGCCGGCCATTGGCGACGTAGCTGATCGAAGGCTGCAATTGGCTCAACAGCTGTTGCGCCGCAGCCAGGTCGCCCTTGCTCTGGCTGTATGGGTCCTTGCCCAGGTAGTTCAGGGCGACGCCGATCACTTCCTGCGGCGAGTCAGGCATGGCGATGCCACAGTCCTTGAGGCGGCTGGCGTACTCGGGCTTGAACAACAGGTCGAGGCTGTCCAGCGGCACATCGCCCAGGCGCTGGCGCACCGCTTCGACATTCACCCCCAGGCCCAGAGTGCCCCAGGTGTAGGGCACGGCATGGCGGTTGCCGGGGTCGGCCTCGGCGAGCTTGGCCAGCAGGTCCGGGTCGAGGTTGGCATAGCCGGGCATGGCCTGGGCGTCGAGCGGCTGCAGGGCATTGGCCTTCAGCGCCCGGGCCAGTACGGTGGAAGACGGCACCACCACGTCATAGCCACTGCCACCGGTCAGCAGCTTGGTTTCCAGCACTTCGGTGGTGTCGAAGGTGTCGTAGCGCACCTGGTAGCCGGTTTCCTGCTCGAAGCGCTGCAGTGTCTGCGGGGCGACATAGTCGGCCCAGCTGTAGAGATTGACGACCTTTTCCTCGGCCTGCAGCGGCAAGGCCAGAAGCAGAGACAGCAAGCACAACGAGCGACGCATGGCAGGCACCTCGACAAGTGGGTGGATGCCGCGAGCATGCCAGCCGGGTTACATTGCAGGAATGGTAAGTTTGCAAAGCTGACATTCCTCAGGAGCAATGTAATGCTCGGACAACTGCACGACCCCGACCTGCACCTGCTGCGGCTGTTCGTCACTGTAGTCGAGGCCGGTGGCTTCAGCGCCGCCCAGGGGGTGCTGGGCCTCAGCCAGCCCACCATCAGCCAGCGCATGGCGCAGCTGGAAACGCGCTTGGGCTACCGCCTGTGCAGCCGTGGCAAGGGCGGTTTTGCCCTGACCGAAAAAGGCGCGTTGCTGCTGGACGCAACGCGTGACCTGCTGCTGGACATCGAGCGCTTCCGCCAGCAGGCCAATGGAGTGGCCGGGCGACTATTGGGGACGGTTCGGGTTGGTATGGCGGAGAACCAGGACAAGGCGGTGAGCATGCGGCTTGCAGCGGCCATCGCGGCGTTTCGCCGGCGCGCCGAGGCCGTGCAGCTGGAGCTGATCAGCGCGCCGCCGGCGGAGCTGGAGCGACTGTTGCTGGAGCAGCGGCTGGACTATGCCATCAGCTATTTCTCCGGCAACCAGGCGGCGTTCGATTACCAGCCGCTGTTCGACGAGCGGCAGCGGCTGTATTGCGGTAAGGGGCATGTGCTGTTCGGCATCACCAACGTGGCGCGCGAGCGCTTGCTGGAGATGGACCAGGTGCGTCATCCGTACCGGCTTCTGACAGGCGGCGAGCCGTTCCAGAGCCGGCGCAGCATGGCAGTGGCAGAACAGATCGAGAGCGTGCTGACGTTTGTCCTGTCGGGGCGGCATATCGGTTACCTGCCCCGTCATTACGCACAGACCTGGGAGGCCGAGGGGGTGTTATGGGCGTTGAATCCGGGGCTGGATTTCGTCGTGCCGTTTACCTTGGCCCGGCATCGGGCGCAGGGGGTTGGCGAGGCACAGCAGGCATTTGCACAGGATTTGCTGGCGGCGTTTGCCTGAACCGGCCACATCGCGGGCTTACCCACAGGTACGGCAGCTGGCGCGGCATCTGCAGAAGCGGCTTCAGCCGTGATCACCGGCGCAGCCGGTGCCATCCACCGCATCGCCTGCATCGCGGATAAATCCGCTCCTGCCAGGGGCAATTCCACCCTGGGACCAGGGTCAGTAAGCCATGCTCCAGGTCAGGGTGTAGGTGCGCCCGCGCCCCTGGTAGTCATACAGGTACGCCGGCCCGTAGGTCGGCGAATAGAACAGCGTCGCGCGCTGCCCCCAGACCGTGCTGTACTGCTTGTCCAGCAAGTTCTGGATGCCAGCACTGAAGGTGCCGAAGCCGGTGTCCTGGCTACCCAGCAGGTCGAAGGTGGTGTAGCCGTCGATCTCGTGGTCGGCATCGTCCTTCAGGCTGAACGCATGATTGGCCTGCAACCGCGCCGTGCGCCCATCACCCTTCCAGCCGATGAACGCGGTGGCCTTGGACAGCGAGGCATAGCGGGCATCTCGCTTGATCCAGTCACCATCGGCATCCTCTTGCTCGGAACGGGTAAGGTGCAAGGTGCCGCCGGTTTCCCAGCTGCTCAGGAAGTGGCGGGTCAGCGCGCCTTCGAAACCGAAGTCACGGCTCTTCTGCTCTTCCACATCGATGGTCAGGGTTTGCGAATCGACATTGATGATCTTGTCCGACCAGATGTAGTACAGCGCCGCCTGGGCGTCCCAGTCCAGGTCGGCATAGCGCCAGCCCAGTTCCACCTGGCGGCTCTTGATGCCGGCCAGCGGGTTGTCGGCGACACTCAGGCCGGGTTTGCCGTAGTACTTGGCCGGGTCCGGCAGGTCGAAGCCTTCCCCGTAGTTGGTCCACAGCTGATGACCGTTCTTGAAGTCGTAGATGGCCCCGACGTTGAACAGATTGACCTGGTAATCATTGCTGCCACCCGCCACCCCCTTGAAGTCGCTGACGTCCACGTCCATCTGCTGGCGCCGGGCGCCGCCGGACAGGGTCAGGTTGTCACTGGCATGCCAGTCCAGCTGGGCGTACACCGATACGCCGTCGACCTGGTAGCTGGGGTAGCGCGCGGCCTTGCTGTCCTTGTCCAGCTCCAGGCCCCCCGACTCGGAGGAAGTCTGGGCATTGAAGGTAGTCTGCTGGGCATTGAAACGCTCATGGTCCAGATCGACACCATACGTCAGTTTCAGCGTGTCCCACTGCTTGGCGAACAGGCCCTTGAGGCTGCTGACCTCGATGTTCTGCTGCGAGGCGGCGAAGTACACCCCGCGCGAGCCGGTGGGTGTGGCGCGGTTGTAGTACGGGAACGGATAGAAGTTGTCGTCCTCCTTGCGATACGAGGCCTGCAGGTAGAAATCCTGGCCCAGAACCTCGGTGTGGTGGTAGTTGGCGTTGAGCAGCAGGCGCCGGGTCCGCGGCTCCAGGCCCGACGAGTAGCCGCTGCGCAGTTCGGCGTCCTCCAGGTCGGATGGGGCGTTGTAGTTCAGGTTGGGGAAGTAGATACCGGTGCTGCCATGGTTACCCGAGTCGTAGTACTGGGCCAGCAGGTCGAGGCTCTGCTGGTCGTTCAACTGCAGCCCGAGGGTACCGAGCACGTCGACAGTGCGGTTGTACTGCAGGTCGGTCTGGGTGTTGTCGATGAAGATCTGCTCGCCAGCGCCGTCGTAAAAGGCTTCGTTCTGCTCGCCGGAGATACCCAGCCGGGCGTTGACCCGCTCGTTGCCGCCGCTGATCGACTGGGCGAAGCGGGTGGCCAGGTCGTCGCTATTGTTGAAGCCGCTGCTGGCACCGAGCTGGGTCTCGAAGCGTGCCGGGCCCGGCTCCCCCTTCTTGGTCACGATGTTGATGATGCCGCCAGTGGCGCCGCCACCGTAGATCGCGCTGGCGCCGGACAACACTTCGACCCGCTCGACGTTGAACGGCGAAATGCTGTCGAACTGGCGCGACAGGCCGCGCGAGCTGTTCTGGCTGACCCCGTCGATCATCACCAGTACGTTGCGCCCGCGCATGTTCTGGCCATAGTTGGTGCGCCCTTCTGGCGCCAGGTCAAGGCCTGGCACCAGTTTGCCGATGGCTTCCTTCAGGCTGACGCCGCTGTCGATCTGCTCGCGCAGCTGCTGCTGGTCGACCACCCATACGGTACCGGGGATTTCACTGATCGCGGTACTGGTGCGCGAGGCCACGCTGACTTCGATCGGTTTGAGGTTGACGGCCTGCGGTGCGCTTTCGGCCTTGTGCAGGGTGACCGTACGGGCATCGCTGAAGTGCCAGCGCATGCCGCTGCCAGCCAGCAGCAATTGCAGGGCCTGCTCGATGCTGTAGCTACCCTGCATGGCCGGGCTGGCCTGGCCGGCGACGTCGCTGGTGGTATACAGCAGGTGCAAATCGGCCTGGTCGGCGAAGGTGGTCAGGGCCTGATCCAAAGGTTGGGCTGGCAGGTCCAGCCGGACCTGGCGCGCCTGGACCTGGGCCTGGTCGGCAGCAGTCGCGGCGCCAGCCTGCAGCGGGCCGAGCAGCATGGCCAGGGCGCTGCAGGAGATCAGGGCATGGTGAAGAGGAACGCGGCGGCGGAACAAGGGCTTGAGCATCAGAGGCACGGATGAGCTTCCAGACAAGTCGTAAATGAGAATGAGTTGCTGATCAGTCCCCCTACGACGATCTGGCTTGCCGGAACTTGCAGTGGCAAATGAAAAAAATTTTCATTCTGCCTGGGTCAACCTCTTCGCGGGTAAGCCCACAGGTGTGGAAGGCTATCGAGCCCCTGCAGGAGCAGCTTCAGCCGCAAAAAACCGCTATAGCGGCTCAATAAACCACGGCCAGCCAGGGCAGGTAGGTAACCCGCAAGCCATAGCGCTGCTCCAAGGTCCGCAACAGGGCTTGCGGCTCATCAAGGTCGAACACCCCGCTGACCTCCATCGCCGCCAGCTTGCTGTCCGACAACACGATCCGCCCATGCCGGTAACGCTCAAGCTCCGCCAGCACCTGCCCCAGCGGCCTGCCATTGAAGATCAGCTTGCCGCGCTGCCAGGCCATCTGCGCGCCGGCATCGGCCGTGACGGGCAGTGCATGCTCGCCAACCCTGGCTTCGCCTCGTGCCAGCACCACATGGCCATCACGGCGCACGCTGAAGGTGGCCGCGCCGCCCTGCACACGTTCGCCGGCGGTATCGACCACAAACGGCCGTGGATCATCCGTGGTCTCGAACAAAGCCTCCCCGGACTCCAGCACCACACGGCGCTCACGACCACTGAACGCCACGCTGATGGCACTGGCGCTGTTCAGCGTTACCCGCGAGCCGTCAGCCAGGCTGATGACCTGCCGCTGCCCTACCCCGGTGTGATAATCCGCCAGCAGCGCCGGTGCCTGCTGCCAACCCGCCACACCCATGGCCAGCAACAGCGAAGCAGCCAGCCCCGCCTGCTTGAGGTGGTCGCGGCAATGGCGCAGGGCCTGGCCGATGTACTTGGCCACCATGCTCTCGGAAACGCCCAGCCGTTGTGCCACCTGCGCCTGGGTCAGGCCTTCGATGCGGTTGAGCAACAGCGCCTGACGAGCGTTGTCGGACAGCTGCAGCAGCGCCTGGTCGAGGACCTGCAAACGTTCCCGGGCCAGCAATGCAGCCTCCGGCGCTGGCCCCGGGCAGGCCACCTCGCCGGCCCCATCGCTGTGCTCGTGGCTGGCGGCGATGCGCTGTTCGCGACGCATGGCATCGATCGCCAGGTTGCCGGCCACGCGGAAGATGAAACGGCGCGCGTGCAGCACCGGTAGCGCCTGCTGGTCGATGTTCACCAGCTTCAGGTAGGTTTCCTGCGCCACGTCGGCGGCGCGCTGGCGGTCGCTCATGCGCCGGGTCAAGAACTGCAGCAGGTCGTCGTAGTGTTCCTGGAAACTCGTCAACAGGCCCGATACGGGTGAGGTCAGCATGGGATCAGTTACGGCCAGTAGGAGGGATTATCGGACGTTAATGAGAAACAGTATCTTTCATCTGTACCGACACTTTCAACGCTGTCGCGCATTTGCCACACTGACCGACCGCTCACTCCGGCAAGGTCGTCCGCCATGACTGCCCGTCTGTATCGTTATACCCGCCTGTTGCTGATCATGCTGCTGGCCTGCGGCCCAGGGGCCTGTGCCCTGTTCCAGCCACGCGACCCGGTGAATATCAGCGTGATCGGCATCGAGCCGCTGCCAGGGCAGGAATTGGAGCTACGCATGGCCGTGAAAATGCGTGTGCAAAACCCTAATGAAACGCCGATCGACTACAACGGCATTGCCTTGAACCTGGAGGTGAACGGCCAGCCGCTGGCCGCTGGGGTCAGTGACCAGCAAGGGCACATTGGCCGATATGCCGAAGCGGTGATCGTGGTGCCGGTGAGCATCACGGCATTCGCCTTCCTGCGCCAGGCCTATGGGCTGGGCCAGGTTGGCACGTTGCAAGGCTTGCCCTACAAATTACGCGGCAAGCTGGCCGGTGGGCCGCTGGGGACCGTGCGCTTTACCGACGAGGGCAGGCTGGACCTGCCCAAAGGCGGCTACTGGTAGCCACCAGGCGATGGAGACTAGCGGTTGGCGCTGGCGGCAGCCATCAGTTTGTTGACTTCGCTGCGCACCATGTTGGCGTATTCCGGCGGCGCCATGCCGTCCAGTTCGGCACGTACCCACTCGGCCCACTTGCCCTTGCGCCGCGGCTTTTCGGCGATCAGCCGCGCCGCGTCGGCCTTGGCCTTGCCCAGGTTGCTCTGCCACAGCTCGAACAGCCGTGCCTTCTCCGCCTCGATCTGTGCCCGTTCCTCGAAGCTCATGTTGGCCAGATTGAAACTCATGAATCACCCGCTTGATCGTAAATGGCGGCTATCTTACACCAACACCCCGGGCGCACGCCGAAGCAACTTTTCTGGTGCACCGGTATCCATTGTTCCAGCCAACCATCGACGAGGACGAGTTCATGGCCCGGAAAAGCGCCACGCTGACCGACAGCGACCAGATCAAGGACCAGGTATTCAGCGAACTGCAGGCGCTGATCGAAGAATCGGAACGGCTGCTGAACGACAGCGCCGCCCTGGTAGGTGACGAGGCAGAAACCTTGCGTGCGCAGGTGCAGTTGAAACTGCGTCAGGCGCGCCAGGCTGCCAACAGGATGCGCAACAGGGCGCAACCAGTGGTGGAGGCCACCCAGGACTACATTGGCGGCCATCCATGGCAGACCGTGGCGGTTTCCGCAGGCCTCGGGCTGCTGGTCGGCCTGCTGCTGGGCCGGCGTCACTGACGCCGCGGCCGCCTGGTGCGATCAGGCGGCCTGCGCCAGCGGGATACCGCTGTGAAAGCGCAGTTCCTGATCCGGTGACTGGATCAGCTCGACTTCCGCTGCGCGGACCAGTTCCACCCGGCGGGCGATGTCTGCCTCATCGCCGTAATGATGCGCCAGTTTCAGGTAACCCTGGTAGTGGCGCGCTTCGCTTTTCAGCAGGCCGTGGTAGAAGCGGCCCAGCTCCTCGTCCAGGTGCGGCACCAATGCGGCAAAACGCTCGCAGCTGCGCGCCTCGATGAACGCCCCCACTACCAGCGTATCCACCAGCTTGACCGGCTCGTGGGCACGCACCAGGCGCCGCAGCCCCGACGCATAACGCCCCGCCGACACCGGGCGCAGTGGCACGCCACGGCGCTTCATCAGGCGCAGCACTTGCTCGTGGTGCACCAGTTCCTCGCGGGCCAGGCGCGACATCATGTTGATCAGGTCAAGGTGCGTGTTGTACTTGGCGATCAGGCTCAACGCGGTGCTGGCGGCCTTGAATTCGCAGTTCTTGTGGTCGATCAGCAGGGTTTCCTGGTCGGCGAGCGCCGCTTCGATCCAGGCGTCTGGCGTCGGGCAACCAAGAAAGGCGTCGATTTCGGGGATCAGGGACATGAGCGTGCAACCACAAAGAACAGGCAGGGCCGGCGATTATACCGGCGGCGGCGGGCGGCGCCAGTGACTATGCTTGATGTACATCAAGCGCCAGCGGGGGAAGCGCCGACTATAGTCAGGCATTGGTCGCCACCTTTGAACGGAGCTAACGCCCATGCAAGCCGTCCGCAGCATCCTCGTCGTCCTCGACCCCGCGCATGCCCACAGCCGGGCCCTGACCCGGGCCAAGCTGATTGCCGGCCTCACCGGTGCGCGCCTGCACCTGCTGATGTGCGACAAGAAGCATGACCACAGCGCACTGCTGAGCCTGCTGAGCAGCCAGCTGCATGATGACGGCTATGACAAGGTCACCCATGAACAGGCCTGGCATGACAACTTGCATGAGTCGATCATCGCCGTGCAGCAGGCCGAAGGCTGCGAACTGGTGATCAAGGAACACCGCCCCGACAACCCGCTGAAAAAGGCCCTGCTCACCCCCAGCGACTGGAAGCTGCTGCGCCAGTGCCCGAGCGCGGTGCTGATGGTCAAGAGCGAGCGACCGTGGGCCGGCGGCAAGATTCTCGCCGCCGTGGACGTGGGCAACCAGGACGAAGACCACCGGCGCCTGCATGCGAGCATCATCGACCATGGCTTCGGGATTGCCGAACTGGCCAAGGGCGAGCTGCATGTGATCAGCGCCCATCCCTCGCCGATGCTGTCGGCCTCGGACCCGGTGTACCAGTTGAGCGAGACCATCGAAAAGCGTTATCGCGAGGCGTGCAAGGCGTTCCAGATCGAGTACGACATCAGCGAGGAGCGCCTGCACGTGGCCGAAGGGCCGGCCGATGTGCTGATCCCGCACACCGAGCAGAAGCTCGATGCAGTGGTGACGGTGATCGGTACGGTGTGCCGCACGGGAATTTCCGGGGCGTTGATTGGCAATACTTCGGAGGTGGTGCTGGATGCGCTGGTGGGGGATGTGCTGGTGCTCAAGAGCGAAGAGGCCATTGCCCACCTGGCGGAATTGGCCCGCGGCTGAATCCAGCCTGTCGGGCCCTATCGCCGATAAGCCAGCGCCCACAGCGACTGCACTGACCTCGCGTCATTCGCAGCTCAGCGCATGCTTCGCGGATAAATCCGCGCCTCCAGTTGACGCTGCACCTGTAGGAGCGGCTTCAGCCGCGATCCCCGGCATAGCCGGTGCCAGCCACCGCGCCGCCTGCTTCGCGGATAAATCCGCTCCTACAGTTGGCGCTATCCCTGTAGGAGCGGCTTCAGCCGCGATCACCGGCACAGCCGGTGCCAGCCACCGCGTCGCCTGCTTCTCGGGTAAATCCGCGCCTACAATCGACGCGGTACCTGTGGCAGCTGGCTTGCCGGTGACGGGCTGCAAAGCAGCCCCGGTTGGCTAGCCCAACGCTTCCCGCACCTTAGGGTCAAGCCCCTCCCCCGCGTGGGCCGCACTCCACTCCGCCAATTGCCGGCGCATCGCCGGCGTCCAGAAGCTTTGCAGGTGGTTGCGTACCCCTTGCACCGCCAGCGTGTGGTCCGGCTCGCTGTCGAAGTAGTGGGCAATCTGGTTGGCCATCTTGACCAGGTTGTCGGCACTCATCGGCGCACCTCGGCCTTCTCTGCGCCACGGCGCTCCTGCAGCAACCGCTGCTGTTCCTCACTGAAATCCTGGTAACGCTTCTGCCACTGCGAAGGCTGGAACACTTTCACCACTTCCACCGCCGTCACCTTGTACTCAGGGCAGTTGGTGGCCCAGTCGGAGTTGTCGGTGGTGATCACGTTGGCCCCCGATTCGGGGAAGTGGAACGTGGTGTACACCACCCCCGGCGCCACCCGCGTACTGACCTTGGCGCGCAGCACGGTCTGCCCGGCACGGCTGCCGATGCCGACCCAGTCACCGTCATGGATGCCCCGGCTTTCGGCGTCGGTCGGGTGGATTTCCAGGCGGTCGGCGTCATGCCAGGCGACGTTGGCGGTGCGTCGGGTCTGGGCGCCGACGTTGTACTGGCTGAGGATGCGCCCGGTGGTCAGCAACAGCGGGTAACGGTTGTTGACCTTCTCGTCGGTGGCGACATAGCCGGTGAGCATGAAGCGGCCCTTGCCGCGCACGAACTGGTCGATGTGCATGGTCGGCGTGCCATCAGGCGCGGCGTCGTTGCACGGCCACTGCAGGCTGCCGTGGCGGTCGATCTCGGCATAGCTGACGCGGTGGAAGGTCGGCGTCAGGCGGGCGATCTCATCCATGATTTCGGACGGGTGGCGGTAGTTCATCGGGTAGCCCAAGGCGTTGGCCAGGGCGATGGTCGCCTCCCAGTCGGCCTTGCCGGCCAGCGGCTCCATGACCTTGCGCACCCGCGAAATGCGCCGTTCGGCGTTGGTGAAGGTGCCATCCTTTTCCAGGAACGAGCTGCCCGGCAGGAAGACATGGGCAAACTTGGCGGTTTCGTTGAGGAAAATGTCCTGTACCACCACGCACTCCATCGCCAGCAAGGCTGCGGTCACGTGCTGGGTGTTGGGGTCGCTCTGGGCAATGTCCTCGCCCTGGCAGTACAGCGCCTTGAAACTGCCGTCCAGCGCCGCCTCGAACATGTTGGGGATGCGCAGGCCCGGGTCGGGCTGCAGGGTCACACCCCAGGCACGCTCGAACTCGGCGCGTACGCCCTCGTTGGAAATATGCCGGTAGCCGGGCAGTTCGTGGGGGAACGAACCCATGTCGCAGGAGCCCTGCACGTTGTTCTGCCCGCGCAGCGGGTTCACGCCTACCCCTTCACGGCCGATGTTGCCGGTGGCCATGGCCAGGTTGGCGATGCCCATCACTGCGGTACTGCCCTGGCTGTGCTCGGTCACGCCCAGGCCGTAGTAGATGGCTGCGTTGCCACCGGTGGCGTAGAGCCGAGCGGCAGCACGGATCTGTTCGGCCGGTACGCCACAGACCGGGCCGAGCACTTCGGGGGCGTTGTCCGCCATGCTGACGAAGTCGCGCCAGCGGGTGAATTCCGCGGTTTCACAGCGTGCGTCGATGAAGTCCTGAGCCAGCAGGCCTTCGGTGACGATCACATGGGCCAGGGCATTGAGCATGGCCACGTTGGTGCCCGGGCGCAGCTGCAGGTGCAGCTCGGCGCGGGCATGCGGCGAATCGACCAGGTCGATACGGCGTGGGTCGATCACGATCAGCCGAGCGCCCTGGCGCAGGCGGCGCTTGAGCTGCGAACCGAACACCGGGTGCGCGTCGGTGGGGTTGGCACCAATCACCAGCACCACGTCGGCCTGCATCACCGAATCGAAACTTTGCGTACCGGCGGACTCGCCCAGGGTCTGCTTCAGGCCATAGCCGGTGGGCGAATGGCACACCCGCGCGCAGGTGTCGACGTTGTTGTTGCCAAATGCGGTGCGCACCAGTTTCTGCACCAGGTAGGCTTCTTCGTTGGTGCAACGGCTGGAGGTGATGCCGCCGATGGAGTCGCGCCCGTACTTGAGCTGGATGCGGCGGAACTCGCTGGCCGCGTAGCTGACCGCCTCGTCCCAGCTGACTTCCTGCCAGGGGTCTTCCAGGCGCTTGCGGATCATCGGCTTGGTGATGCGGTCCGGGTGGGTGGCGTAGCCCCAGGCGAAACGGCCCTTGACGCAGGCATGGCCGTGGTTGGCGCCGCCGTTCTTGTCCGGCACCATGCGCACCAGTTGGTCGCCTTTCATTTCGGCGCGGAACGAGCAGCCGACGCCACAGTAGGCGCAGGTGGTGATGACTGCGCGCTCGGGCTGGCCCAGCTGCACCAGGCTCTTTTCCGTCAGGGTCGCGGTCGGGCAGGCCTGCACACAGGCACCGCACGAGACGCATTCGGAGGCGAGGAAGTTTTCCCCTCCCGCCGCCGCCACGCGGGACTCGAAGCCACGGCCAGTGATGGTCAGGGCGAAGGTACCCTGGATGTCCTCGCAGGCGCGCACGCAGCGGCTGCAGACGATGCACTTGCTCGGCTCGTAGTCGAAATACGGGTTGGATACGTCTTTCTTCTCGGCCAGGTGGTTGGCCCCGTCGTAGCCATAGCGCACCTCGCGCAGGCCCACCTGGCCGGCGACGGTCTGCAGCTCGCAGTTGCCGTTGGCAGAACAGGTCAGGCAGTCCAGCGGGTGGTCGGAGATGTACAGTTCCATGACGTTGCGGCGCAACCCGGCCAGGCGCGGGGTTTCGGTGCGCACCACCATGCCTTCGCTGACCGGCGTGGTGCAGGACGCCGGGTAGCCGCGCATGCCTTCGATTTCCACCATGCACATGCGGCACGAACCAAAGGCTTCGAGGCTGTCGGTGGCGCACAGTTTGGGGATGCTGGTGCCAAGCATGGCGGCGGCACGCATCACCGAGGTGCCGGCGGGCACGGTGACGGAGCGGCCATCGATACTCAGGCTGACCTGCACCTCGCTGTCACGCGCCGGGGTGCCGAGGTCGCAGCTTTTATCAGAAGCGGGGTCGAAGAAATTGATCACTGCGCGGCCTCCGTGTGGGTCAGCCCGAAATCGGCGGGGAAGTACTTCAGGGCGCTGGCCACCGGGTAGGCGGTCATGCCGCCCATGGCGCACAGCGATCCGTACTGCATGGTGTCGCACAGGTCGCGCAGCAACAGGGCCTGGTCATGGCGTTCGGTCAGGTCGCTGGTGGCGATCAGCCGGTCGACCACTTCCATGCCGCGGGTCGAGCCGATGCGGCACGGGGTGCATTTGCCGCAGGATTCTTCGGCGCAGAATTGCAGGGCAAAGCGCGCCATGCTGGCCATGTTCAGGGTGTCGTCGGCCACTACCACACCGCCATGACCGAGCATCGCGCCCATGGCCGCGAAGGCTTCATAGTCCAGCGGCGTATCGAAGTGGCTGGGCGGCACCCAGGCGCCGAGCGGCCCACCCACCTGGGCCGCCTTCAGCGGCCTGCCGCTGGCCGTGCCGCCGCCATAGCCTTCCACCAGCTCGCGCAGGGTCAGGCCGAAGGCACGTTCGACCAGCCCGCCGTGGCGGATGTTGCCGGCCAGCTGGAACGGCATGGTGCCCAACGAGCGGCCCATGCCGAAGTCACGGTAGAACCCCGCACCCTTGGCCAGAATGATTGGCACCGAGGCCAGGGTCAGTACGTTGTGCACCAGCGTCGGCAGGCCGAACAGGCCTTGCAGCGCGGGCAGCGGCGGCTTGGCACGGACGATGCCGCGCTTGCCTTCGATGGACTCGAGCAGTGCGGTTTCTTCACCGCAGATATAGGCACCGGCGCCAACCCGCACTTCCAGCTCGAACGCCTGGCCGCTGCCGGCCACGTCGCTGCCGAGGTAGCCAGCATCACGGGCGATGGCGAAGGCCTGGTCGAGCACGCGAATGGCGTCGGGGTATTCCGAGCGCACGTAGATGTAGCCCTTGTCGGCGCCCACGGCGAGGCCGGCGATGATCATCCCTTCGATCAGCAGGAACGGGTCGCCTTCCATCAGCATGCGGTCGGCGAAAGTCCCCGAGTCGCCTTCGTCGGCATTGCACACCACGTACTTCTGCCCTGCCCCGGCGTCACGCACGGTACGCCACTTGATGCCGGCCGGGAAGGCCGCGCCACCCCGGCCACGCAAGCCGGAATCGAGCACGGCGGCGACTACATCGGCACCGCCCAAAGCCACAGCCGCTTGAAGGCCGGCGAAACCGCCATGGGCACGGTAATCGTCCAGCGACAAAGGCCGGGTGATGCCGGCGCGGGCGAACAACAGGCGCTGCTGGGTCTGGAGATACGGAATTTGTTCGACCGGCCCGAGTGCCAGCGAGTGGCCAGCGGGTTCAGCGACCAGGGCATCGAGCAAGGCCGGTACGTCTTCAGGGGTGAGCGGGCCGAAACCCAGGCGCCCTTGCGCGCTGTCGCACTCCAGCAGCGGCTCCAGCCAGTAGAGCCCGCGTGAGCTGGTGCGCTGGATATCCACGGCCAGCTGGCGGTGTTCGGCCTCGCGCTGCAAGGCATCGACGACCTGGTCAGCGCCAACCGCACGGGCTACCGAATCGCAGGGCATGTAGAGCTTCAGCATGCGGCGTCCTCCCGGCAGGCGTCGACCAACGCCCGCAGGCGTTCAGGGGTGAGGCGCGCATGTAGCTGGCCATCCAGCTCCAGTGCCGGCGAGCAGGCGCAGGCCCCCAGGCAATACACCGGGCGCAGGCTGATGGCGCCGTCGGCGCTGGTGCCATGGTCGTCCAGCGCCAGCTGCTCGCGTAGCTGCGCGGCCAGCGCCTCGGCGCCACGGCTCTGGCACGACTCGGCGCGGCACAGGCGCAGGGTGTGGCGTGCCGGCGGTGTGGTACGGAAATCGTGGTAGAAGCTGATCACCCCGCGGACCTCGGCCAGGCTGAGGTTGAGGGCATGAGCAATTTCGGGGACAGCGGCATCGGGGACGTAGCCGATGGCGTGCTGGATGGCATGCAGGATCGGCAACAGGGCGCCGGGGGTATCCTTGTCGCGCGCCAGGATGTCGTGGATCACGGGCAGGTGGAGCAAATCTTCAGGCATACAGCGGACCTCGGCATCACGGACCCGCCTGAATGGTTGTATGGGCAGGTATCCGGCGTGTTCTGCTGCGGCGCACCGGCCACGTCACGGTTGCGTGGTGCCAGCGGCCTCCTTGCCTGCGGCCGCACGTCTGCGCGTGCTGGTCCGAGGCATCCTGCAAGCATGGCACTTGTGGCGCCGGAGGATTGCGTGCGAGCGACCAGGCGCATCCTGAAACCGACGCGGGGTTCGGACTGCTGTTCGGGCTGCGCTGGGGTGCTCTTGCAGGACCAGCCTGGCGATCAGTGCTTCCCTTCCACCGCTTCGGCCGTCTCGATCAGCTTGTCAAACTTGCGGTTCGGCTGGACGAATCGTTCATCGCTCCTGGCCCGGGCCTTGATGTTCTGCTCCGAGCTGGCCTTGTCGGCGATGGTCACCACTGTCCAGCCGCGATCCCTGGACACCCAGTACACCAGCTCACCGTCGGCAGAAAACGCCTCGAGCCGGCCACCGCTGTTCGGCACAGGCCTGGCCTGCCGAGCCATCGGCAGCAGTTGCTGAACCCGCGCCTCGTCGGTGCTGGCCAGCCGCACCTCCACCTGACGAAGCTGGTCGGCCTCGTTGAACGACGCCTTCACCTGCGTGATGGGAATCCCGCCAAGGTTGAAATCGCCCTTCGGCTTACGCCCCTGAACGAACTCGGTGGGCACCTGGTAGTGATAGCCCGTGAATTGCTTAACTTCGCCGAACTGCTGCTGCAGGATGGCCGTGGCCTGGGGCTTGGGCATGCCCAGGGTGAACTGGCCGACTTCCAGCGCCGACCAGGCTTGCAAAGGGAAGAGCGTGCAGGCGAATAACAGCGGCAGGGTCCGTTTCATTGGCAAATCTTCCTTGAAAAGAACCTTGCAAGCTAAACCCTGCGCGCTGATCAGACAATACTGGCAGGGTGCCAAACCGCTCGGCCCCGGCGTCAGCCCACTGCCTTGTCCATGCAGGGCCGGCAGGCGCTCACAGCTACCGCTGGAGCAGCGCTGCGGACTGTGTCTGGTTGCCCCGCAGCGCAGCCCATGCCAGCGCAGCGACCCAGACCACAGACACGCCGTAATTGAGTCGTTGATACAGGCCAAACCCGTGCCCGTCCGCCATGGCTTTGCCCATCATCGCCACGGTGGCGATTGCCAGGACCAGACAAAGCCCGGAGAAGCCAACAAACACCGGCGAGCAGAGCAATCGCTTGCCCAGAAAACACCACAGCGCGCTCGCCAGCGTCAACGAGAGGAACATGACCAGGCCCGCCGCATTGTGGATGTGCTGGGAAATGGACGGCTGTGCCGGGGTGCAGCCCTCGTCACAGGCGAACAGGCCCGTGGCGAAACTGGCCAGGCCGTGAAGCAATATCAACGCGGCGCTGAACAGGGCCAGGCGCGAACCGGCGAAACGTCGCGCCACACCCAACGCGAAAAGCGCGAACAGCAGCCCCAAAGGAAAATTGTTCACCCACGCGGAATACGCATGAGTGGGGGCGCCTGTCGCCCCTAACTGGCTCATCGCCTGATCGAGGTGGCTGTAGCCAGGATAGCCAAGCGAAGTGAGTGATACGCCAAGCAGGAGCCAGACTGGAATCAATAGCCCTGAGCCCAGCAAGGCCCGGTCGGGGTTGTTCATGGTGATGCATTCCTTTGCCAGTGATCGATTTCGTTTCGTACGAAAGCGCTTCATATTAGAGACACGCCGGCCATTGCGTTAACCTTTTTTTGCATTGCTGCTCAGGTCTGCCGGCGTCCCGGGCGTTTTCGCCACGGTGCTTTCCCGCTATCGGTACCAACGGCCGCAGCTGGTGAATGGTCTGAACGTGAGCGCAGGGCTCACCTTCGTCGCCTCCGGCGTTTCGATTGCGGCCTTGAGCCAGCGATAGACCGCGAAGCTCCGGATGGGCCCCGCAGTGTCTTCAAGACGCTGAAGGCTGCTTGGCCAGCTCTTCAGCGACGAAAGCCGAGATCATTCATGTGCCTGAGGTGGCTTGAAACTGCCAACTGCCGAAGGTTCAGGGCTTGCTGCCAGGCGTCGTAATTCGCCTACCTCGGCAAACCACTCATGGTCGTGAAGCATGCCGAATGCTTCATGGGTTCCGTAGCCCCAGGCAACCGCGCCGAAGGTGATACCGGCCGTTGCGGCGGCTTCACCATCGGTAGGTTGGTCACCGATATAGATGACCTGCTCTGGCGCCACGGCGAATTTGCGCATGACCCGACGCAAGCGCGATGCCTTGCCGAAAATGGAAGCCCCGCACTCGAAGACGCGGATATGTCGACAGCTGGGGCCCAGCACTTGCGTGACATTGTCCCGGGAGTTGGAAGATACCACCGCCAGGATCAGCCCCTGCTCATCAAGATGGCGCAACGTATCGGCGATGTCCTGGAACAGTGCGATCGCGCTGCGATGTTTCTTCATCAGGCCCATGAAGGTTCGCGCTACCAACGGCAACTTCCAGCGCGGCATGCCGATGTGCGACATGATCTCCCGGGCCCCCAGTTTGCGTAAGGCGTCCAGTTCTTCCGGGTGAATGCGGTTGAAGGCATGCTTGTCGGCAACCTGGTTGAACACCGCAACGAAGAATGGAAAGGAATCAGCGAGCGTGCCGTCAAAGTCGAAAATGGCAAGTCGGTATGACATGTGAAGGTTCCTTCCTGGCGTGCTGGCAGTCTCCCTGACAGCCGCAAGATCCTGCGCTTTATGACCAAGCGCGTTAATAACCGTTACAGGCCTTGAATGCTATCGACTCAGCTGAACACCCAGAGCACCCGGGTAGGCTTGTCGGTCAGGTTGGCGTAACGAAAACTGGCATGGGGTTGCAGCTGGAAGCTGTCACTGGCGCGCAGCGTTACCGGCTCACCGCCATCCAGCCAGACGGTCAGTTCACCTTCGAGCACGAAACAGCCTTGTTCCGAGCTGTCGTCCAGGTACTCCTCACCACTGCTGGCGCCAGGCTCCAGGTGGCTGTCGAGCATGGAGAACGCCCCCGATATGGTGGGCGATGCCAGCACATCGGTGATGCCGCCGGCCAGATGAAGTGTACGGCGCTCGTGCGGCCGGGTGACCCAGTCGAGCTCGCGAGGCTTGTCCAGTTTGTAGAAATAGGCGGTCGAGACACCGAGTTCTTCGCTGATAGCGGTGAGGTCGGCCACGGTTGGCCGCGAGACGCCCCGCTCGACCTGGGAAAGAAAACCGACCGAACGGCCAATGCGCTGAGCCAGTTCGCCCAGTGTCAGGCCCTTGAACTTGCGCAGGTCGCGAATCAGTACGGCCAGGCCTTCGATCTCTTCGTGCACTTTCATGTTGAATCGCGACTATCGGACAGGAAAATTGGTGCCCTGAAAAGTACAGGATTCATTGCACAAAGCAAGATTTCACCTGAGCCGATTGGGGCCGCCTTGCGGCCCCGATGACGCTGCCTGGCGCTTAGCTGACAGCCGCGTACGTCAGGTCCAGGCACTTGCGGGCCTTTTCCACCAGTTCGTCGATTTCCGCCATGCTGATCACCAGCGGTGGCGCGATGATCATGGTATCGCCGACGGCGCGCATGATCAGGCCATTATCGAAGCAGTGCTGGCGACAGATCATGCCGACACCTTTGCCTTGGTAACGGGTGCGGCTGGCCTTGTCCTGCACCAACTCGATCGCACCGAGCATGCCCAGGCCGCGTACCTCGCCCACCAGCGGGTGGTCGGCCAGCTCGCGCAGACGCTGCTGCAGGTAAGGCGCGGTTTGCCTGCGCACCTGCTCGATGATCTGCTCATCACGCAGGATGCGCAGGTTCTCCAGGCCCACTGCGGCCGCCACCGGGTGGCCGGAATAGGTGAAGCCGTGGTTGAAGTCGCCGCCTTCGCTGATCACTTTGGCCACTTCATCACGTACGATCACACCACCCATGGGGATGTAGCCGGAGGTAAGGCCCTTGGCGATGGTCATCAGGTCGGGCTTGAGGCCGTAATAGTCGCTACCGAACCACTCACCAGTTCGGCCGAAGCCGCAGATCACCTCGTCGGCAACGAACAGGATGTCGTACCGGGCCAGGATCTCCTTGACCTTGGGCCAGTAGCTTTGCGGCGGTATGATCACACCACCGGCGCCCTGGATCGGTTCGGCGATAAAAGCAGCGACGTTGTCCACGCCAACCTCGAGAATCTTCTTCTCCAGTTGCTCCGCCGCCCACACGCCGAAGTCGGCCTCGGTCATGTCGCCGCCTTCGCCATACCAGTACGGCTGCGGGATATGCACGATATCCGGGATCAGCCCGCCCTGCTGGTGCATGCCGCTCATGCCACCCAGGCCCGCACCGGCCACGGTGGAACCGTGGTAACCATTGATGCGGCCAATGATTACCTTCTTCTGCTTCTGGCCCTTGATCGCCCAGTAATGGCGGACCATGCGCAGCACGGTGTCGTTGCCTTCAGAGCCGGAGCCGGTGAAAAACACATGGTTCATGCCTGGCGGGGCGACATCGGCGATCGCCTTGGCCAGTTCCAGCGCCGGCGGGTGCGCAGTCTGGAAGAACAGGTTGTAATACGGCAACTGCTTCATCTGCTGGCTGGCGACCTCGGCCAGCTCATCGCGGCCGTAGCCGACCGCCACGCACCACAGGCCGGCCATGCCATCGAGTATCTTGTTGCCTTCGCTGTCCCACAGGTACACGCCCTTGGCCGAGGTGATGATGCGCGGACCTTTCTCGGCCAGTTGCCTGACATCGCTGAACGGCGCCAGGTGATGATCGCGGCTCATTGCCTGCCAGGCCAGGGTCCGGGGATTCTGTTCACTCATTGATCTCACTCCATCTGCTTGCGCAGCCGGGCTGCGCCGTATTTTTGTAAGTTGCGCACGATCGCGTTCAGGCGGACAGCATCAGCTTCTGACGGAGTACCGAACGCTGCCGGCAGGCCTTGCCGAAGGACTGGAAGATGGTCAGGTAGTGCGGGTTATCCATGACCTGGTACTCCGGGTGCCATTGCACGGCCAGGGCAAACCCCTTGCTGTTCTCCACCGAGATCGCTTCTACCAAGCCATCGGGTGCCAGCGCTTCCACCCGCAGCCCGGCGGCCAGCACATCGATGCCCTGGCCGTGGATGGAGTTGACCTCGATGAGCGCCGGCAAACCCATGCGGTCGAGCATGCCGCCGGGTTCGATATGCAGCGCGTGCCGGGGGCCATACTGCTTTTCGATGGGCTCGCCGTTGCCTTCGCGGTGATCCATGAACAGCCCGGTTTCGTGGACGTTCTGGTGCAAGGTGCCACCCAGCGCCACGTTCATTTCCTGAAAGCCACGGCAGATGCCGAGCACCGGCACACCGGCGGCAATGGCCGCACGCATCAGCGGCAAGGTGGTGGCATCCCGCAGCGGATCGTGATGGGTGCCCGCAGCACTGGGCGGGCCGTTGTAGTGCAACGGTTCGATGTTGGACGGCGAACCGGTGAAGATCAGGCCATCCACCACGTCGAGAATATCGGCGCTGTCCATCAGGTCGGCGAGGCTGGGAATCACGATTGGCAACCCGCACGCCGCCTTGGCCGCCGCACGTGCGTACTTCTCGCTGATGGTCTGGGTGGCATGCAGCTCGATCACGCGGGTGCATGCGGTGATGCCGATCACGGGCACACGTGGCATATCTTCCTCCGGCAAATCCTTGTTGCGCGTTGTATTGAAACGCTAGAAAGAGAGGGCTCAGGGGAACCCTGGTGTCTACAGGAACCAGCGGTATTCACGGGCATCGATGTGGCGCATGAAGTCCAGTTGCTCCTGGTACTTGTTTTCGCAATAGACCATCACGAACTCACTGCCCAGCCCTTGGTTGACCACCGGGTGGTGCCGCATGGCGGCCAGGGCGCTGAAGGCCTCCTTGGGAAAATCGATGCCGCTCTGGCGGTTGTCGTTCAGCGGGGCAATGGGTTCGACACCTCGCTTCAGGCCGTGCTCCAGGCCGATCAGAATGGCCGCCAGCACCAGGTAAGGGTTGGCATCGGCACCCGCCAGGCGGTGTTCGATGCGCAGGTTGTGCGGATCGGACTCGGGGATGCGAATGCACGCATCGCGATCTTCGAAGCCCCAGCTGGCCTTGCTCGCCGCATTGACCATCGCGCCGTAGCGGCGGTAGGCATTGTGGTTGGGGGCGAAGATCGGCATGCAGTGGGGCAGCAACTCCAGGCAGCCTGCCACGGCATGGCGCAGCTTGCGTTGCTCGGCATCCGCCAGGATGTTGTTGCCGGCGTTGTCGTACAGGCTGACGTGCACATGCATGCCGCTGCCCGGCGCGTCCAGGTACGGCTTGCTCATGAAGCTGGCACGGTAGCCATGTTTCATCGCGACACCACGGGTGCTGCGGCAGAACAGCGCCGACCAGTCCGCCGCACTCAGGGCATCGTCGCTGTGGGAGAAGTTGATCTCGAACTGGCCCGGGCCCAGCTCGGCGGTGATCACGTTGGCCGGCACGCCTTGCTCGTTGGCAGCGTCGACCATTTCGTGCAGCACCGACGAAAAGCGCGACAACCGCTCGATGTGCATGTTTGGCTGGTCATCCTGGTCGCCTGTCGCCGTGTCGCGCGGATACTGCGGCAGGCCGTTGGCGAGCTGGCGGTCGAACAGGTAGAACTCCAGTTCGAAGGCTACCACTGGATGGATGCCACGCCTGGCCAGGCGCTGCAGCACGCGGGCCAGTACTTCACGGGGTTCGAACTCGATCGGCTTGGCAGTCCCGTCGGAGGTGATCAGCATCTGGGCAATCACTTCCTGCTCCCAACGCACCGGCTTCAGGGTACCCGGCACCAGGCGCCGGGCGGCATCCGGGTCGCCATCGGCGAAGCAGTATTCCCCGATCGGGTACAGGCCACCCTGGGTTCCCAGCAGCACACAGTTCTGCGGCAGTTTCAGCGGCGTGCCGGCAGCCACCTTTTCCAGCATGTCCATGGGGTAGCGCTTGCCGTAGAAGTGCCCGGGGATATCCAGCGCAATCAGGTCGACATAACGTACTTCTGGGTACTTGGCGCGGAATGCGCGCACTTCTGTCAGCAGATCCGGAAAGATGACACTCATCTTCTTGTCCTTGTGAGGTGAACGAATTCAGTTGAAGACCCAGAGCACACGGGTGATGTTTTCCGTCAGGTTGGCGTAACGGAGCTGCGCGTGGGGTTGCAGCTGGAAACAGTCGTTGGCCTGCAGGGTCACGGGGTCGCCGTCATCCAGCCATACCGTGAGTTCGCCATCGAGCACGAAGCCCCCCTGCTCGGAACGGTCGGTCAGGTGAGGCTCGCCACTGCAGGCGCCTGGCTCAAGATGGCTGTCGAGCACGGAAAAGGCACCGGTGATGGTCGGCGAGGCCAGCACATCGGTGATGCCCGACCCCAGGTACAGCGTGCGCCGTTCGTGAGGGCGCGTGACCCAGCTGATGCTGCGGGGCTTGCTCAGGTTGTAGAAATACCCGGTGGATACGCCGAGCGCTTCGCTGATAGCGGTGAGGTCGGCCACGCTCGGGCGCGAAACCCCGCGCTCGACCTGGGAAAGGAAGCCAACCGAGCGATTGATGCGCGCAGCCAGCTCGCCCAGAGTCAGGTTCTTGAATTTGCGCAGGTCGTGAATAAGGATCGCGAGGGCTTCAACCTCTTCGTGCATCTTCATCGATTCGGACTGCCGTGAAATTTTTAGAGTTATTTTTCATGAAAAAATACATTAAAAATTTCACGAGTCAAGTCCGCAGACCTTCATGACAAGCGCGCCATGCTGCAAGCCGTCTGGCCCGCGGGCTATCCGCTGCTTGCGAAAAACATATGAAAATCCGTATATTCGCCCATCCATATGTAACGAGCCCCAGCATGATCAGTCCTCCAGAACTCTTCAAAAGCCTGGCCGATGAAACCCGCGCGCGTGCCACCCTGCTGATCGCCAGCCTCGGCGAGCTCTGCGTGTGCGAGCTGATGTGCGCCCTGGGCGACAGCCAGCCGAAAATCAGCCGGCACCTGGCGCAACTGCGTAGCAGTGGCTTGCTGCTGGACCGCCGCCAGGGCCAGTGGGTGTATTACCGCCTCAATCCGGCACTGCCCGGCTGGGCCATCGAGCTGCTGCAGGTGACCCTGAAAGCCAATGCCCAATGGTTGCAAGCCAACACCGAGCGCCTGCAGAACATGGACGGTCGCCCTGTCCGAACCACCTCCTGCTGCTGAACCACTTTCTTCGAGCGTGCCATGCTAGTCGCATCTTCCGTTTTCCTGTTCACCCTGATCCTGGTCATCTGGCAACCCAAGGGCCTTGGCGTCGGCTGGAGCGCCGCGCTCGGTGCGCTGATCGCGCTGGCGGCCGGCGCGGTATCGCTGAGCGACATCCCGACCGTGTGGGCCATCGTCTGGAACGCCACCGCCACCTTCATCGCCGTCATCATCATCAGCCTGCTGCTGGACGAAGCCGGTTTCTTCGAGTGGGCGGCGCTGCACGTGGCGCGCTGGGCCAACGGCAGCGGCTACCGGTTGTTCGCCTTCTGCGTGCTGCTGGGCGCCGCGGTATCGGCGCTGTTCGCCAACGATGGGGCGGCGCTGATCCTCACCCCCATCGTCATGTCGATGCTGATGGCCTTGCGCTTCTCGCCGGCAGCCACACTGGCATTCGTCATGGCTGCGGGTTTCATTGCCGACACCGCCAGCCTGCCGCTGGTGGTGTCCAACCTGGTGAACATCGTGTCCGCCGATTATTTCGGGCTGGGGTTCGCCGAGTACGCCTCGGTGATGGTGCCAGTGAACCTGGCGAGCGTGGCTGCCACCTTGCTGGTGTTGTTCCTGTACTTCCGTCGCGACCTGCCGAAGCAGTACGCCGTCGAGGCCCTGCAGGTGCCGCGGGCGGCGATTCGCGACCAGGCGACGTTCGTGGTGGGTTGGTGGACGCTGCTGGTCTTGCTGGTCGGCCTGTTCGCCCTGGAGCCGCTCGGTATCCCGATCAGCGCAGTCGCGGCCGTATGTGCCGCGTTGCTGTTCGCGGTCGCCGCGCGCGGCCACCGGATCTCCACCCGCCGCGTGCTGCGCGAAGCGCCGTGGCAGGTGGTGATCTTTTCCCTTGGCATGTATCTGGTGGTCTACGGCCTGAAGAACGCCGGCCTGACCGATTTCCTCAGCCACCTGCTCGAGCGCTTTGCCGAGCATGGCGTGTGGGGCGCGGCCATCGGCACCGGCCTGCTGTCGGCGCTGCTGTCATCGGTGATGAACAACATGCCCAGTGTGCTGGTGGGTGCCCTGTCGATCCAGGCCAGCGGCGCCGAGGGACTGGTGCGCGAGGCCATGGTCTACGCCAACGTCATCGGCTGTGACCTGGGGCCGAAGATCACCCCGATCGGCAGCCTCGCCACGCTGCTGTGGTTGCATGTGCTGGAACGCAAGGGAGTGCGCATCACCTGGGGGTATTACTTCAAGGTCGGCATTTTGCTGACCCTGCCGGTGCTGCTGATCACCCTGTCGGCGCTGGCATTGCGCCTGAGCCTCTGATATTTCGCCCCACGCGAGGAGTTTCCATGCGAGTTCTGTTCATGTGCACCGCCAATAGTTGCCGCAGCATCCTTTCCGAAGCCCTGTTCAACCATATGGCGCCTGCAGGGTTCGAGGCGATCAGCGCCGGCAGTTTCCCCAGGGGGCAGGTATTGCCACGCAGCCTCACCACCCTGCAGCGCGCCGGCATAGCCACCGAGGGCCTCAGCAGCAAAGGCAACGATGCCTTTGCAGGCAACCCGCCGGACATCGTCATCACCGTCTGCGACAAGGCCGCCGGCGAAGCCTGCCCGGTATACTTCGGCGCCGCGCTGAAAGCCCACTGGGGGCTGGAAGACCCGTCCGAGGTCCAGGGTGACGAAACGCTGATCGACGCCGCCTTCCGCGCCACCCTGGCGCACATCCAAAAGCGCTGCGAAGCGTTCTTCAGCTTGCCGTTTGCCTCGCTGGATCGCGACGGGTTGCAGAAGGCGCTGGATCGCATTGGCGCGCTCTGAACGCCCGAGGTGTTGGAAAATAGCAACCACGGCTAGGCACAATACTGGCGAAACGGCGGATGCTAGCGCCCACCGCACCTCCGGAGACATCGTTCGTTGACTGACCAACAGCACGGCCATGCTTACGCAAAACGGTTCGAGGCCGTGCTTGCCTATATCGACAGCCATCTTGAAGGTGACCTGTCGGTAGCGGCCTTGAGCCGGATCGCCCACTTCTCGGCGTTTCACTTTCATCGGCAGTTTTCGGCGTACATGGGCGTGCCGGTTTCTCGGTATGTGCAACTGATGCGTCTGCGGCGCGCGGCCCATCAGTTGGCCGCCTCGCCTGCCACTTCGGTACTGGAAGCCGCGTCGGCGGCCGGGTTCGAAAGCCCCGAGGCCTTTGCAAGGGCGTTCCGGCGAGCCTTCGGCATGACACCGAGCGTGTTCGCCAAGGCCCCTAACTGGCACACCTGGAGTGCGGTATTCGTTGTTCCCCAGTTATCCAGGAGTATTACCATGCAGATACGTATCGTGGACTTTGCCGAAACCCGTGTGGCCGCGCTCGAACACCGCGGCGCGCCGGCCAGCGTCGGCGACAGCGTCGCGCGTTTTCGCCAGTGGCGCCTGCAGAGTGGCCAGTCACCGGTGGCCAGCAGCCGCACCTTCGGCATTCCGTACGACAACCCGGACACCACCCCGGCGCAGGATTTTCGCTTCGCGATTTGCGGGGAGATTGACGGGGCCTTGCTGGCCAATGATCTTGGAGTGCATGAGCTGACCTTGCCGGCAGGGCGCTGTGCGGTTGTTCGCCATCGTGGGTCGCCGGACTACATCGGCGAGACGATCTATCCGCTGTATCGGGACTGGTTGCCGTCGAGTAATGAAGAGCTGCGTGACCACCCGTTGTTCTTTCATTACTTGAGCGTGTATCCGGATACACCGGTGGAGCAGTGGGAGACGGATGTTTACGTTCCGCTGAAATAGGTTGGGGGTTGAGGAGCTTGAAGGCCGACCACCACTCATCCAGACGCATGGCTGGGCCAAGCCCATCCAGCGAGATGACTGGAAAGCTCACAGGCTCTGTACGAAGTGTATCTGCACTCGCCCATACTGCGTTGAAACGGGGCTCGGAACGCTCATGTCCTCCAGCACACTCCGCTTCCTCCCCCGTTTCGCCTTGTTCGGCCTTCGCACAGACACAATTCATACAGCCCCTAGATTTCCAGCTCCTGGATGAACCGTTTGGCACCGGCATGGCGAGGGCCCGCGAGGGAGCACACCTCGGTTGACACCGGGATGATGTTCTCGCGGATATTTTCAGGCCCCAACTTTTCAATAACGCTCTGTCGGATGCCGGCGTAACTCGACTCCAGCAATTTCGCATCAAACGAACTTACACTGACATTTCCCCGTAACTGGCTGACTAGAAACTTCTGGTTAAACACATCACTCTCTATGTCAGCCAAGGTTGTAAAGTAGACACTGCAAACCGATATTTTATCTCCACCTTGCACCACGCTGACCTGCAGGTTGATGGACGAGATGGGATGCGGTCGGGCTGCTGAATCCGAGACGTCGGATTTGTAAGTGACCTGGGTCTTTGCACGGTACAAACGTGCAGCATCACTCGCTTCCGATTGTTCCTCCAAACGTTCGATACTGTCATCGAATTGCAGCGCAACCTCATGATCCAGTGTTTTATAGAACGTTTTTTCCAGTACTTCCTTTATCGTTATACTGCGAACCAGAGGCGGTATGTTGAAACTGACCGTCCCCGAACTTATGATTCTCCAGAACACCTTGCCCAATGCGTTCCTGTAGAAATCCAGCCAGGCGGGCGGATCAACAAACCGCGCGCCTTGATTCTTGTCCGCCGCCAATTGGCAGAGCAAATTGGAATTGGCAAAATCTTCGAATACCCCTGGGTCAACGAGCTTGGGCATTGCAGACAGCAGGTTACCCGAAACCACATAAACTTCATCGACTGATAACGCCATGACCGTTCCTCCGTGAACCTATCCTGTGCAAAGCCAGTGGGGCCAGCCTCGAACACCAGCCCCACTGTGGTCAGTCAGATATCAAGACCATCGATAAAATCTTCAGCATTTTTGCCCAGCTTCTGGATCACCGACTCACGCACGCGCGCGTACACCGATTCATTGAGCACCGTCTGCTGCGCAGCGCGATACATCCAGGCCGTGGTCTTGCTCCAGCTCCAGAACAGGAAGCTACCCTTCTGCACGGTGGTGCTGGCGTTGACCGCGGTCAGCACCATGACCACGTTGCCATCGCGGTCCTGCATGACCGGAAGGATCTGGAACGTGCCGATGTCATCGCGAGTGGTGGTACTGTCGAACAGCTTCAGCGCACCCTGATTCTTCGGATTGCTCTCCAGAGCCGCGAAGGTTTTCTGGGTGACCTTGTACACAGCACTGTCAGCCCCTACAACCGCAGCGATCACCTCCAGCACCACTTCATCCATGGTGACATTAGTGTTACGCGGGTTGTATTGCTGGTACAACGAACTGACGCGCCCCCAGCCCAGGTTGGCCAAACCGTCGGTGTAGAACTTGAACCACTGCTCCCGCTGCGTATCGGGGTTGTATTTCTTGTCGGCCGCCAGTTGCATCAGCAGCGTACTGTTTTGCACATCCTCCCGCGCTTGCTGCTCCAATCCGGTAACGAACGATGTGATGCTACCGCGCACCACTGCCGCTCCTTCTTCTTCACTCTTGGCGCGAACCGCCGCTTTGCGTGCCCGAGCAACAGTCCTGGTGGACTCAGGAATATCCAGCGATTGAACCCAGGCGATCAGCTGATCATGATCAGTAATAGAACCCATGATGACACTCCTTGTAATTTCAAAGGTTATGTTGAGCTTTCTTTGGTGCGCACAAAGCCTGGAATCGGGAGCAATCACTCTTACCTGAATGATGGACAACCCAATAACCAGAGTTTGATTTCAATCCATTGGACGCGCTGCGCCTTATACCTGAACAGAATGACGGCGAACCACGTGTGATCTGACAGACATGAGACAAATCTGTCGATATAAAGAGAGGATTTCATATGTCCACTCCATGGAATGACATGCATACGGTGCGGATTCCTTCCGCCGCGATACTGCATAAACAGTAAAGTCGCGAAAAAATTCAGCGTCAAGGGAAATACTGAAAAAGAGTTCCATAGTCAGCTAAGATAATCGATCCCGTAGGGCTGAGGCAGAACCGCCGCCCGGATACACGCTACTGCAAGCTGGCGGAAAGTTTTGGCGCATTGGTCACGCGGGCTTGCTGGTGCCGGTGTCTACGACATTACAGCGCCTAGTATGCAAGTCATTACTGAATAATCAGGTGTTAGGCTCGCCGCGCTTTTCTGCGGGGTCGACGGGCCTGATGTTGATGCATCTACTAGGCTCGCCTCTTTTCACTTGGTGACTGCGCAGACATAGGCCTGGCAGGCCTGCAGCGCGATCAGCCCCCGCTCGCCTTCGTCGGTGATGGCGACAATTCATTGAGCATGCGCTCGGTCAAGTTGGGCGCGTACGGCGGTCACCACCCTGGCCGGCAAAGACTCCGGTGTGGACAAGGACTGACAACCGCGGATCAGCGGTAGCAAGCCGATCACGCAGACGAGTCTGAGCTTGTTGAGCGTCGTTCATTTCCTTCCAGTGCGTTTTGTTCTGATCCTGCAGGCGAGCCTCCAGGACGCGACGCGCATGCTGCTGCTCTGCCAGTTGGTTGAGCGCAGCCGCACGCCTCCTCACGTTCACGGCCGTGCAGGCGGTCCTCCCAGCGGTTATAGATGGCCAGGCTCCGGCTCTCCACCATGAATCTGCGCCCTGCGCAGAACAGGGATTGCGTTATGCGCAGAGTTGGATTTGCGTCAAGCGCAAAAAATTTCTAGCGGGCAAAGAAATCCCGCTCGGGGCGGATCGTTTTTCGGAACTGCTTTCTATGTGCAATCACTCATACCGATCTTGAAGCGGTATACCTCTTTGCCGCGCTCGTCATGATAGACGTAGTTGTACACTACGCCCATGCTCAGAGTTTTTGCCATCGGCTGCTTGGACATGGTACACACAGTTTCGAGAACATCAGCCTTCCACGCAGCTAAGTCGGCAGACGCGCCCCACTCATCGAATTTCGCAAGCTCGTAGTGGACGATCACGTTGCTACCTGGCCCTTGCTCGGCTCGAACCAAGGTGGCGAATTCATCGATCTTCATTGGGGCCTTGGTGTTTATAAGCTGAATACCCTTTGTCATGGCGGCCTTAAGAAGTTCGTCCTGGTCAGGCTCGGCGAAATAGCCTCCTACCCCCTTGCCTAGGGCAATGGCAACTCCTCCGATCAGCAAAACTCCAACCCAATGCAGCGGCTTCTTCAATTTCCTTATCATCGAGTCCCCCATCAAAGCTCAGTCATCTTCGTGTCGATCATGCGCCCAATGAAACGGCAGTTTCCCACACCTTAATCAGCTTTTCAGCCAGGGCGGTGGAGGCCTTCTGAGCAACGCGCTCGATCGGGGAGAGGCTTCCCGAGTCAACGCGGTCGCCCATGACAGCCAGGCAAGCCGTTACATCGGCCAGCGCCCAGTTGCAGAGAGTCGTGCTCGTTTCATATTGCTCCCACTCGCGGGCGGCACGAGTCTGGATCCCCTACCAGGCAGAAGGTCCGCTCGCTCGTTGATCGCCTGATCAGCATCGGCGCTGTAAGCCCCATTGGACCCTTGGTTTTTCAGCTGCCACACGCGGCATGGGATGGTTAGTCCAAACGATCAGCAACCGATGAACAACCAGATCAGCAACCACAGCGGTGTGGCACCAGACGTCGTTACCGTACTTCTGGCCGAGGTTCTTTATGTCGGTAATCAGCGCGGTCTGCTCCTGCTCGTTGAGCGCATCCCAGCGAATCCGTGTGATCTATTCCTGGCGGCGGGTGGAGAACAGCGCGAACAGCACCAGCTCGGCCTCGCGCTTCCTGATCCAGGCCTGCGCTGTCGCCTTCCGGTCGAACGTCTGGCTTTCCTGATAAACTGCCTTCCCTTCCTCCATAATGCGGATCTGGGCGGTGAAGCCAGAAGACCCGTCCTTGCGCTTGCGCTGCGTGATGGCTCCCATGATTTGCTACACGGCTGTTTGCGATTGCTGCATTGCAGCAGCCGCAGTAGCAAAACCGGCAAGAACCGGAACGAAGCGGCAACAATCAGAGATTGAGAAATGCAACAGAAACAAGCAGAAAACCCGGCAACCCCAGGCGATACGGTAGTCAGGAGATTTTCTGTCGCGCCGATGATGGATTGGGCTGGTTCTTCACCCGACCCAGCGTTTACAGGCGTTTCATCCTAAGCCAACGATTTTCGTACCAATTTCGTACCAACCATTTTTCCATTCGGCCTAACTGGGACACTTTTAGATGAACTCTCTGATGCTGCTATCGGCCTGCGCTTTTTGGTAATGCGTCATCGCGTCGGCTGCGTCGGCACACATGAGGTGTTTCAGGAGTGCGTGTAAAAGCTGTGGGTTCTGGAGTGCAACGCGTGGTGGTAGCATATGGCCACCTATTTCAGCGCCGAGTGCATAATGGCAAGTGTTTTCGTTATACGGATCCCTGGGTGGAGAACTTTCGTTTTCACTATTCCTGAAAACTGGAACTCTTACCATTTGAACCATTGGTTTCGCCGAACCATTCGTTCTCGACTTTTTCAAGAGATCGAACTTGGCAATCACCAAGCCGCGTTGCAGTTGGCGCAGCCGTGGAGGTTGCGTTATTTGCGTGGCGAATGGGGAGAATCCGCTGTCCGTTGTGCCATCGGCTACAATCAATCCGCCCTGGCTGTGGAGCTAGTGCGACGTGGCGGGATGTATGCCGAGGATGGCACCTTGGCGCTAGCGGCGATGAATGGTGACCTGACAGTGGTCGAAGCGCTGTTATCAGCCGGGAAGCATCCGGACGAACCCTTCAAGGACCCGCTTTACCATGGAATGACACCCTTGATGTGGGCGGCCAGCAGACATCACCCCGAGATCATGGAGCGCCTGTTGCAGGCGGGAGCCGATATTGACGCTGTCGACCGTCACGGGCGTTCAGCGGCAAGACATGTAACTACTTTGGGCGGTACTTCTCTGGAGGCGCTGAAGGTTTTACTGCGCCACAAACCTGAAATCCTATGGACTGAGATGTGGAGCGGAATCGATGTCCTGAATGCCGTACGACGTTATCGGGACAACCGTGACCCGGATGCGCTGCAATTCATGACGCGCAAGTTTCCCGAACTGGACATGGACCAGTACCTAGACAGCTAGGGCTCTAGCTTTATTTAGCGGGCTGGATGCCGTCGTATCGCCTAGACGGGATGACCTAATTGTGATGGGTAGCGCTGACCTGGACGCCTCACAACTGCCCTCGCTAGCGAAATGGTGGGCCTGCGCCGTAGCTCCTACCATACGCTACGAGCAAGAGGCGGACCTTCCCAGCACCCGCTAGCATCCATCTCATCGAGGATGCGCTATGCCAAGCTCCATCTGGCGGATCGGGCAGCCCCATAACAGAAGGACGGTAGCCTACTTCTTTTCCTGGGATGCGGTTTTATCAAGAGTGCGCAGATGAAACCGACGCCCCATTGCGACGACCTTCTTAGCTCGCCCCTTTACACTAAGCGAGAACTCAGCCAGTTCAATAAACCTATGGACCTCATGGCATGCATGATAAATATCAGTCTCTGACTTAACCACCTCTTTAGATAGCAGCTTCTGAGCCTCCTCTACATCAATAACAAAGTTGTGATCTTTATAGTGATTTGTAAAGTAACTTGCCAGATCCCTTACACGCTCCGCCCCTTCGGTTTCCTCAATTTTCGATTCTAGTAATCGCATCGCATATTGAGTTGATGACTCAGTTATACGATCGTAGTGGCCCAAATCTTGAATATTCAAGCCGCTATCTTTTAAATACCGAGCGAGCATATCGCTGGCCCCTGGATACAACTGGGCAATCTGTGCAATTTTTTCTAAAGCGCTCGAAAACGCCAGCGCTGGATAGTCATTGATTTGCGGATCGATAGGGCCTAGCTCACTCATAGCCCCCATGTGAATCTCGTCAGCGCCAAGCGCAAACAGCGTAGCTGCTGATTTAGCCTCCGCCGGAACCACCACAAAAAACTTGTCCTTCTTGAAACGATTGCACAGCTTACTCATAAGATAAGCCGGTTCAACCTTACCCCCAACGCTCTTCAACACGACCAGCACGTCTTTATTTTTCTTACATATTGACAAGCCCTGATACATGGCGCTCGCATGAGTACGATTAAGAGGAGCATGATCATAAATGAACATGACCTCAAACTTATCGAGAACATCATGTTCACTCACAATTTCCGAGATTTCTTTCTCGATCATTGCGAGTAGAAGCTCATCAGTTGGCGCCTTCTCGACCAATTCTGAAACGTAAGACAAGTTACGAATCTTGCGCTCAGATTTAGGCTCAGGCTTGGGTGTCGGAACCGGGTCAATTCGATTGGCGACATCATCCTCAGCGCCATCAGATTGACGCGAGCGAATGGTCTTCAAAAACTCAAAAATGGCTGCGCTGGACACCGGCATCCGAAGATGGGTCAAGGAGTCACCATCAGAACCAGGCGTCTCCCCCTTGTCATCATCACTGGCGATACCCTCCTCCGGCTCCGCGTAAGCAGGGGACTCGACGAGTGACTCCAGTCCGTCAGCAGGAGGGAACTCCCCAGAACCCCCAACTGTCTTCTCTGGCATAGGATCTGTCTGCGCAGGATCTCGAGGCGGAAGTGGCTCGCTTTTTGCATCCCCAGATTCAATTTCGCTAGCCACTTACCCGGTTCCTTGTCAAATTGATTGCAAAATCACCAAAAATGCACCATGATGGTGTCACTGCGATCTGCTATTTTGCCGCGTCTAAAGGAGAAATTCAAATGTCTAGAATGAGCGTAAACCTGTCGCCAGAAATGGAAGCATTGGTCGAGGCGACTGCTAGAAAAGAGAAAATCTCAAAGAATGAAGTCATCCGACGCGCATTCGCCTTATTCAATCTTGCAGAGAATGAAAAGAGCAAAGGTCGTTTCTTAGCTGTCGCAAAAGAAAACGAGCAAGATGAAGTCGAAATCGTGGGCAGGATTCTCGGATTATAATACATGCCTAAAAGCCATGAAGAGTTCTCTCTAGCCGCACAAGACGTGGGCAACTTCAATATTAGCGAGGCTAAGATCGGGCTCGCAAAGTCGATCTTGCTTGTTTTGGCTCTATTCGTAGCCGCTGTTTTCGCATCAGCATTTGTAGCCGACGGAGAACTAACGTCTCGCGGAGAGAAAATCATAGACAACGTTCTGCAGAGTATTATTCCAATCGTCTCAATGGTGATTGGCTACTACTTTGCAAAGGATTAGTAATGGCTACTTTTATAGTTTGCTGTCAGGCAACAATCCCTGAACTTCTCCAAGGGGTGGAGATAGTACTCAGCACATACGGAGATCACGTGCAAATCACCGAGAACTTATGGGCAGTCGTCACAGACAGAGAACCTAAGTTTTTGCGAGACGAGCTGAAGAATTTAGTTGAAAGCCAAGGCAGCGACGGCCGGGTTTTCATCGTTCAATCGGGACGAACTGCCGCTTGGAGCAAAAGCATTTGTCCGAACAAGTGGCTACTGGATAATTTGTAACTTCCTAGAGCCATTCGAAGCCACACACTCTGCTTGCGTTATAGTCACAACAGGAAGGCGCCAAACCCCGGACTACTGGGACTTAAGCGCCTTTTTGCCTTCCAGCACCAGAGTATGCATTGGGGTAAAATGGCGTATATTTGCCCCGATTTTGCCCCACACGCAACACCCAGTCGGCCTCACACGCCTTGGTATCGCCCTAATTTTGCCTTAAAAATTCTCGTACCTGGAGCAGGCGCATGGATGACCAAGCCTCGACCGTAGCTGACACCCTTGAGCTGTTGCATCTGAATCAGATTGCCATCAGAGCAGCTCTGGAGGAGCTCTCGCTATGGGTGAGCCATCGCGGCTCAGTTCACATACATGAAAACGTCATGGCCGCCTTAGCAACCCTCGACATCCACGCTGAAGCAATTTCATCTGGCATAGAACGCCTGCGGGGGTGAGCGAAAACTCAGCCAGCGACGGCTCTCAAATTTCGCCGCAGACAGAACACCCCCACCACTATCAACCGGCCATCACAAACGCCTTAATCGCTGCGCTGCACCCCAGATAAAACAACACGAATGAACCCAGGACTAACAGGGTGGCCAACCACCGCAGCGGTTCGGCGATCTTGTCGCCATACTTCCCCAGTTCACCTCCGAACGCAGCTTGGCAGATATAGGCCAAACCAGCGCCGATGCCAGTTAACATTACGCCCCCGATGAAGTATCCAAGTGAACCGGCAAAAAGCTCCTTAACGGCAGCACTCGGGAATCTTGACCAGGCCGTACCGAGGAATGCCAAAAACGCAACGGCCGCGCCACCGTTGATGAGTAAAGCGCTCTTAATAGCAAGGTGTGAGGTGCTAATTGTGGCGCGCAGCATTTCTAACCGGGTTTCATGATCGCGCTGATTGTTGTTCTGCCAATCCCCCAGGATTGACTTGAATCTTTCAAGGGCCTCCTGCGATCGGTCAACTCCATCCGGAGAATTCTGGTTATCCGCCTCGATGATGTCGATTAGTTTCGAAAGGCTATCAAGCGAAACCTCAGATAAGCCGTTCCGCCTAGCAGTAGCGATTTCCGCTCGGAGAATGGCGATCAGATCAGCGGTAACCATTGGTTTTCCTCACATGAGAGCTCACCACCAAATGATGTCTCTACACACAAAACCATACAAGCTCTGATCAACCTACCCCACCCGCCAAAGTTGGTCGATTCGAGTGGTATACGAACGGCTCATCATCTCGCGGCGCATCCCCCAATCGGGTGCGCGTGGGACGCTGGCCGAACGCATCGTTCCCCTGCCGTACTTCTCATTTATCGCGTCCAGCACCGACATCAGCCGGTCGCATGCCACCGGCTGCGTCACCGCGAACAAGTCATCGGTGAACTCGCCCGGCTGCCGCAGATCCATCAGTAGCACCTCGGCTTTGCTGTACCGATACCCTGGCCGGTAGACCTGCTCCACCGCCTCGGTGGCCGCCCTGGTGAGCAGCAACGTATCGTTGGTGGGATACGGCAGCTCCACCAACACGCCCTTGGCATACTTGGCTTCGTCCGGGTTGAACATGCCCGTGCGGATGCTCACTCGCATACGCTTGCACACAGAACCCTGCGCCCGGAGTTTCTCGGCCGCTCGGCCGGCATAGCTGGCCACCGCCTGTTTGATCGGCGCCAATTCAGTCAGGCGCTTGCCAAACATACGGCTGCAGCAAATCTCTTGCTTGGGCGGGGCAGCCTCCTCGAGTTCAAGGCACGGTGTGCCGGCGAGCTCTCTGGCTGTTTTCTCAACGACCACACTGAATTTCTGGCGCAGAGTCCACGGGTCCGTCTTGGCCAAGTCCATCGCCGTGCGAATTCCCATCGTCTCAAGGTGCGCCGTCATCCGCCGGCCGATCCCCCAGACTTCCTTGACCTCGGTGTTGCGCAACACCCAGTCCCGCTTGAACGGGTCGCAAATATCAACCACGCCTCCGGTCTGCGCCTGCAGGCGCTTCGCGGTATGGTTGGCCAGTTTTGCCAGTGTCTTGGTAGGGGCAATACCTACCCCTACCGGGATGCCGGTGCACTTGAGCACCTTGGCCCGCACCTGGCGGCCGAACTCGGTGAGACTGCCCTGGACCCCAGTCAGATCGGCAAAGCACTCATCAATCGAATACACCTCTGCGGCTGGCACCATCGACTCAATCAGCGACATGACGCGCTCGCTCATGTCTCCGTAAAGCGCATAATTTGATGAAAAGGCCACGATGCCATGCCGCTGCAGTGTGTCCCTGCATTGGAAATAAGGCGCGCCCATTTTGACGAACGGCTTCGCGTCGTATGACCTGGCGATCACGCAACCGTCGTTGTTGCTCAGAACCACGATGGGAGTCTTGGCCAGATCCGGCCGGAACACACGCTCACAGCTCGCATAGAACGAGTTGCAGTCAATCAGCGCGAACACTTGGTCACTGCGCATGGTCACGCACGCTGTAGCGGACCACACCCCAGATCACAAGGTCATCACCTTCCATCACATACCTCGGTGGATAGGCTGGGTTTTCAGATTGCAGTATCACCACACCGTTACCCCGGTATAGCCGCTTACAGACCGGCTCCGTGTTGATGGCCGCTATCACGATGTCACCGTGCTCGGCATCACGACTACGATCTACGATCAGCAAATCCCCGGAGTAAATGCCGGCGCCCTGCATGCTGTCGCCCTCAACCTGCACCAGGTACATATGCGGCGCCCGAAGATCGAAGAGCTCGTCCAGGGAAATGTGCCGCTCGAGGTGATCCGCCGCCGGCGACGGGAAGCCTGCAGGCACGCGGAACGAATACACCGGCAACTGCGTGGGGCCACCGATTGGCGTTCCCCAAAATGTGATGGACATGATGGACGGACTCGGAAAACTGTATAAACATACAGTTAACTGATAGATCGCGCTCCGGTCAATGTCTGAGCGAGAGGATCCCGATAAACGTTAGAGGTGAGTATGTGCGGAAGGTACTCGATCTACGAGGCAATGGATGTTTACCTCAGGCAGCTGGCACTCGATCTGGTGGTGATCAATGGCTATGACCATGATCGGATCAACCGCTATAACGTCGCGCCATCAACACGGGTCGAGCTGATCCGGCAGAACGCTGCAGGGCTTCGGGTGGATCGAGTCAAATGGGGATGGGCACCCTTTTGGGCGAAGGGGAAGCGTCCCGACCCGATTAATGCGAGGGCCGAGACGGTGATGACAGGGAAATTCTTTAGGGCGCTATGGCCAGTAGGCCGCGCTCTCGCACCGGCTAACGGCTGGTTCGAGTGGATACCCGACCCAGCCGATCCGAAGCGGAAACAGCCCTATTACATAGCGGCTGCAGACGATGAGCCGCTGTTCTTCGCAGCACTGGCTGAAGTGCATGAAGGGATCGAGCCCGACGACCGCGACGGGTTTGTGATTATCACCGCCGCAGCCGACCAAGGCATGGTCGATATCCATGACCGCAAGCCACTTGTCCTAAGGCCCGAGCTGGCCAGGGAATGGATAGATCCAACTACAACAGCAGCGCGCGCCGAAGAGATCGCACAGCTGGGCTGCCGCCCAGCCGGCGACTTCAAGTGGCATCCAGTGAGCAAGCTGGTTGGCAATGTGCGCAATCAGGGAGCAGAGCTCATCGAGCCTGTGCAGGTATCAGAACAGTTGCCCTAGCGGGGCTGGGTCCCAATTCATGATAACCAGTTCCCCCGTCACATCGGCCTTGCCCTGACGCTGGTTCGTATTGCTGTAGCGGATATCCAGACACTCGAAGTGGAAGCCGTCAAAGGCACGCCGAATGTCTGGATGGTCGTTGATGCTGACCATCACCCTGCCCTTGCAGCGCCGCATGAAGTCCGCCATGCGCTCGTACTCCTCGAAGGGGAAATCCACGCCGTAGCCGGCGGTCTGCCAATAAGGCGGGTCCATGTAGAAGAACGTGTGTGCTCGATCGTAGCGCTCGGCGCAGGCGAGCCAGGACAGGTTCTCGACGTAGGTGCCGGCGAGTCGCTGCCACGCGGCGGATAGGTTTTCCTCGATACGCAACAGATTGATGGCCGGCCCGGTGGTCGCGGTACCGAACGTCTGCCCGGTGACTTTGCCACCGAAAGCGTGCTGCTGCAGGTAGAAGAACCGGGCAGCACGTTGGATGTCCGTCAGCGTTTCGGGACGGGTCATCTTCTGCCATTCGAAGATCTGACGGGAACTGAGCGCCCACTTGAACTGGCGCACGAACTCCTCCAAGTGGTTCTGCACAACGCGGTAAAGAATGACCAGGTCACCGTTGAGATCGTTCAGCACCTCCACCGGGGCGGGCTGGGGACGCATGAAGTACAACGCGGCTCCGCCGGCGAAGACTTCGACATAGCATTCATGAGGGGGGAATAGAGGGATCAAGCGGTCGGCCAGGCGGCGTTTGCCACCCATCCAGGGGATGATTGGAGAGGTCATAGGTATGCAAGTCTTTACTGTATGGATAAACAGGTGTTAGGCTCGCCGCGCTTTGTGCACAAGGCAGAGGCCACGGCTGGACTTGCAGGAAGGGTCTGCGGGTTCGGCGGGCCGGGCTGGATGTTGGCGCATCCACCCGGCTCGCCTCTTTTCACTTGGTGACTTCGCGGACGTAGGCCTGGCAGGCCTGCAGCGCAATCAGTCCCCGGTCGCCTTCATCGGTGATGGCGACAATTCGTTGAGCATGCGCTCGGTCAAGTTGGGCGCGTACGGCGCCATGTACCACGCCTCCGGAGCCGGCGGCTTCTCGCATCCCACGGTCACAACCCTGGGCGGTAAGGGCTCCGGTGTCGACAAGGACTGACAGCCGCAAATCAGCGGTAGCAAGCCGGTCACGGAGACGAGCCTGAGCTTGTTGAGCATCGTTCATTTCCTTCCAGTGCGTGTTGTTCTGATCCTGCAGGCGAGCCTCCAGGGCGCGGCGCGCATCCTGCTGCTCTGCCAGTTGGTTGAGCGCAGCTGCAGCTGCCTCCTCACGTTCACGGCCGTGCAGGCGATCCTTTTCCGCCAGCTGCTTGCGGTGGTCGTCAGCCTGTTCGGCGAGCTGCTTCCCATAGGCGTTCGCCTGCCATACCCACGCTGCCCGGGCACCGATGGCGCAAGCGAGCGCCAAGGTCGCCACGGCGAACAGGCGACCGCCCCAGGCGATCACTGCAGCACCTCCAGGGCTCGCTTGTAGATGGCCATGCGATCATCCAGGCCGTTGGTACCGCCGTTGATCCGCTTCGTGATGGCCAGCATGTCGCCCTTGTCGGCCAGGCTGTTAAGCCCCTCCTTCTGCCAGAACCAGCCGGCCGACATCGATGCATAGACCGGATGCTCGAGCAGCTCCGGTGTATTGAGCAGACGGCTGTCACCGAACAGAGCCTCGCTGCAGGCTTCGTAGTTGAAGCGGCCTGTTACCTGGATGAGGCCACGACCTCGAAAGAACTGGCCATCTCCATCTGCGTCAGGCGTGTTGCCCAGACGCTGGGCCAGACGCCCGGTGTCGTACTTCGACAGGTACCTGTCATTGCCAAGCTCACGCACGTATTGCAGCTGGCCCGACTCATGCCCTATCTGGGCGAGGAAGGCAGCCATACGCAGGCGTGTGATGATGGCGAACTTACCCATGGTGGCGTTGAGGCCGGGAACAAAAACGCCGGCTTTCGGGCCGGCGTTCGGGTAGATCTTGTGTAGCTGTTGTACTGAGATAGCCATTCATTTCTCCGATTGCTGCCGCGTGCGGCTTTGGGATTACAGCTGCTCGACCCTGAGCGGCTTGTCGTCTCTCTTCTTTTTGCCCGAGGCCTTGGCTTTGCCCTTCTTGCCGCCGTTGCATTCCACGGTGGTAGACCAGCCGCTAGCGGTGAATACCTGCTCGACGCTGTCCACCAGGTAGTCACCATCCAGGCCGACCTTGAAGCCTTGGGCGTTGATCGTGCATTCGGCAAACAGGTCAGTACGCCCGGCCATTTCCAGGCGCACACCGGCGGTGCTGCGGTTGAACGCGGCCAGGCGCGCCTTGGCGGCCTGCTCGGCGGCGGTCTTGTCGGGGTAGATATGGCGGTCGGTATGCACCGGGGGCAGGCCGTCGGGGGCCTCGTCGTTGTCCAGCTGGACCACCTGCAGCGCACCAGTCTTCTGATCTTGGTGCTGGGTCCGCACAGCCTTTTGCGCGCCGCGATCCCCGAGGCGAAACTGGTAACGCTCGACGTCTGTTTTGTTGAGGGTTACGACCTGCAGGGCCTTGCCGCTGATGCTTTTCCCACCCTGCCGGGGGATGACCAACAGCTTGCCCTCGGCCACTTTGGCGGTGCTGTCGTACTGCTTGGCCAGGCGCGTGACGAAGTTGAAGTCCGACTCGTTGCGCTGGTCGACGCGCTCGATCTTGGTGGTTACCGGGCACACCGGTTCCCAACCGTTGCGCTTGGCCACATCGTTGACGATTTGCGACAGCGGCACGTTTTCCCAGCTGCCGCTACGCACGGTCTTGCCGCTGCCGCGCATGTCGCTGGCCTTGCCGCGAATGGTCATGGTGTCCGGCGGGCCGGACAGCTGCACCTCGTCGACGGTAAAAGCGCCCATGCGCTTGAGGGGCTGGCCTTCATAGCCCAGCAGCACCTCCACCCGACCGCCACGCCCAGGGAGCGCAACAGCCTGGTCACGGTCGTCAATGCGCAGCTCGAACTCGTCCGACTCCATGCCGGGCTTGTCCGATATCCGCAACAGCAACAGGCGGTCATTGATCAGCGCGGTAATGTCCTTGCCATCCGCGACGATACGGTACGTCGGTTTCATGCTTGCTCCAGAAATGAAAAACCCGCACAGGGCGGGGCTCGTTACGCGTAACGCCGGGTTATCGGTCGAACAGCTGCAGCAGTTCCACCGCCGGCGCCGACAGGTCGGGCAACTGGATCAGCAGGCCAGCGCGGTACGGCTGCACCTCCCTGGCCAAGTCCGGGTTGGCCTCCAGCACCGCCTCGACGGTGCCATTGAGGTGCCCGTAATGGTGCTGGCAGATCACATCCAACAAATCCCCGCTAGACGTTCTGCAGATCGTTGCCATAGCTCACAAACTCCAGGGTGAACCCTTGTTTCCGGGGGATGCCACCTGCCAGCAGGTGGCCCTGTTCTTCCTCCACGCTCACCAGGCACCAGTCGCCCAGTACCTCGCCGTAGCCCGTGACCAGCTTCAGCGCCTGCAGGTTGCGGCCGATGCTGCGCAGCACGGTCAGCTGCTTAATGCCGCCCTTGTGGTGCGGGAAGATCGCGCCCTTGAGCGTTATCTTTTCCTCACCCAGGCCAACGGCTTGCTGCGCCACACTGCGGCGCAAGCGTTCCTGGCCGGCCCAGCGGAACGACGCCTGCCGGCGCAGTTCGTCAAAAGCGGCGGTGTCCAGGTTGAAGTAATACGGCTGTAGCTTGGGGTCGTGCGGCTGGATGATCAGCAGGTGGGGAAACGGCGCGACCGCCTCGGGCAGTGGCGTGGCCGAGCCCAGCAGCCCGCCCGAAGGTAGGATGTTGGCCAGCGACGGGCTAACCAGTCCCGCCACCCGCTTGGCCTCGGCCGTGACCTTGGCCGCCATCGTCTTGAACGTGCCCAGGCGCTCCTGCACCTGGGTGGCGCCGGTGACGGCACGGCTATACATCGAAGCCACTTGCCCCACCTGGGACTGGGCCACGTTGATACTACGCACGATGCGCCCTAGCTTTTCCCCGGCCTCGTGTCCGACAAACGGGATGTTTTCCAGCTCGGATGCGGCGCCTGTGATGCTGCCGACAGCACCATTGAGCGGTGACAGCATGCCATCCACCCCCTTGCGCCCAGCCTCCCCAGCTGAAACCAGCCCGGATAGGGACGATTCCAGCTGTTCCATGTAGGGCATAGAGCCTCCTTAAACGTGTGGTTGATCGAACAACTGGGCCGACGCCATGCGCGCCTCCGCTTCGCGCTGCCAAGCCTCAAACAGGCGGCGCAGCGGCGACTCAATTTCGCGCACCAGCTGCTCTGGCTCTTTCACATCCCCGAGTACCTCGACCTTGATCGACGGTGCGAACGTAAAGGCCTGGTCCACCTTCGGCGCCGGCGGCTTGAGCGGGGCCGCCTGGGCTGGCTTAGCCGGCTCGGGGAGCTTTGGTTCCGGCCCCTTTGCCTGGGTCGGCATGTCGCGCACCACACCACCCAACGCATCCGGCCGGGGCGCCGGCTGGGTGGCCGCTTGGTGTGTCGGGACCTGGGCGGCTTTGGTCGGAGTTGTCGCCAGCACCAGAGGTGCCACCGGTGCTGCCGGGACCATCAGCGCGTGCGGTGCTGGCATGACCACCGGCCTAACCTGTGGCGGAACGGGGTCGGCCGCGCTGGCCTTGGGCTGGCTGCGCACGGACTCGCCCATGGTGGGCTGCACCGGCGCCGGCTTGCCAGCCTCGAGCACGACCGGATTAACAGGCTTGTTCCCCTGCGGCTGCAGCGTTACGCGTAGCGCCTCGCCTGGTGCCGCCGGCACCGGCACCTTTTCTTCCGTCTCGGGCGCTTCTTCCCCAAACCAGCGCTTACCCAACCAACCGCCGATGGACTCGCCACCGAGGCCGCCCAGGGCCGCCCCGACGATGCCACCCACAGTAGTGCCAATGACCGGCACAATCGAACCAATCGCCGCACCTGCTGCTGCTCCCGCCATGGCCCCGGCCATGCCGCCCGCCACGCCACCGTAACCCTCGGCCTTCTCGTCTTGGGTTTCGGCATTCAGCGCTACGTCGAGCACGCCGGGCACCGCATCAATCAGCTTGCCCCCAGGCAGCTTGCCGGCAGCCTTGGTGATGCCGCGCACACCTCGCACCATGCGCCCCAGCCTGTTTGCCTCGGCAGCACCAGCGAGCGCCGTAACGCCCGCCGTTGGCACATGCGCCTTGGCTGCGGACGGAACAGGCGAGCGCCGCGCATTGGTCGACGTACCAGCTCGACGCCGCCGTCGACGGCGTGCACGACGGCTACCGGGCTCGGCAGGCCCAGAAGAGGCGACGCTACCGCCGACCCGTCCAATAGCGTCGGCATTGACTACAAACACGCGCTGCGGATCGCTGTCGGCGATTGGGGCGGGATCATTACTGGTCGTCGCTCCAAACACCTTGCCCAACGCACCCAAACCGGTATCGAGTACCTTGTTGCCTGTCTTGGGCAGTTTGATGGGCGCCTGTGCAGCACGGCCGGCGAAACGCTCCAGGCCACGGCCGCGCGCGATGTTGACCACACCCTTGCCGATCTTGAACGCGCTAGACGCGGTCCGTAACGCCAGGATGGCCGCCACGGTACCAGCAATGCCCGTCACGACCGCCGGGAAGGTGTCCGACAGGGAGGTGATGCCACGGGCAACCGCTGTCAGCCCTTTGGCCGCCATGTCAGTCGCTGGGCGGATGGCATCGCCAATGCTGCGCATGGCGTCGTCAGCCGCTTGCACCGTCTCTGCCCATTGCTGGGCCGAGGTTTCGCGACGCTCGGCCAGGTTCTTGTCGAGGATGCCGCCGACCTTCTGCACGTTGGCAGAGTTGGCCTTCAGCTCCTCATACAATCCCCGGTTCTGCCCGTAGGCGGTCAGCGCCGCCTTGACCTGCATGTCGGCAAAGATATCGCCGGTACGCAGGGTCTTCTCCAAGGCGTCCAGTGCTGCCCTGGCCTTCTCCGGGTCGACCTCCTTGTCGATCTGCGCCTTGGCCGCCTCGATCTTCTTGGCCTTGTCCGGGTCAGTCTTTTCAACGTACTTCATGGCCAAGGCCATGGACGCCTCAATGACATTCATCCCCTTCTGCAGGCCGGTATTCAGCGAAGCCTGATAATCGATGCCAGCGTCTTTGTAGGCCTTGACCACGTCGCCGGAACCGATTTTCTCCATCCAGTTCTTGAGGTTGTTGGCAGCCTCGTCAGAACCACCGGCGGTCTTCATCTGCACCTGCAGCATGGAGCCCAGCGAAGTCACCGCATCCAGCCCGGTGATGCCGCTCTTCTCCATGCCGGCCAGCAGTTGCGGGAACCACCGGGCCATATCGCTGGCCTCGAAGCTACCCGCCTGCCCTTGATAGGCGATCGCCTCCAGCGCCTGTTGCATGACCTTCGGATCGCTGATCTTGGCGTTCTGCTCGAGCGCCTGAATCATTGACGCCGTGTCGACGCCCGAGGCGCCTTGCCCGACGGCGAACTTGGCCGCCACCGGCGCGTAGGCCAGCGCTTTATCCAGCTCCATGCCGGCGCCGACCAACTGATTGACCAGGGCGGCCACGTCGTTGCGCGCCATCCCGGTGTCAGCGGCCGTGCCAATTACCGTCCGGGTTAGCTGCTGTTCCTGGGGCTTGTTGACGATGTCAGCCTTGATCGCAATGTCGCGGATGATCGCCTGGTAATTCGCGCTGATCATCGTCGGCGCAGCGACAGCGGCCGTGGCAGCCACTGCCTTCCCTACGTTCGACTTGAGCGATTCCTTGCCCGCCTGCAGCTGCTGGTGTCCCTTCATCTGCAGACCGGTGGCACGAGCTTCGCGGCCAAGGCGCTCATACTCGCGCTTAAGGCGCCCGACTTCGACGCCCTGGTTGCGCAGCGCCTCAAGGTTGCCGTTCAGCTTGCGCAACAGCTTGTCGGCACCGGCAGCACCACTGTCGTGGGCGCGCTTCCATTCCTCACGCAGCTTGATGGTTTCGCCAATCGTGCTTTTTAGCACCTTGGCCCTGTTGCCCTTGGCCTCCAGTCTCTGGATGCCGTTTTCAACCGTTTTGAATGCGGCGCCTACCGATGAGGCGACCGTGCCGCCGATCACCAGCGCTAACGCTAGTTTGTTCGCCACCGGAGCCCCCTATGCAAAGCTCAATCTGTAAGCCACCAGACCACGTCGGCATAGGACATGGTCATGATTTCCTCGGCCGAGAAATTCAGCTCGGCCGCCAGTCGCTTGGCGGCGGCCTTCATCGTCTGAGGATTACAGTTCGTCTTCTCGCACCAGAAAGGTATAACCGGACGAGATACGGTTGTAATCCTTGTAGGTCAGGCCCTCCAGGTCCTTGATACTGACCTCGGCCAGGGAGGCGAACAGGTTCAGTTCGCGTTGCTCGTCGTCGCCATCCGAGGTCTGGCTGGACAGGCGCATATCGCGCACGGTCGGCGCGCGCAGGGTGATTGTGTCCACCTTGATACCATTCATCTCGGCTGGCTTGGTCAGGGTGACGGTGACATTTTCGGCGGTCAGCTTGAGGTACTTCGGTGCTGGCTTGCTCATGACTCGGTGTCCTTGAATCTGAAAAGGATGCGGAAAGGTTGCCGGGGATTACAGGCCGAGGTCGCGGCGCTGGCTGGCCAGCTGGTCTACACCGTTGATGACGCGCTTCATCGCCACGGGATCGATCTCATAGATAACCTCACCACCGACCTCGAGCTTGTAGTAGGTCAACGCCACGGAGTGCTTGAACTCAGCCTTGTCGCCCGGCTTCCAGTCCCCCATATCCAGCTCTTTCAGGGTGCCGCGCTGAGTGACGATCACCGCTTTGGTCTCGCCCCGCTGGCCCTTGAACGAACCCCGGAACGTCCCGTTGAACGCGTTGCCGTCAGCCAGGCCGAAGAACTTCAGCGACTCCTTGCGCACGCCGGTGGTGGTGAAGTTGGACTCCATCTTGTCCATGCCCACATCCATCTCAATCGGCATATCCATGCCACCGGGGCGGTGCTCTTCCATCTTCAGCGTGAGCTTGGGTAGGGTCAGGCTGGGCACATCGCCCTGGAAGCTGATCCCGTCCACAAACAGGTTCATGTTGGCCAGAATTTCGGGAATCATTGCCATGTGATGCGCTCCTTACGCGACTTGGTCGAGGACTTCGGTCAGCCATTGATTGGTGACCTCGATGCGGAAGTTGGGGTTCTCGGCCGGCGGAACATCGGTGAAGCGGATGTTCCAGTACACCTTGCCCTGCTCCAGCTGGCTGGCCGTGTTCAGCACCGGGTCGGCGTAGACCTCGAAGTTGATGATTGCGCCCTGGGCTTTCAGATCGCGCATGAAGGCCTGCAGGCCTTCGGTTACGTCGCGGATATAGGTCGAGGTAATACCCCGGTCCACCGCCCACTTGTGCCCGTACAGGATCGCGTCCATGACCATGTCCATGGTTCTCACGCGGGTGACGAACGCCCACTTCGGATCGCTCGACAGCGTGCGGTTACCCCACAGGCGGAATCCGTCGTCACGGATGATGGTCGCGATATTGGCGTTGTTGAGCAGGTTGGCCCGGCACGTCTCATCGCCATCCAGGTACTCGATGGCGCGGGTGGTGCCGGTGATGCCGACGAACTCTTTGTTCGATGGCGAGGACCAGAAGCCATACTCACTGTCGGTCCAGGCGAACACGCCTGCAGCCCACGCCGAGGCCGGCGCGTCGATCGTCGCGTTGGTAGCGGTGTCCCATACCTGCACGCCCGGATCGACCATGTAAATGCGCTTGGAGCCGAACGACTTGGCGTAGGCGGTCGCCGCCTCGTCAGTGGTGTTGGGGCCGTCGACAATTGCCACGGCGCGCAGTTTTTCTGCAATCGACTGCATTGCGGTCGCGACCGCCTGAGTCGCGCTGTGCTTGGGCGCGACGATCAGGCGTGGTTGGGTGTTGAAACGGCTCTTGCCGTCGAGCAGCGCCTGCAGGCCGGTACGTTTGCCGCTGGCCTGCACTCCACCAATGATCGCGGAAATCTGCGCGGCGGCGTCGGCGCCCTTGGCCACGCCCGTGGCGACGATAACCGCCTTGGAACGCGTATAGATCGCCCGGCAGGCCTTGGTGATGGCGGCATCGGCACCGAACGCGGCAACGGCCTCGCGCTCGTTGGTAATCAGCAACAGGTCACCGACCTTAGCCGAGACGTTCGCGCCCTCGGTGAAGGTATCGACCAGGCCGATGATCGAGGAAGACGGCAGCGCGACATTGCGCGCGCCGGTGTCCACGTTCGTTACGGTAACGCCGTGAAAGAATCCAGCCATGGAAAGCTCCAAAAGAAAGGGCCGCACGCGGCGGCCCTGCAGAAACGAAAACGCCCCGAAACCGGGGCGCTCAAGGGAATGCGGCGAGAGTGTCAGACGGCGCCGGGCACGCTCGCGCGGATGGCGTTGATTGCCTCGTCTGCGTAGGCCTCGGCCTGCGCATGGGTAGTAGCCTTGAGCACCTCGACCTTGCCTTTGAGTCGGGCTGCGCGGATCGAACAGACCGCCGCGTGCCAGACCTGCGCCTCCTGCAGGATCGACTCAGCCGCCTCCGAGGGCTCGACGCCCTGGGCCTCGACCATGGCCTGTACAGTCAGCGGCACCTCACCGGCGTAGCCTGCCAGCTTGAAGGCCTTCGCCTCGGCCTCGGCCAACTGGTTCTCGATAGCGCGCAGCGGGTCGCCCAGTGTCGCCGCCAGCGCCTGGTCGGCCGCCTGCTCGATTTGCTGCTGGGCGACCAGCAGCGCAGCCCCGATGGGCAGCGCCTCGAAGTCAAAGCCGTTATAGGTGCTGTCGCCGTAGACGACGTTCAGAAAGGTTTTTTGCATGGTTGCCTCACAGGCTCGACAGGTTAGTGATGACGTGGCCTACATCCTTCGACAGGGTGCCGGCGGCGATGCCGGGTATCAGCAGACCATTGAGTGCAGAAGGCACCGCCGTGCCGATCATCGACAACACGAACAGTACGGAGCCCGGACCGAACAGCTTGCCCCGGTAGGTGCCGCGCAGCTCGAATGCACAGTTGTACATGCGCAATTGCATCAAGATCGGCGCCGACGAACCGCTGGCAAACACAAGGGCGTAGTAAGCACTCAGCTCGCCAGCGCTCGAAGCCGGGAGACTGACCGTCACGTTCACCAGCTGTACGGTTGAGTCGTTCGATAGCCAGAACGACCCCACGCGCAGCTGGGTGTCGCCCTCGGGCATGAACTCGTTGCAAATGAGCTTTCGGCCCGATCCTGCAGCGCCAGCAACGATTAGCCGCCGGCCGGTCAGGTTGATGTGCTTGTCCAACACATAATCCTTGGACAGCCACGCCTGCACCCGCCCCCCGTCAGGGGTAGCATCGACAGCCCGCTGCAAGGTCTTGAATGGACTGGCCTCGGTGCCCAGGCCATTGGCATCGTCCCCCAGCTGCTGGTCTACCCAGTAGACACGGACAATGGACGGCGCGGCGGCGACAGCTGCAGACACAGCTGCATCAATCGCAGCCTTCTTGCCGCTGTAATAGTCGACCAGCTTGTTGTTAACCGCGACCAGCGCGGCGATTTCGGTTTCAAGGCTCATGGTTATGATCCATAGATGTGTTGGAGAACGGTGTATTGAAGGGCCATGAGGCCCGTGGCATTGGCAACCGTCGCGCTCAGCAGAGCATCACGCGTTTCGGAAGCGGACTTTTCGGCAGTAGCCATGCGGTCCAGCAGACCGCCGATTTGCTCCCCCGCAATGCGCTGCAGGCGCTCTTGGCTGGCCAGCCGCTCCTCCTGCTCCCGGCCCCGAAGCTGTTCGGCAATAAGCGCCGTAGCCATCGCGGCCAGAGGCTCAGCCAGCGTCAGGTTTAGGCCGGCGGCCGTGCTGATGATGGTCACGCTATCCGCCGGCAGCGCCGCCAGCGACAGGTCGTAAGCAAGCAGTAGGTCGATGTTGGCGGCCTTGTAGGCCAGGGCCTCGGTGAGGTGCGACCAAACTGCCAACAGCGTGCCGTCCGTGAGAAAAATGCCAATCTCGCGGACCCAGTAGCCGGTCGTACCGGACGCGACAGCGGTCAGGTGCAACAGGGTGCTGCTCAGCTTCTCGCCACTGGAAATCGGAAAGCGCGCCACCTCGTTGCGCAAGGTCTTTTGATCTGCTGACGGGGTGTAGGCCTGGCTGCCCAAGGCGATAAATCCGATTTCAGCCGAGAGACCGGTTTTCGTCGCCGTTAGGATCGCAGCCAGGCCGGCCTTGGTGATGACAGGTTGCAAACCTGTACTCATAGAACAGCCTCCATGTAGCCCCGCACGACCGTGCGCACCTGCGCCGCGTTGGCCACCAGCGGGGCACCTTCTGCTTGAATGGGTACGCCCTGCGCCTCGGCAAACCGCCGGGACACACTGGACGCGTTGATGGCGTTGGCAAACAGCGCCGTCTGCGCTGTGGGATCGACCGGCACCGCCTGGGCATCCATGGACTGATGCTGCACGGCACGCGCCTGGAACGCGTTACCCAGCACCAGGCCGCCGTCAAAGCGCGCACCCAGCCGAAACTCGTAATGGCTGCGCTCGTTCTTCGCCGCGTCGACCAAAGCACGCAGGCGCGCGCCCAGCTCGGGCGAGATAATCGAACCCTCGCCCGCCCGGTTGTCATTGGCCCAGGCCGTGACCTGGAATGTGTACGGGGCAGCGTTCGGTATTTGGTGCCACTCCCTGAACTCCCCATTGACTCGCACCGCCTTGAGCACTCGCCGGATTGCGCCAACGGTGCCCTTGGTCTTGTGTACCGGGATCGCCTCGCGACTCAGCGCGCGGCGCTGCTCGTCGGTGTAGGCCGCTTCCCAGCCTTCAACCTTGAGCGCCCAGCCCAACCAGGGCAGGAAGTTTGGCGGGCAGCGCGCCGAGTCGGCCACGCCCCGAATAATGTCCGGGTCCACACCGAACTCGCCGGCGCGTTCCAGTGCGCGCTCCAGCAGCGTGGCGTTATGCGGTAACAGGCTCATGTGACCACCTTGGTGGTAAGGGCAATGGACGTGGCACGCGGGTAATGCCGCTTGTCACACACCACTCCTGCCGCCGGCTTGATCAGGTCGACACGACTGATGCCCGTTACGTGTAACGACGCGTAGACGGCCGAGACGGGCAGTTGCCCCTCCAGCCGACGCGCTGCGGCAATGGCCTTGTCCAGGCTGGCCCTGGCCGCCGCAAGGACAACGTCAGGGTCTGGCCCGGCCTCCACCCACAGCACCGCCTCAACCTGAAAGTCAGTCGGGATGCCGCCCTGTACGCGCGGCCGATCCGTCACCGGTCGCACGTCATCGGCCGACAGCGCCTTGAGAACAGTGGTCACCAGCTGCGCCTCCGACACGGTGCTTTCAGGCCGTGCCAACACGGCCAGAGAAACATCGCCAGGCAGCGGGTTGGCCAGGCCAGCATCGTAGTCGCAGACCACGACAATGGCCCCGGCCGGCAACTGCGCTTTAACCGCGGCTGGCACCGGCACCCCGGAAAACCGGGGCGAATCGACCGAAACGTGCACCAGCTCGGCTGACGAACTCAGCGCGTGATATTCATACGCCCCGCTACTGCCGGCGACGGACAGTGCCTCCAGCGACAGCCGCGTGCGGTAGCGCAGCGCTTCGTCGCTTTCCATCACCGCCTCCAGGGGCGGCACCACGTCGGGGTCAGCCGCGCGGATGGTCAGGCGTTGCACACCGTAGTCAGCCGCGCGGTTGTCGAGGTCGGCGCCCTTGGCATAGGCGAGCAAGCTGGCCTTGGCCGCCGCGTTGACACGGGCGCGCACCATCAGCTCACGGTAGGCCATGACCTCCATCAGCTTGACCACCGGGTCGGATTCCAACAGCGCGGTCCACTGGTCGCCCATATGGGCGCGGAAAATACCAAGGACCTCCTGATACAGCGTCTCGAACGCCAGGGTTTCCACCACGTCGGGCGGGGGCAGTAAAGACAGGTCAATCATGCGCTCACCTCAACTACGGCCGAGCTACCCAGATACTGGCCCGTCAGCAACAGGCCGATTTGGCCATCCAGCACCGAAACGACCTTGACCCGCTCCAGCTGCAGGCGCGGTTCCCAGCGGCCCAGGGCGCGGGCAACCTCGGCCTGCACGGCGCTTTTCCAGCCCTCGTTAACCGGCAGGTCGACAAAGCGGCGCAGGTTGCAGCCGTATTCAGGCCGCATCCGGCGGCTACCCAGGGGCGTGGTCAGGATGTCCTCAATCGACTGTTTCAGATGATCGAGGCCGGTGGATTTCTGGCCGGTCCTGCGGTCCAGGCCGATCATGCTTAGCCATCCAGCTGCTGCAGGTCGGTATGGCCACGCAGGAACGCCAGCGCCTCGGCGTCGTTGGCCTTGACGGTCACGCGGCCGGCCTGCACCTTGAACTCGCGCAGGTCATCACCGGCCTGCAGGAATAGCGAGCGCGAGGTGAAAACGCGGTCGGTGAAGGTCACGCCGGCCGGCTCAGCGGCTGCAACGACGGTGTCGGTGCCGTCGGCACCAGGTGCAACTGCGGATTCGGCCGCATCCGTTGCCGCGTCAGTCTCGGCGGTTTTCTTGACTGCCATATGTGATGCTCCAGAAAAGACAAAGCCCGCGAATGCGGGCTGTCAGTGTTTGTGGTTTGCCGTGTTGCCGGCGGTATCAATGATTTTGCCCAGTCCGAGGATGTCGCCCGTTACGCGTAACGGCCCGACAATCTCCACGCTGCCTTCCAGGGTGATGACTGGCGCCTTGGCCTTGATCGCGGCCGACTCGGCGTTGATCGCGGCGCCGGTGATAACCGCCTTGCTACTGCCGACCTCGATGTTGACCGTGCCGCTGGGCAGCTTGATGGTGTAGCTGTTGGCGGCCCAGTCGTAAACCAGGGAGCCGCCATCCTCAAACCGCCACGTCTCGACATGATCGCGATTGTCCGGCGGCGGGCCGGTGTTGCCGTACAGCCCAGGAACGAACGTGCCTTGAGCGGGCTCGCCGCTCGGGCTTACCAGCACGCCTTGCTCACCCAGGCTCGGCGCTCGCCAGTGGCGGGCCTTGCCGGCGGATTGGGCATGCCAGCGAACCCAGGCACTGGTCCAGGCGCCGCCGTCGGATACCCGCACCTTCGCGGCGGCCAGGTCGACCGCCACGACGTAACAGGGGATTACCAGGCCCGCCAGCATGCGATCCATCTGCGCTGCCGCGTAACTCATGCCAGCGCCTCCGGTTCTCGATACTGGCCCTCGTTGCCGGGGCCACAGTCAGGATCGAAGGCGAACTTCACTGGGCCAGGCTCTCGGGGCCATGGCCACTCTTCTTCGCCCAGGTAGATGATCTGCGTCCATTCGACGACCCAAACCGCGAAGCTATCCAGCTCAGGACGGCTCCAATCGCGTTCTGCCCGCACGAACTCAGCGAACTCAACCAGAAGGCCCCAGGACTGCATGCGCAATAGCACCGCTAACTGCGCTGCAACGAATGCTGCGACATGCAAGCAGTTGGGCTCCTCTTGCCCGACGATAACCCGCGCCTCGAAACGAGCCTCGACTGCGACCTCGCCTGTGCCGGGATCCTTGTCGGCGTCCCCAAACCCAACCAGCTCGAGCACAACCGCTGGCGGGGTCACTACTTCGATACCCTCCGGCATGGTCCCGACATAGGCCAGGCCCGGAATCGCGTCCTTGATGTGTTCCTCGATAGCGGTGTACACCGCACCAAGGGGAATCGGCCCGTCATCCATTGCCTGTTCTCCGTAGGTACTTCTGCAGTTCGAAATTCAGCTCCTGCTCCATCACCACCAGCAGCCGTTCATGCGCTCGATTGGTCCAGGCCTCAAAATGCGGCCGGACTTCCTCCAGCGAGATCTTGGCCTTGGCCAAGGGGAAGCGACTGTCGTTCTCGGCAACCCACCCCGTCCGGCGCCCTCCCCGACCTGAAACCTCACTGTCCGGGTAGTCCTTGGCATCGAAGTGCTTGCTGGCCGTGCGGATCCAGATATCCGGGTTACCGCCATATACCCGCTTGAAGAACGCGCCCTGGTAGCGACGACCAGCAACTGACACGCCAGTACGGGACTGCCGGGGCCGGCCTGCTCGGCTGGCTTCGATGGGGTTGATGCCAAACCACAGCCGCCCCTGGCCATTGCTGGACACTGGGAAAGCCTTGAGGCGCTGCCTCACCGCAGTGATGGCGATCCGCTCCTGCCGGCCCACATCGCGAGCGATATGCGTGCGCAGCCAGCGAAGCACCTTGTTCACGGCCCTTCGCTGCGCCGCCGCCACCGCCTTGGGAACCAGCTTCGCGAAGTCCTTGAAGCCCTTCACGTCCTGCGGGTTGGCGTGCAACGAGATCAACCCGCTGCTGGCCGACTGCTTGTGGTAACTGCCCACACTCATAACGACTTCCTCAGAATGAGCGTCACCAAGCCGTCGCCACCCGGCTCGATGCTGGTGATGAGGTAATTGCCGCCGCCATCCTCCGGGGGCACGCCGAAGAAGACCTTGTGCTTCACTTCGATGCCGATGTTGTCCTGTACGCGGATGACCAGATGAGGCTCACGCAAAGCGGTTCTTATCTGGCCGACCTTGGGCTGCAGCCAAGGGGCTGAGAACATACCCAGCACCTCACGCCCCTCGATCAGCACCGTATCGCCCAGGATCTCGAACACCGTGGCGTCGACGTCGGGTATCAGGTCCCGGAAAGCCATGGTCAGAGCTTCAAGCGGAGAATGGCGCGAGGACGGGTCACCAGGTGCAGCGGGTTCGACTGGGCCTCACCGGCCACACCTTTCTTGAACGGCATCATTTCCAACTGGCTGTAGTACGGCAGGCCCTCGGTGTTGACCGTGTCCATGTAGTCAGCCGGCGCGAAGCGAGTGATGCAAAGGCCGGGTACACCTTCTGGAACCAGACGCGCCTCGTCGTCCGCGACAAAGGCGATTCCGCCAACCTTGCCCCGGTAGCGCTCCCAGGTGATGCCGCCGAATTCGAAGGTTTCGCGACCGTCAGCCCGCAACGCCGCAGCGTACTGGGTGCCCTCGTAGGTTTTCGCAACGCTCTTGTGTCCGATCAGCGCTCGCCAGAAGTTCTTACCGCAGAAGGCCCGGGCGCCACTGGTGGTAGCGGCGCCCAAGGCTTCCTCCTGGGCATCCAGCGCATCCACGCATTTCACCCGGACATTGGTGTCCGGGTTGGTCAGCTCCATCGGGATCTCGATGGGATCAAGATCGAAGCGGGCATAGATATTGAGCAACACTGTCTTGCCGTCCGCATCCAGCACGTGGCCGTTGAGCGCGCCCATGCGATGGAATTCATGCGTGGCATCCAGTTGCCGCCGGGCCTTCGCCAGACGCTTGTTGACCACGTCCTGGACCGCCTGCAGCTCAGTTTGCTCACCGAAGGCGCGGATGCCCTGGATCTCGTCCGCCTTGATGGCGAAGCGCTCGGGCAGGTGAACGGTATTGAATGGCAGCAGGATTCGCTTGCTACCGTTGACCACCAGCCCTGAAGTACCCCGCTCGCCCGCTGGCACCAAGGCCAGAGTTTCGCCGTCCTTCTCGACCTGGACGGTCACCGTGGTCACGCCCTCTTCCTCGAACAGTCCCAGTTCAGCCAGGCGCCCTGGCACGAATGGCTGCTCGTTGATCGCCGCCGTGAGCGCGGGAACCGAGAAAGCGTTGTCTTCAAAGATATCGATGTCAGCCATGAAGGCCCTCCAGAAATGCAAAACCCCGCACTTGGCGGGGCTGAAAATGGGTTGGCTCGCTATCAGCGAACGATGATGAATTGCGCCGCCAGGGCTTTCTCGGCATCAAGGTCGAGGCCCGTCAGCAGCCCCTCGCTCACCTCGGCCAAACGCACTACCGCACGCCCGCGCCGGGCTACGTCCGATTCGCCAACGGACGCAAACAAGATGCACTTGGCCGTCTCGCTGCCGTCAGCGGCCTCTGGGTTGTACGGAGCGAATTGGCCGGAGGCAGTGAGCTGCCCAAGAAGCTGGCCGGCTACCAAGGCAGCACCAGGTGCCAGCTCAATGACTTCGCGGGAGATCTTTCCTGCGCCCTCGGACAGCAGGAATTCACCGGCATGCACCGGTTCCACATAGTTTTTGCTCATGCTTAGGCTCCTTTGCCGGTGCGTTGTTGAGCGGCCTGCCGTCGCGCAGACCAAATATTGCTGGGGTTTGGAAGCTTCGCCTGGACTGTCTCAGGATCATCGGCAGCCGGTGGAAGGGTGTTGTCGATCTCGAAGCCCTTGCCCGAGCCGACCAGCTTGTCGAACAGGCGCGCCCGAACCACGGTCGCGTCCAGGCCAGCGCCGACATATTCGACCGCCATCTCGGGCAAGCGCGCCGCTACGCAGAGGTCTCGCACGGCTTTGGCGCGAGTCAACGCTGCCTGGACCGTGGCTTCGTCGGCCAGCTTGGTCGATGCGATCAGCGGTTCGACCAGGTTGCTGATGCCCGCTTTCGCACAAGCCTGCGTGATCATCAAAGCCAACGCCGTCGAGTTACCCGTGCTGGGAGCTGGGGGCTCATCGACCGGAGCGGGCTCGCTCGAGGCTTCCGGCTCGGCCTGGCTGGCCTGGAGCTGGTCCAACAACGCCTGCGGGGTGTTTCGGTACCGCGCCAGGGTGGCACCCTGCCCTAAGCAAGCCTGGACCTTGACGCCGTTGCCGATCTCGTCGGCCAGGCCCAGGTCCAATGCCTCCTGGGCGGTGAGCCAGGTTTCCGCATCGACCAGACGCCGTAGCTCAGCGTCATCAATGCTCGGCGCCTTGGCCTTGTAAGCAGCGATGATGGCCTCGAGCGCCTGGTCGAGAACATTCGCGACCCGGCGGAGGTCCTCAGCATCGCCGCCGACCCATGTGTAGGGGTTGTGGATCATCAGCATGGCGTTCGATGCCATCACCACGCGGTGCGCACCACATACCGCCACGCTGCCAGCACTGGCCGCCAGGGCATCGACCCGGCCGGTGCAGCGCTCACCCAGTCGGCTCAGTGCATTGTGAATCGCGAGGCCTTCGAACAGATCGCCCCCGTTGGTATTGAAGGCCACCACCACTTCCGAAACGCCATCGTCCACCGCCTTGAGGTCCTGAATGAACTGGTTCGCGGTGATGCCCCAGGCGCCAATCTCGCCGTAGACATAGACTTCGATGACCTTGGCCCCGGCCTTCCCCTCGGCGGCTGCAGCGATCTTGTACCAATGCCCATCCTCTACCTGCGGCATGGACTTGGCCTTGTTGAAGATGCGGAACGGCATCAACGATTTCATGTTTTCCCCTTCTCGTCGGGCTCATCCGGCTCATCCTTGATGGCCGACAAGCTGCTGTAGTTGAGGCCCAGGTCCTTGGCCCGGGCGATATCTGCGGCGTTCTCTTCGTCCACGACTTCCGCGTCCGTACCAGAGCGAAGGCACATCTCCGTACGCGAGGCGAAACCCGCCCCCACCTCGAGCATCCGCGACTGAACGTCTTGAACGGGATGGATGTAGGCCCAGCCCTGTGGCACCCACCGCGTGCGCAAGTACTCACGCCGCCGCAGGACGTAGTCTTCCAGTTCCAACGCCCCGGCCAGCACCGCCATGTCCATCCATGCGGCTCGCACAGGGCGACACAACTGGTGGACGTACACCTGGAACTGCAACTGCTCCAGCCGGCGGCGAAACTCAGTGAGCACCACGCGAATCGCTCGGTCGTTCACATCGCGCATGTCACCGGTCATCAGCTCGTAAGGCAGACCTGCGCCAGCGGCCGCAGCCATCAGTTGCTGCCGCATGAAGTCGGGGTAGTTATTACCGCCATCAGGCGGGTCGGAGAATTCCACCTGTTCCCCCGGCCCGAGTTCCTGCATGGTGCCGGGCTCCAATGCCACCATTGGCGTGAACGCATCTCGGTCATGGACAACCGGTGCGCCGGTCAGCATGTCCATCGGCGGATGCCCTGGCCCTTCCGGGGCGGGCTTGCGAACGAAGCCCGCGAACAGGTTCGCCACTTCCTGGCGAAACAGCACCGCGTCGTCGTAGTTGTCCAGGCTGCGCAGGCGCTTCAGGATCGGCGCGAGCCGAGGCACACCGCGCAACTGGCCGGGTTCCAAGGGCTCGAAGATGTGTAACATCTGCTCGGCCGGGACGCGTACCAAAGGGTTGTAGCCGGCGCTGAGCGAGGCCTTATCGCTCGGGTGGTTGCGGTAGCACCAGTAAGCAACGCGCCGCCCTATGCTGTTGAACTCGATCCCGGCGCGGATGACGTTGCCGGACCGCGTCACTTCGAACTTGTCATGCGGGACGAATTCAGGTGCAAGGCACTGCACCTGCAGCGGGACCGCCAGTCCATCCTCCAGCCGGCGTGGCCGCAAGCGGACGAAACACTCACCGGATTGCTCGACCGTCCGTGCTACCAGCGCCTGCTGTCCGTAGAAGTCGGTGCGCTCATCCGCATCCGATTCGTCCACCCAATCCTCCCACAACACCTGCATGGCCTTGCGCAGCGCCTTGTCGAGCAAGCGCGGTTGAGGCGTGATGCCGGTACCGATCAGGTTGCTGACGCGTTTGTCGATGATGTTGGCCGCATACGGGTCGTTGCGCACCGCTGCCCGCGAGCGCGAACGCAGGTTGCGCAGGGCGGGCATGATCAGGCTGTTTGGCCCCGTATCAGGGGCATCCCAGTTAGAGGAACGCCGCCCTTCGGCGGCGCCCTCGTAGCTGGCCTTGATGCGCTCCGGTACCAACAGGCCTGAGCGCGTGGAGATATAGCGGCCGCTCACAAGCCCTTACCTCCGTGGTAAAGCCGAACCACGCGTGAGCGTCGGCCAGCTGCCTGGGCCAGCTCGGTGCGGATCAGATCGCGGGCCTTGATGAGTTCGTCCACCGTCCGATACTCGACGGTGCGGTCGCTGTAGCGAACGATACGTTCGCCACGGGCAATCGCACCTTCGACAGCCGCAAGGTGTGCCTGGGTGTATGCCATGTCAGCGTCTCTTCAGATAGCCGCTGCTTGAGCTGCGGCGTTGCATTGTTGGAGGTGCCGGACGAGGCGGCGTTGGCGGGGCCGTAGGAGCGGGCCGGGCTGGCGGCTGAGCCAGGACTTCAGACTCGAGCTCTGCACCGCCGTCATCGTCCTCTTGCTCAATGGCCTGCGGTTTCGCAGTGGGCGGCTCATCGAACAGGTTCACCTGGGCCAGGGCCTGACGTAGCTTGTCCCACTCCTGCTCGCCGTAGCGATGTAGACCCAGGTAGTACGCCATGGCCAGGTTGTACACCATTAGGTCGAGCGCTTCGTTGCGCTCGGCCTTGCTTTTCACCCAATCGAACCGCTCATGCCCCTTCACATAGCGGACGACCTTCCGTTCTGCTACGCACTGCTGGAAGAATTCATCCGGCAGGTCCTTGGCGAAGTGAAGCGCGCCTGGGCCAGACTCGAAGTTGTAGCGGTTGTAAATCCAGTCCTTGGCCGTGTCGGTACCGACGATCCACAGCTCGGCGCCGTTGCGTTCAGTCTGGCCCCGCCAGGTAACATCCACCAAGGACGGGCGCTGCGCGATCACAGGCTTGTTCGGTTTACTAGCGCCTTTGAGCGCAAACACGTTGCGCCAACGACGTACGCGAGCGAACTGGTAGACCTCATGGGTGTGATGACCGCCGGAGTCGATGCCCGTAGCTAGGATGCCTAGAGCTACGCCGCAAGGATGCCGATATCGAACTTTCAAGCGCTCATCCAACAGCGCCCAAGTGCGTTCATCAGCTGGATCGCCGGGGATAACCTGGTGATCGACCACCCAGCGCTCCATGCCTGCCCCCCACCCCATGACCATCATTTCCAAACGGTTGGCCTGAACGTCGACGGAGGCCGTTAGCGCGAGCGCCCCCACAGGCAAGGTACCCAGTACATAGTCCTCTTGAAGAGCGCGGGCCTGCAGCACCTCTGCCTTGGTTTGCTCAAGTGCGCTATCCCAGACCTCTGCTAGGCGGGTGTTGTAAAACACCTGCATGGGATACAGGTTACCTCGGCCCTGGGCCCGCTTAGCTTCTTCAAATTCTCGGGCAAGCGTGGCCCAGGACTGCCAGCCCAACGGGGCATAAAGCGCATTGAGGTGAAAGCTCACCGTCTCGCCATCTCCCTGCGCATGTGCACGCCATTCCCCTTTGGCAAGCATCTCTGCCTTGTGGTGCTCTTCGATCAGCACATCACACTCAGGCCCAGCACATTGGTAGTGCGCGGTACTGAAATCAGGTGAATACAACAACCGTTCCCAGACAAACACCTGCATGTGCCCGCAATGCGGACAAGGCACGTAGTAATGCCGCTGATCCCCCATCATGTAGAGATCATCTATTCGCGACATACCCTTGATGAGCGGAGAGCTGGAAAAGTAGAACTTCGCCTTACGCCCAAAGGTACTTCCCCTCGCTTCGGCCAGCTTGATGGGGTCACCTTCTTGGTTAACGTCTACCTCCCAGCGATCAACCTCATCGCCGTACACGTACCGCGCCGATAACTCGGAAAGGTTGGCCGCCGAACCAGCCGTTGTGGCAAACAACGCGCCACCATCAAATTCCTTTGTGTCGAGGGTGTTACGGGAATCTCTGGAACGAACCGCCGCGACGCGCTCCTTCAGTTCCGGTACTGCATCAATGGTCTTGCCAATCCGGGAAGATACCCGCTTCGCCAGGCTGCCAGTGGGAAGGAGCGTAAGGATGTTGGCCGGCGCCATATGGATCAGGGCCCCGATCCAGTTTAGGGCGATCTGTGTTTTCATGAGCTGCGAAGCGATTTTGGTCACCACCCGCTTACACGGATGTGCGGGAGAAAGGCAGCGCATGGGTTCGCGTGCATACGGGGTACGCTCAGTTCGGTATTTGCCAGGCTCTGCGGCACCAGTACCTCGCGGGATGCGCATGTACTCATCGGCCCACTCGTCGACCCACAGATCTGGGTCAGGCATCAGCCCCCGGCAAAACGCTTCGCGGTACACCTCTGCACCGTCTGCGTATCCGGTGTTCATAGGCTCAGCTCTGCTTTTCGGCTCGATTGTGGTTAATGGCTTTTTCCAGGTCGGCGCTGTTCATCTTGGCTGCGTCAGTGAACACACGCCGGAAGGTGTCGGTGAGGTGTTTCTCGACTTCCCACAGGTCATTCATGCCCACCACTTCGCCAGCGAGCTGGGGGGCAAGCCCGAAAAACTGCTCGCGAAGCATCCGCCCTGCAGCGAACGCAGCGTCTTCGACTGCAACCCGTTCGACCAAGCTGCCCCGCACTTTGTAAAACTCGGTCTCAGCCAGTCCTGCGAGATAGAACTCTCGATGCGCCTTGGCCCGCTGGAAGTTGGGCCCTCCACCTGGCGCGTGATCCGGTTGCTGCACCGGAGGTGTGTCGGCGCCGGGTTGGAGGTGGGCCCGGACATCCCGCTCGATGCGGTTTTCTTCATGCCGGGCCGCGACGGCTAATTTGCTTGGGTCCGCTGTCTCCTGAATCTTGGCTTCGGTAGCCTGCACGTCTACCAATTTGCCATCGGGGGAAAGCACCAACCGGTCATTGTTTTTCAGCCAGGTGATGTAACTGGGTGATCTCCCTATGCGAGCCGCGAAGGCGCTCTTTGACATGAAATTCGAATCCGTCATGAGCCTTCCCTTTCAGAGACATTTCAACGAACAACCTTTCAATTTCAACAGGTTGAATTTCAGTAAGCTGGCAAGCCTCCCGCTAGCAAAGAGCCGCGGGTTTCCTGCCCCGTACCCCGGCCATATCGCCAGGGTCCCCGGCCCTAGCCAATAACGACCGGAGTACTTCATCACACCAACCAGCAGCCGATCCCATAAAGGCCAGCCAACGCCGCACCGACACCGGCCAAAAAAGGCCACACAGGGGCAGGATGGCTTTTGATCTCCGCAACGGCGCCAGGCGCAATTGTCTCCACGGTCGAACGCTTCGGTTCCCAGGGCAACAGTTCAGCATTTGCGCAAGACTCGTGCGCCAAATCGGTACGAACCACAAAACCGCGATCAGAAGTACGCGCCACCGCTTCGTCGCCCTTACGCAGAACCAGCTCGCAACCCAAAGGCGCGAAATCGTCAGCCTCGATACAAATGGGCAAGGGACGATCAGGCAGAAACACGGTGTAAGTTTTCTGAGTCATAAGCACCTCACAGGTAGGTTGAGCTCACAGATTGGTGAGCTGTAAAAATAAGAGCAGTCGTGGTAACAAGTCCGGTTGGCGGCATCGTTCTGACGCCCCATCAAAAAGGACTTGAAAATGCAGTTCGATATCTACCGCGATCAGGCGCTTGAGAGACTTCTGATCGTGAAGCGCGGCACAAGCATCAATCAGCTTAAAGATCTCCAACCTAGTTTTCTGAACGTGCTTGAACGACCAAACCAAGTCGATAGCGAAGTCGGTAGCCTCCCCTTGGGACTAAATAAGAAAGAGGTTATCGAGGCTATAGAGCATCACGGCTACTTCGCGAGGACGCTCAAAGTCAGCATCAATGAGGTTGACGACTAAACAGAAGCGCTTGTCTTAACTGGCACCAGGGTGACTGGGCGGTGGCATCTCGCTCACGCCCAGCCGCTTGGCGGCCCAGCGCATGTAGAGGTTGATAGCGACATCGGCGCCGGCCATCGCAGCCAAGCATCCAACCGCTGCTGCCGCCCATACCGAAACGCCGAGGGCGTACAGCAGCATGTTGGTCGAAAGACCGCAGGTCACGCAGGCTCCAGAGCGTAACGCCAATCGACGAATCAGCCCCCAACCGCGAGCGCCCGCCATGTCCGCCCGCCACATCTCTCCCGAAACACCGCCGACCAAGGACAACACGATCACCATCCAGATCGGCAGTTCGGCTAACGTTTGTTGCTCGCTGTTCATGTAAGCCTCATTGGCAAAGCACGGCGCCGGAAAAAGAAAACCCCGCCACTTGGCAGGGTTCTCGATGCGCCGACAATTCGGAGCGGCTTGCACAGCACAGTGCTTGTGGGGGAAGCGCCTAAGCGCACTTTTGATATCGTGGCGCCTTTTTACATGCCACCGGAAAAACCGAAAAGGGCCTATTTTCGGTTCGTCGCCATGTGGTGGCTATGTCTCATCAATGTTGCACGCAAGTCGCATATTCACCCGACGAACGGTCTGCTGGCGGACGCGGCCAGCGCGGGCGGCCAGGATGGCAAACACCTGCAGGTGAAGAGCCTTAACCCAGTTTCGGTAGGTGCGGTCGGCGTCCTCAGCCAGCCCAACCTCGCGCATCTGCTCGCGCACCGTGGCCCCATACAGGTAGCGCAGTTGGGCCAGCTTGGCCAGCGTAGCCCCGCGCGGATCACGCCGCTCCAGCTGGACCACTGCCGCGTCAACCTCTGCTGCCGCGTGATCAAGGCCTGCACCGCCGACCAAAATTCGCGAACCGGATGAGCCTCCGCGCGGTGCAGCCCCCTTCCATTCCATAATGCTGCCCATTTGACTGCCCAAGCTGGCATCCAACCCAAGCTGTCCACGCCGCTCTCCCCAATGCTTCATCAGCTCGGCAACCAGACGCAGGCGTTCGGACTGGTCGATAAGTGCCGCCATACTGATGCGGTGCAGCGCGTGATCCACCTGCCCCTGTAGGCGCAATCCTTGGTCCTTCGTCATCGCCAGCCCTCCCCGGCCAATACCCAACACGCATTTGGCAAACCCAACACAAACCCAACACACTCAGAACTTAATGAATTCAATGGATTGGAAGTAACTGTGTTGAGTGTGTTGGGTGTGTTGGGTTTTTCAGGGTTCGCATAGAGATTTCTTCCCCCTTCGATTTCAGCGATTAAAAAAAATCGCGCGCGCGCGCGTGCGCACAAACCCAACACACCCAACACACATACCCCCAAAGCCACAGATTCCGGGGCCTGAATGTGTGTTGGCTTACCGAAACCAACCCAACACAAACCCAACACACCCAACACACTTAATGGCAGAGTCATGCCGCAAGCCTCTTGATGTGGTCCCAACTGTCCACGCTCCAGCCCGCCAGCTTTGCTCGGGCACGCCACTCGACAACGGTCTTGCCCAGCTCGGCCGACTTCATGGATGGGGGCAGGGAAGGATCGCCCTCGCTGGGCACAAAGAACGCCGCAAATCGGCGAGAACTGCCATCAGTCCAGGGGATAGGGCGTGTCTTCTCCACCTTCGCGCTTAACATCAGCGAGAACTTCGTGTGGCTCATGGAGTTCTCTTTGTTGTGGGAGCACCACTCAAGGAACATGGCGTACACATCGGAAGTCAGGCAGCAGCCCCATAGACCGTGCCCCAACTCACCGTTTCGCCAGAGGTAGAAGAAGGTCTGCCAAGCCGTGCGACTCAGCTCAACAAGCCTCTGGCGGGCTTCAGTTTTTGGCGGACGCGTGCGCTGGTTGAAATCCCCAAGGTCGACATCGAGCAGCCACCCGTACAAGGCTGCCACCCCACCGTTGGCCAACTCTCGGGCGATAGCCTTCTGCCTTTCGGCGGGCAGAGTCTCCATTGGCCACATCACTAGCATCCGGCGGTCGTCTTCACTGATCGGCCACGGCATTATCTCGTTGCTCAAGAACGCCGAGTTCATGTGGTTGGATTCTTCCCAGCCGTTGATGAACTTGGATTCCATGCGCACCGTCTTGCCGGTGATCATGTGCTTGATCTTGCCTACCTGGTTGTAGCGCTGGTCACGGCTCACCACCTCTTCAAACACGGCCCAAAGCTTGCCGCTTTGCCAGGCGTTGAAATTGCCCTCCAGCTGTGCTTGGCCAACCGTGGCACCGTAACGACCGTACAGCTCGCCCATGATGTCCGCGAACAGCAGGCTTTTGCCCGAGCCCTCCATGGTTGAGTGGAACAGAATCGCGGTGTCCATCTTTGCGCCCATGTGCTGCAGCGGGTAGGCCAGCCACTTGACCAGCCAATCCAACGCTTCGGCGTCATTGTTGCAAAGGAACGAGATCAGCCACCGCAGGTTCTCGCACGCAGCATCGTCACGGACCGGCTCAAGCGGCAAGCCCTCAAAAGTGTTGATGTAGATCGCCGGGTCCTTGGTCATCGTTGGGTCGAACACGATGTGATCGACGTCCACCACCCGCCGTTCCGGGCTGTTCAGCCAGAGCTGGTAGGCATCCCCCAAGGCCATCTTGACGCTGCCCTCGGGCAACCGACGCTTCTTCTCACGATCCCAGGCCTCTTTTGTCCCATCGATGTAGATGTACCGGTCGAGCGGTTCAAGCTTCAGCGCTCCACCCTTCTTGCTGGACATCTTCCGGGCCTGCTCAAGCTCTTGCACCTGCTCGGAGGCGATGAGCTTCTTGTCGGTCCGCTCCATCCACGCTTTCGAGAGTGGCTTGCCGACCAAGGCCTCGAAGCCTGTCCGCTTCATCGACCGTCGCTTGTCGAAGTCCCATACGTTCGTGGAACCTTCGACCAGGGCAAATCGGCGCATCGCAGCATCAATGTCCAAGGTATCTCCCCCCGGCCCCCCGGTGGCCGAGGAGTCGGCCGGGCTGATGGCCTCGACGTCTGATGGGGTGCGGGGAAGATGCTCGACATTGCTATCGACGACCAGAGGCAGCTCGGCCGGCTCCACCACCGATGGGGCACGGGGAAGTTCGCCCAATGGCGGCGGTGCCGGCGGACGGGACTTCGCGTCAATACCCAGGATCCGAGCTGCCGCCCTAGTCGCAGCCTTCTGGTCGCCGTCGTGCTCTAGGATGCAGAACACATCGAACGCATCGTTCTTGTGTCCGTTTGCCAGTGGGTCCGAGGTGTGATGCGAGTAGAGCTTGCCCTCCGTGATTGTCACACCGGGTAGGCCAGAGCTGCTGTGCGGGCTCAACCACTTCCCATCGACGCGCTTGTAACCGTGCGCCTCAATCATCGTTGCGATGTCATGGGTACGATTGAATTCAGGGATAACCTCGGGGAGCCGGTCACGAGATCGTGCTGCAGCTGTTGATGGTTTGGCCATGGGACGAGCTGCAGGCGCAGGCGTTGCCGCCTTCGGTTTCCACGGGCAAACGGCCTCCCCCTTCGGTTTGAACTCATCCCAGTCCTGCCAGATGGCCAACAAGTCGGCAGGCAGCTCTGGCAAGCCTTCAGCTGTCGGAGGGGTACGCCATGTGTAAGGCTTGTGAGTACCCGGGTGAATGGATGGTGGCAATACGTCCTGCACCAGGCCACCCCGCAACTCGAAGACTGTCACTTTCTTGAAAGGCTCAGCCGCCATGCGGAAGGCGGCCTCGCGGCCTGCATCCCCCGCGTCCATGGCAGCCTTCACTTGCACCATGAGCCCTTTGTAGATGGTGCCATCCGGGTCGTTTTTATTTGGCCAAACCAAGGCGTGGCGACTCAGCTCCACCCCCTCAGGGACGCGGAACATCACGCGGAATCGTTCAGGGTTGCCCACGGAGGTGGGGTACGCGTCAGCGAGTGCGTCGACATCAAGCCCAAGCGTCTGCTGCAGCACCTGCCGGGTCAGCTCGACATCATCAACATCGAGCGAGCAGACACGACTCGGCCCAAGCACAACTCCGAGGTTGTGGTTCGGGCTCGCAGTCCAAAACGCTTCAGCTTTCGAGGCATCCGTGAAATAGCCACCAGGCTTGTTCCATCCAGCCCCCTTCGGTCCCTTTTCACCCGGTTCGATAGGAACCAGAGCCAGACCGAAGGTTTCAATGTAACGCCGCGCCCAATCAGCTGTGGTAGGAGTTGGGCGTTCGCTCATCTCCGGCGCTCCCGCAACTCCTGGCAATCGATGCAGGTTTCGCAGCCGGAGACCGACAATTGACGGGCCAGCGGAATCGGCTCATCGCAGTCCTCGCAGATCTGCGCGCTTGGCTTGACCGGGAGTCGCGCAAGACGCTGCAGCGACAACTGGAGGAAATACTCAGCGCGGTCATTGGCAAAATCGACGGCATCAGCCATGGCTTGCGTCCTCCATGGCTTCGCGCGCGCCCGCCATGATGGCGAGAACTTGCCGGATAACTTCCATGCCACGCTGCTCCAGATTCAACACCTCCGCCAAGGTCCAAACGTTGTCCGAGGCACCATTATGCAGGCTACCCACGAATTGACCGGACTCGGCCAGAAGCTTCGCAACCGCCTGCAAGGCATCGTTGGTAGCAGGCACAGGCTTGGGGCGATACCAGACCGCACCGGCAGGACGAACCAGCGCATCGAGCAACCGAGGATCAGCGGTCCACTGCACGATCTCTTCCAGCTCGTCAGGGGTTGGCCAGCGGCGGTCGTCGGCATGGTGCAACTTCTTCTGCAGGGCATCCACTTCGAGCCCCATGTCAAACGCGAGTCTGGTGATACCGCCGTGATAATCACGACCCGCGCGGTAGAGCGCTTGCCGCAAAGTGAGAACCGGACCTGCGCCCGGCAAAAGATCAATCCTGCTCATAACCGTAAATCCTCGGTTTACGGCCTAGTCATAGGATCATGTAAGACCTATCCTACGACCACGACCTGTGTGCTGTGCCCTGCGTGCTGTGCGGGCATGGCATGTGGTAATAGTCGTCCGGCTGAACTTGTGAGAGAGGCCACCGGCCGACGAGAGTGATGGTGCTTCGTACTGTCATAGCTGGGCTGGGAGGTGAGAGACCTGGCCCAGCGTTCTTACCCCTTTCCTTGTCTTAAGTACCCCCAGTCAATGTCCGGTCGCAGCGACTCACAAGTAACCTCCCCTCCCGTTTCTCGATCCAAATTGACAGCCAACCCCGCACCTGCGCGGCGGTTTCCATAAGCCACTTGCTTCAGTTGGCCGACCGATGTTCCGCAGTGCCGTGCGAGGGCGTCGACCCCGTCCTTGTCTATCGTTTTCAAATATTCGCTAAGCGTCATAGACACCTCCAATGCCCGGCAGATTAGCAATTGCTAATTATGAAGGCAATAGCAACTCGTAATTTACTGTTTGCTAACGGAAAGCAATCATCTGCTGATGGACATTAACGAAAGGCGCATCGCCTCCCTCCGTACGATCATGGGGAACCTGAGCCAGAAGGAATTCGCCGAGGCTCACGACCTAGACGCGTCGTACCTGTCGCAACTGCTCAACGGCCACCGCAAGCTGGGGGAAAAGGCTGCGCTTAATCTCGAGCTCAAGATTGGGCTTGCAGCAGGGACGCTGACATCTCCTCCAATGGAGGAACCCTCCATCGCAGCCCCAACCAACGTGGTTCGCCTGCCCACCAGGGCAGCAAAGGACAAGAACTACGTTCTGATTCCGCATCTCGATGTCGCGGCTTCTATGGGGCATGGCAAGGCAGCCCCGGAAATGCACATTGAAGTCATCCGCGACATGACGGTTCACCTAGACTGGCTCAGGATGCAGGGCCTTAGTTTTTCCAACATCGACAACCTGGCGATCATCACTGGCGATGGCGACAGCATGTCTGGCACATTCGCTGACGGCGATGCCCTGCTTGTGGATCGCGGGATCACCGAGGTGAAGACAGACGCAATTTATGTCTTCACCCTCGACGGCGATCTCTACATCAAACGCCTGCAGCGTCTGACTGGAGGCCAGCTCCGAATGATCTCCGACAATCCTATCTACCCGCCGATTACCATCGACGAGTCGATGATCGAGCGTATGCATATCCAGGCCCGTGTCCTACTGGCCTGGAACGCGAAAAAGCTCTAACGCCTTCTTGGGTTGTGTCATACCGGCCATCCGCCGGGGCGCAACCACGCTCGGACAATTTAGCATCTGCTATTGAACAATGATTTAGCTTTTGCTAATTTCAGCTTCGTGCCCCTCTCTCACATCAAGGACACGAAGAATGAAACCAGCACAGCACAACGGATCGGTAGCAATTCTGATCCATCCAACCGCCTGCAACAGCGTGGCAAAAATACAGGCATTCCAGCGCAGCACCGGCTTGCAGCTGGTCGTCACGCTCGAAGGTAAAGCCCAGGCTGTACCTGCCAATGGGGGTGCTGCATGAGCGAATTCAGGATCCCCCTTCGTCAGATCATGCTGCTGCAACGCACCTTGGATAACGGCGGCACTGCGACCTGCAAATTGCAGCGTCCTGAAGTCACGGTCGACGCTCAGATCGAGATCGAAAATGACAGTACGCATCACAGCATCAAGGTGACCCTTGGGCCGCTTTGCAGCCGCCTGAAACTTCCGCGCGCCCTCTCCACCAAGTGCCAGTCCTTAAGAGATTTTGTGCAGGACATCGCGAATGGCCGGGATGACTCCGCAGCCCAGGCGGAAGAAGCGCTTGCTCTCATGGAGGCGCAAGTCAGCGTTGAAGAGGTCCTGCGGACGGGTCAGACAGCCTACGTAATCGCCACCGTAAACCGACAGTTTCCCCTTGGCGCCGTGGTGACTGACGACCAGGGTGATGTCTGCGCTGCAGTGACGGGAGCCACTAAAGAGCAGCTCGCAGCAGCAGTCCGCGCGAAGCTTCGGCCCAGCCCTGACGGTATCGGGAAATGCGCATGAGTACGCTGGAACAGCTCCGCAGCGAGTGGACCACCCCCTGCCCAACGCTCACTGCTGTCAGAGAGCGATATTTCCCCCACATCGGGTCAGACAGGCGATTCAAAGAGCTGATCAACAAAGGGCGTATTGATCTTCAGTTGAGCAAGATCGACAGCTCAAAGAAAGCCCAGCACGTGATCTACCTGCACAACCTTGCCGCTTATCTCGACCGGCAGGCCGAACGATCTACCCAATCTGCTTGACCTGGCGGCCCCGGCCATCAGGGGCACATGGCCCCCGCCGACTCTCACACCAACGGCGGAGGGCTACATTTGGAGCACAGCACATGCAACCGCATCAACAAGTTCTTGCCCTGGGCATCATTTTTCTGGTCACCCTGGCCATCCTGCCTTTCCTGTTCGCGAAAGCTCGGCATCGTGCCTTCAACAGGGGCTTGGAAATCGGGAAAGAGCGTCTGCAAGCCGATCTGAAATTGCAGATACAAAGCCTGCAAGTGGACCTGGACGAAGCGCGAATTCAAGCCGAGGCGAGCCAGCGCAAGCACCACATAGCTGTAGCCGATCTCAAAGGCAACGTCCGCGAGCTCGAAGCCAGGATCATGTCGTATACCGGACTGGCAGTGACCAGGGCGGATTACGAGCTGCTCATCAGCGCCTTGGAAACCCTGAGCCTCACCGAGCGGACGTTAACCGCAATGAAGGCAACTCAGCAGGCATCACGTGCCAGGCTACAAGCCGCAGGACTGGACGGTCTGGCTAAACGCATTCACACCCAACTGCGCAAAACCCCAGCCAGTGCCGCAAGCGCTGAGGTGGCAGCATGACGACCGCTCAGCACATCAACGTTGCAGGCGCGCAGCAGCAGGCCCTTCCCTTCCAGCGGGAGCTGTACGTGGATCTGTTCGCAGGCGCGGGCGGAGCCAGCAGCGGCGGCGCACGCGCCTATCGCGACCCGGATGTGGCCATAAACCACAACCCTATTGCTATCGCTGTTCATCGAGCTAATCACCGCAAGACCCGACATTACATCAGCGACATTTACGAAGTTGATCCACTGAAGGCCACCGGCGGCCAGCCAGTTGGCATCCTGTGGGCTTCACCGGACTGCCGGCACTTCTCCAAGGCCAAAGGTGGCGCGCCACGCAGCAAAAGCGTTCGCTCCTTGCCATGGGTCGTTGTCCGCTGGGTATTTGCGACACGCCCGCGCCTGTTCCTCATGGAGAACGTCGAGGAGTTCCAGGCTTGGGGACCGCTGGACGATGCTGGTAAACCGCTCAAGACCGAGATGGGCCGCACCTTCAGGGCGTTCGTATCCTGCCTTACCACCGGCCTGCCTGCCGATCATCCCGACATGGCGGAAATCATGGACTGCATCGGCCAGTGGGTTCCCATGGAAGCTCTGGTGCGCGGCCTAGGCTGCAACGTGCAATGGAAAGAACGCCGTGCGTCCAACGCTGGGTCACCGACCATCCGCAAGCGCCTGTTCCTGATCGGTCGCACCGATGGCCGTCCCATTGTGTGGACCAAACCCAAGAGACACGAGAACCCTCAGGCCGACCAGTTGCCATGGCGAACCGCGGCGGAGTGCATCGACTTTTCCGACCTGGGCAAAAGCATCCTCGACCGCAAGCGCCCGCTGGTAGACAACACCTGCCGCCGGGTCGCGAAGGGATTCTGGCGGCACACCGTGCTGGCCGAGCAACCGTTTGTCATCCCGTTGAACGATCGGCAGCTGGCTGCCGCCAGCCTCACCGAGTTCGCCAACGCGAGCAACCAGCGAACCTTCAGCATTGCAGAGCCTTTGCGCACCCAGGTTGCCCAAGTGAAGGGTGGCCACTTCGCCATGGCAGCAGCACACCTCACGCATCTGACCCACCATGGTGAGCGCTCGGGTTATCCTGTCACAGAGGCAGTTCGAACCATTACCGGAGCAAACCGGGGCGAACAGGCAATGGCCACTGCCGCCATGGTGACGCTGCGCAAGGGCTGCACCAGCAGCAGCCTTTTGCAGCCCGTCAACGCCCTGACCACAGGCAGCGGGCACCACGCTTTGGCCGCGTGTCACTTCGAGCAGGCTAACGGCGGGTTCTACAACGGTGACGGGCGGGCTGCAAAGGCTCCACTGAGCACCATTCTCGGACGAGGCACTAATCAGCGGCTGGCCACCGCCTACCTGGTGAAGTACTACGGCACGGGCGGGCAGTGGCAAGGCGTGGAAGAGCCTATGCACACGCTGCCAACGAGAGAGCGCATGGCGCTGGTCACCATCGTGCAAGTGCCAGCCGCCATTCTGCCGCCGGAACTGATGGAGCGAGCCCGGAAGTGCGCCCATTTCCTGCACACCTATCTGCCCGAGCACTTCCCTGAGCCGGCCGACCTGGTGCTGTTGGGCGACTACGCGCTGGTCGACTTCACCCTGCGCATGCTGAAGGCGCCAGAGTTGAAGCTTGCTCAGGGCTTCAGCCCTGACTACATCCTTGATCGCGGGCTATTCGAGAACCAGCGCACCGGCGAGTTGGAGTGGCGCGCCATCAGTAACACCAACCAGATCCGGCTGATTGGCAACAGCGTATGCCCCGACGAGGCGGAAGACCTGATCGCCGCAAACGCCAAAGATCTGATCGATCTGTACCAGCGGGAGGCCGCATGAGCACGCATCACCATGATTGGTACATGAGCGAGGCAGACGACGGCGGCCTGTATCACTGCCGGAAATGCAGGCGCACCCATGATGGCTCAGTCCCAGAAGCTCACGGCTGTCCGGTGTCAAACGCCGAGCACAATGCAGCCGCTTGGCTCGGCCAGGCCGGGCTGTACCGCACCCGGTTTGACGCCGTGCGCAACTTCGAGCAGTCCGTCAGGCCTGTTTCCGCAGACGAACTGTTCGATCTGGCTAGCAAACAGGTACTGAGCCAGCTCAACGAGGGCCGCCAAAGTGCATAAAGCAACACGCATCTGGCAACTGGTCAGCTTGATCTTGGCCTGCGTGCTCATCGCTGCCCTGGTCCAGCCGCACCAGCGCCCGACTGTAAACACTCCGGAAAGCACGTTACCGACTGTTAACAACATCACCGGCTACGAGCACCTAGCACTAAGCCCGAACGCCCGCCGCCCCCATGAGAGGTATTCGCTGTGACCACCTCACGGACCTACACCCCTACGACACGCACCCCAACAGGCATGCAGCCCCTCTGCCGGGCGGCGATGTCCGTTATGTGTGATGTCTGCAACAAGCCGCGAACCAAAGGCAATCACGAGAGTTGCTCGAAGGTCCGCCAGGCAGCTGGCTTCATCATCAGCCGGAGGGCTACAGCATGACAATCGACATCATCAGACTGAAGGCACTCGCCACTGCTGCTGCCGCAAACCAATACGACTCCGCCGCGCTGAATGACTATGGGACGGCACTACCGCCCGCGACAGTGTTGGGCTTGATCGCCGAGATCGAGCGCCACCGCCATATAAACGCCGAGGGCTGTAAGCCCGACAGCAATATCCAGCTCTCCGGCCTCCCCTGCGCCGGTGCAGCGTCTTGCCACAGCCTCGACAAAGCGGAGGGCGAGCAGCCCGACCTCAACTTCCAGCTTCTCCTGTTGGCCGAAAGATCCTGCTCCCTACTGGAGGACTGGGTCCAACACACCAGCGTGAGTGACCAGGGCCTCAACGACCAGATCAAGGAGACCCGCGAGCTGCTTGAGGAACAGAGCCCAACCTGGAGCACTGCAATCCGAGACCTGCTGGCTGAACGGCGCCGTCAAGTTCGCGAAGAGGGCCACACCCTTGAGCGTGACGACCAATACACCATGGGGCAACTCGCCCAGGCTGCAGGCGCCTACGCATTCTGGGCAGATCCTAGGGGCGCTAGCCAAGACGATCACATCGACTACCTCAATTCAAGACCAACAGGACTCTGGCCTTGGGCGAAAGAGCACTGGAAGCCAACCAGCCCGCGATTGATGCTCATCAAGGCCGGCGCCCTGATCTTGGCCGAGATCGAACGCCTGGATCGCCAAATGGCACGTGAGGCGCAGCCATGAACGACACCAACCGAATGGTTAGTGTGCCCAATGAGCTGCTGGAGCAAGCCCTTGACGCAGCAGCAGCTGTTGGCATGCAGGACGTAGCTGATGAGCTGGATCGCATCCTAACTCCAACAACTGCGAAATCGGCCAAGCTAATCGACGTGCTGCCAACGGTGGGAGTCGAAGGCGACCAACTGGTTATCCGCATCACCACCGAGTGCCTCTTGCACGCAGTCACTTGCTCACCGGAATGGCCGGTCGACTACAGAGGCGCTCCGATCAGCATCCAGAACGGCACGTTATTGATACAGGAAATCATCCACGAACTGCAGCGTGAGGACGAGCAAGGTACTAACCACATGCATCGTTTGCTTGACCAAGCCGCACTGGACGCCATCAACAATGGCAGCGAGGCAGTGAGTTATGACTGAGCGCACCAGGCCACCCATGGCCTCACACAGCCTCGATCTGCCTGCCATCTGCGATGTATGCGGCAAAGGCAGGTCGGCTAGGCGACACTCGAAATGCAGTCGAATCCGCCAACTGCGCGAGAGCGATAAATGGTCAGCCTACATGGCTAATGTGGCGGCAAAACGAGCACTGGGGAGGCGTGCATGAACACCGCTTTCGTTCTAATGGCGCAATACAATGGCAAAGCCATTATCTCAATAGAGCAGGTATGCACCGACTATTTCACGCACTTGACGCCTGATATGTTTCAAAGAAAGGTGCTGGCCGGACAAATCCAGCTTCCGATAACCAGGCTCGAAGCTAGTCAGAAAAGTGCCAGAGGCGTGCATATCGCTGATCTGGCCATGTACCTGGACCGACAAAGGGAAGCTGCGCGGCTTGAATGCGCGCAGTTAAACAAACCTCTACGCGCAAGCTAACTAGCCTACCCGGGCGCCGAGCTTCACCGGCGCCTGGATAATCTGGTCCAACCACTTCCAGCCCTTATACACGTCTCCTCGACCGCGCAAATGGGTATAACGCCGCATCGAGTTCCAATCGCGATGGCCAGATACACTCGAAACTCTGGGTATATCCCAATCCATCTCGAACAGCCGGCTCACACCTTCGTGGCGTAGATCGTGAAAGTGCAGGTCCTCGATACCTTTCATCTTGCACGCTTTAGCCCAAGCAGCACCGACCGAGTCAGTGTTGTACGGGAATATCTCCGGGCACTCCCTCGGCATGCTCTGCACAATCTGCCATGCCTCATCTGGTAAGTGACACCAGACATCATTACCCAGCTTCTGACCGGGGTTTTTCATATCCCGCACTTTCACTGCTTTCCGGTGCTCATCCAGATCGTCCCAGAGGATGCGCGTGATTTCGTCCATTCGTCTTGTCGAAAATATCGCGAACGCCACCACCTTAGGCATGTGGATGACTGACGGCCTGCGCTGCAGCATCTCGAAGAAGTGCTCCATCACTTTATCGAGCTCATCCAATGTAGGCCTGCGATCTCGCTCGCGGCTCCGCATGTTGTAACCAAACTTTTTCAGGACGAGACGAGCGTCGGGCATTGCCAAGGGATTGATCTCGTACCCCCAAGCCGCCCTGGCCAAGGACAGAACCGATCCCAGATGAGCCAAATCATTGCCGGCAGTCTGAGGCTTGACGGAGCCGCCCTCGGGCTCCATGCGCCAAAGTGCATAATCCACCAGGACCTGCTGGCTGATGTCCGAGTCGATCTTCTCCCCCAAGTAGCTCTTCTTGATGGCATTGAGAGTAAGCCGCTTGGTTTCACCGAGAGGCCGGGCTTTCTCCGCCTCGATCAGGTAGCGCTCGATCATCTCCTTGACCGTGTGCCCCTGGCGGCTGGCCCGTTCAATCGCACCAGGCACCGCCAACTCGGTCTCTCGTCGCTTCGCCCAGGCTTGAGCGGCCTGCTTGCGGGCGAATGTCTGGGCTTCTTGGTAAACTATGACACCCTTTTTCTTGAGGCGGATCTGGACGGTGTAGCTGACCGTCCCATCGGCCTTTTTCCTTGCTCTGATCGTTGCCATGATTTTCGGTGGTACAAGCGTGAGTGGCGGTGGTACATCGTACCACTGTCACACCAAAAACGCCCAAAAACCCCCAAAAATGGTACAAAAATGCGTAGACCAGAATGCCCCTAGAATCAGCCTCAAAGCCACAAACCACGCGCCCTGAGCCGTCCCGCCGCTTCAGCGTTGCGCCGATGATGGACTGGACCGACCGCCACTGCCGGTTCTTCCTGCGCCTACTCTCCAGGCAAACCCTGCTCTACACCGAAATGGTCACCACCGGCGCCCTGCTGCACAACGACGCTCACCGCTTCCTGCGCCACGACACCTCCGAGCATCCGCTGGCCTTGCAACTGGGCGGCAGCGTGCCGGCCGACCTGGCGGCCTGCGCCCGCCTGGCCGAAGAGGCCGGCTACGACGAGGTCAACCTCAACGTCGGCTGCCCGAGTGACCGAGTGCAGAACAACATGATCGGCGCCTGCCTGATGGCCCACCCGGCACTGGTGGCCGATTGCGTGAAGGCCATGCGCGATGCCGTGTCGACCCCGGTGACGGTCAAGCACCGCATCGGCATCAATGGCCGTGACAGCTACGCCGAGTTGTGCGACTTCGTCGGCCAGGTGCGCGAGGCCGGCTGCCGCAGTTTTACCGTGCATGCGCGCATCGCGATCCTGGAAGGGTTGTCGCCGAAGGAGAACCGCGAGATCCCACCGTTGCGCTATGACGTGGCGGCGCAGTTGAAGGCGGACTTCCCGGACCTGGAGATCGTGCTCAATGGCGGGATCAAGACCCTGGCCGAGTGCCAGGCGCACCTGCAGACCTTCGACGGCGTGATGCTCGGGCGTGAGGCGTACCATAACCCCTACTTGCTGGCCGAGGTGGACCAGCAACTGTTCGGCAGCGAAGCGCCGGTAGTCAGCCGTAGCGAGGCGCTGGCGCAGTTGCGGCCTTATATCGTCGCGCATATGCAGGCGGGCGGGGCCATGCATCACGTTACCCGGCATATCCTGGGGCTGGCCCAAGGGTTCAAAGGCGCGCGGCGGTTCCGTCAGTTGCTGTCGGCAGACATCCACAAGGCGGCGGAGCCGCTGGCGGTGTTCGACCAGGCGGTGGAGCTGCTGCAGGGGCGCTGAGCAATTTACCCCTGAAGCAGGTGGCATGTGGCTGGCACCGGCTTCGTCGGTGATCGCGGCTGAAGCCGCTCCTACAAGTACGACTATAACTGTAGGAGCGGATTTATCCGCGATGCAGGCGGCGCGGTGGCTGGCATCGGCCTAGCCGGTGTCCGCGGGCATACCCACTGCCACAAAGAGTGTGCAACCTGTGGATCCCGAGCAAGACACTTACGCCAGCCAGTAGATGTGCCGTCAGGCAACCCGCTGCGGAACCTCAGGCCAGCTTGCGACTCGAATCTTCACCTTTCGCACTGCCCTTCCCGGGCAAGCCCGCGCCCAGGCCCTTGAGCGGCCGCTGGGGCTCGGGTAATGTCGAGTCATTGCACAGGACAGAGCACGCCCATGACCTCCAAGCTGGAACAACTCAAGCAGTTCACCACCGTGGTCGCCGACACCGGGGACCTGGACGCCATCACCCGGCTGAAACCGGTCGATGCCACCACCAACCCGTCGCTGTTGCTCAAAGCCGCCGCCATCCCCGGCTATGCCGACCTGCTCAAGCAGGTGAAAGCCGACGCCAAGGGCGATGTCGACCTGGCCTGCGACCGCTTCGCGGTGGCCGTGGGTTCGGGCATCCTCAAGGTCATCCCGGGGCGTATTTCCACCGAGGTGGACGCCCGCCTGTCGTTCGATGAACCGGCCCTGCTGGCAAAAGCCCGCAAGCTGATCGACCTGTATGAGGCCGCCGGCGTGGGCCGCAACCGTGTGCTGATCAAGCTGGCTTCCACCTGGGAAGGCATCCGCGCCGCCGAGAAACTGGAGAAGGAAGGCATCCAGACCAACCTCACCCTGCTGTTCTCCTTCGCCCAGGCCCAGGCCTGCGCCGATGCCGGGGTGTTCCTGATTTCGCCGTTCGTGGGGCGTATCTACGACTGGTACAAGAAAAGCACCGGCCAGGAATACGTCGGTGCCGATGACCCGGGCGTGCAGTCGGTCACGCGTATCTACAACTACTACAAGGCCAATGGCTACAACACCGTGGTCATGGGCGCCAGCTTCCGCAATATCGGCCAGATCGAACAGCTGGCCGGCTGTGACCGCCTGACAATCAGCCCGGAACTGCTGCAGCAACTGAGCGATGATCACGGCGCATTGCCCCGGGTACTGCAGCCGGGCAAGGCTGGCGAGGCCAAGCAACAGCTGAACGAAAGTCAGTTCCGCTGGGCGATGAACGAGGATGCCATGGGCACCGAGAAACTGGCCGAGGGCATTCGCCAGTTCGCCCGGGACCAGGAGAAGCTGGAGAAGTTGATGGCCGAAAAGGCCTGATACATTTCGGCGTTCACCGACGGGCGGGAAGTGTTCCGCATTTTCCGCCCGTCTGTTTATCTGGCGTTAGTAGTGCACTGAATTCCAGGGCCTCTTCGCGGGCAAGCCCGCTCCCACAGGGGTTGCGACAGGCTCCAGGTCGGCACCGTACCTGTGCGAACGGGCTTGCCGCCGAAGCAGCCCACATAGCCACCCGAGCTGTCGATGACCTCCTCTACCCCATTGCCCCTCGTACTCGCCGGCCCGATCCTGCGCCGCCTGGAACCTCAGCGCCTGGCCATCTGGCTGGTCGCCAGCCAACCGCTGCAAGCCGAATTCCTCTGCCCGGCAGGCCAAGCACAGGCCGATTGCCAGGTGGTTGCTGTGGGTCGGCACGCCTTCATCCACCTGCTGGACATCCAGTTCGCTCGCCCCTTGCCCTGCAATCAACTGCTTGATTATGACCTGCTGATCAACGGCGAGGGCATTGCCGACTGGGCACCGCACCTGCTTTACCCCGGCACCCGGCGCCCAAGCCTGGTACTGCGCGACCGCCTCGACCATCTGCTGCACGGTTCCTGCCGCAAGCCGCACCACGCGGCCGCCGATGGCCTGCTGTGTGCCGACCGCCTGCTGCAGGCCTGCACAGCACCGGCGGACCGCCCCGCCGTGCTGCTGATGACCGGCGACCAAGTGTACGCCGACGACGTCGCCGGCCCGATGCTGCGCGCCATCCACGCGCTGATCACGCGTCTGGGCCTGTTCGACGAAGCCCTTGATGGCGCTGTGGTCGCCGACAGCCAGGCGCTGTACCGGCACCCGGCCTGCTACTACCACCGCGCCGACCTGCTGCCGGCCCAGCAACGCAACGAAACCCTGCGCGCGCGCTTTTTCGGCGGCAAGCGCAAGCCGATCTTCTCGTCCAGCAACGCCGACAACCACCTGGTGACCTTCGCCGAGGTCATGGCCATGTACTTGCTGGTGTGGTCCCCCGTGCCCTGGCAGTTGGTGAACCTGGACATGCCCAGCGGGCTCACCGCACCGCGCCAGGCCCGCTACCAGCAGGAGTTGCCGCTGATCCAGGCATTCGCCGACAACCTCGGCCAGGTTGCACGGGTAATGGCCCACCTGCCCTGCCTGATGATCTTCGACGACCATGACATCACCGACGACTGGAACCTGTCGGCGCAATGGGAAGAAAGCGCCTATGGCCACCCCTTCTCGCGGCGGATCATCGGCAACGCCCTGCTCGGCTACCTGCTGTGCCAGGCCTGGGGTAACGACCCGGACGCTTGCAAAGCACTGATCGGCCGATGCCAGGCACTTGGCAGCCAGCCCCAGGATGAGCTGATCGGTGAACTGCTGCGCTTCCAGGGCTGGCAGTTCAGCCTGCCCAGCAACCCGCCCTTGCTGGTGCTGGACACCCGCACCCGCCGCTGGCGCAGCGAGAGCAGCCTGGCCAAGCCCTCCGGCTTGCTGGACTGGGAGGCGTTGAGCGAGCTGCAGCAAGCGTTGCTGGACCACCCCTCGGCAATCATCGTGTCGCCTGCGCCGATCTTTGGCGTAAAGCTGATCGAGACGGTGCAGAAGGTATTCAGCTGGTTGGGCTACCCACTGCTGGTGGATGCCGAGAACTGGATGGCCCATCGCGGTGCGGCGCAGGTCATCCTCAACATCTTCCGCCACTCACGCACGCCAGGGCATTACGTGGTGCTGTCCGGGGACGTGCATTACTCGTTCGTCTATGAAGTGCTGATCCGCCACCGCCAGCGCAGCCCGCATTTGTGGCAGGTGACCAGCAGCGGGATCAAGAACGAATTCCCCCGCCGTTTGCTGGATGTGCTCGACCGGCTGAACCGCTGGCTGTATGCGCCGCGCTCGCCGCTCAACTGGTTTACCAAGCGCCGCGAGATGGAGGTGGCGCCGCGAACGCCCAGCCGTAGCAAGGCCGGCGAACGGTTGTGGAATGGCGCCGGCCTGGGGCAGGTGTTCTTCGATCGAGAGGGGCGGCCGGCACGGGTGTATCAGCTGGATGCGGGTGGGGGTGAAGCGACCGAGTTTGTTGGCAAAGCGTAGCGGGATGCGGGGTTCTACTGCCTGCGCCGGCCGCTTCGCGGGTTGGCTCGCGAAGCGGCCGGCGCAGGTTGACGATCAGGTCCGCTCCAGCGCACTGACCAGATCGTGAAAGGCTTCGCGGTTGGAGTCGTTCAGGCCCATCAGGATCTTGTGCGCCTCCAGCACCTTGGAGCGCACCACGTCCTCATTCTGGTCCTGCGACGGCAGGTCGGTCAGGCACTCCGGGCACGGAATCGGACGATCAACGATGTTGAACACCTGATCGAAGCCCATCGACTGCAGCAACCGGGAAATGTCCGGGTTGGTGGTGACCACGGTAGGCAGCAGGCCCACTTTCTGGCGCGACAGAATCGACAGCTTGGCCAGCAGACCCAGGGTAGTGCTGTCGATGCTCTCGGTTTCGGTCAGGTCGATGACAATCGCCGAGAAGTTCAACGCCGTGAAGATCTTCTCGATCGTCGCATCCAGCGCCGAACACAGGGTCAGACGCACTTCACCGACGAATTTCAGTACAAAGGTACCGCTCTGCTCGGCGAACTGAATTCTACCGGTACTCATTGAAGGTTCCTGCTCAACACCAATAGGGCGATATCATCCGGCATCTCCCCAAGCGTAGCTAATCCAAAACGTTGACGCAGCCCATCCAGGCTGCCACCTGCTGCCCTGACGATTTCCGGCAGGGCGGTTTCTTTATCTTTGAGCGTGTCACCTGGCAAAAGGTCCAGAATGCCATCGGACATCAGCGTGAGGCTGAACCGCGGCGGCAGTTCCACGACCAGGTCCTGGTAGTTGGCCTCGTCGAACAACCCCACCGGCAGGCCGCGGCCTTCCAGGTAACGGGTATGCTCAGGGGTATGCAGCACCGGCAACGGCAGATGGCCGCCCACGGCGTAGGTCAGCAGGCCGGTGTCCTCGTCGATCACCCCACCGACCATGGTCACGTGCTTGCCCAGCTTGCAGTTGATCAGCCCGCGGTTGATGTGGCTGAGCACCTGCGAAGGTTTGAACTCGCGCATCTTGCCGCCGCGCTTGAATTCGAACAATAGCCGCGTAGTCATGAACTTCAGCAGCACGGTAACGAACGCCGACGACGCGCCATGCCCGGAGACGTCGGCAAGGTAGAAAGCGATGCGCCGGTCGTCCACGCGGAAATAATCGGCAAAGTCACCCGACAGGTACAGCGACGGGATGATCTGGTGCTCGAAGGCGAACTCGCCGGCCACCCAGGGGCTTTCCGGCAGCATGTTCATCTGCACCTGGCGCCCGGCGGTCTGGTCCTCCTGCAACAAGTGCAGGCTGGCCTCCAGTTCGCGGTTGGCGGCTTCGAGCTTGTCGCGGTAGCGCTGGTTTTCCAGCACCAGGCGCGAACGGTCGAGCGCCCGACGCACCGAGTGCTCGAGCACTGCCAGGTCTTCCAGCGGCTTGATCAGGTAGTCGGCCGCGCCCAGGCGCAACGCTTCCACCGCATCACTCATGACGCCGGCACCAGACACCACGATCACCGGCAACTGCGGCGCGCGCTCGCTGACCTGGCGGATCAGTTCGAGGCCGCCCATCTGCGGCATGCGCAGATCGCAGATCACGAGGTCGGGCTGGTGTTCTTCGAAGACCTGAAGCCCCTGCTGGCCATTGCCGGCCTGAAGGACGCTGAAACCGCTGTCTTCAAGATAGGCGGCGAGGCTTGCACGGACCACGTCGTCGTCATCGATGATCAGCAGCGTTGCACTGGTTTTCTGCATGTGGGCGAACGGCGCCGATTGGGGTTGGTGCAGCGGTGTCGGCAAGGCAGACGGCCAGCTACGGGAATTCTTTATGGTCACACTCTACTTGAGTTGTAGGACAAGAACACCTGCCCGGCAACTGCGAGAGCTACCTTGTAAGGCGCAGACGGTACTCCCATCCGGCAGGCGTTTCAAGCATGCAAGGATCGACCTCGGCGCACTTTACAGGGCAAATCACCGGGAGTTATAAGAAAGTCGCCCAGCGTAACCGACAGGAAGCATGCAGCATGTCCCACACGCCCTCCAGCCATGCCGAGAAACGTGACTTCATCCGCATGCGCATCGACACCGAGGTCAGCCTGTTGCATGAAGGCCAGGTGATTGCCGCAGTGTGCCTGGACCTGTCCAGCAGTGGCATGCAGGTACAGGCAGCGCAGCACTTCCAGGTAGGGGACCGTATCGAAGTGCGGATCGAATCCGAGCATCCGGCGCTGAAGGGGTTGCATGCCAGCACCGAAGTGGTGTGGATTGCCGACCAGCCGGGTGGCCAGCAGAAGTTCGGCCTACGGATTCTGGCCATGCATTGATTGACCTGCCTGGCACGCCCCGTGTAGCAGCGCAGGATCAGGCAGGCACCCGATCAGAAGTCGTCCTCGACCTCGCCATCCTTGACCTTGAACTCGCGGTTCTGCAGGTAGGCATTGCGAATGAAGATGTACTTGTCACCCTGGATCAGCTTCTCGGCCGATAGCAGGTCGGCGCGGGTGTCGATCACGTCCAGGGCGAAGATCGAATTGCGCGTCGGTACATGGTCGATGTAGCGGTAAGGTTCGGTGTAGGTATCCGGGTACTTGGCCACGCCGTCACGCACGGTGCTCGGGCCCAGCAGCGGGATGACCACGTACGGGCCGCTCGGCACGCCCCAGTAGCCGAGGGTCTGGCCGAAGTCCTCGTCGTTGCGCTGCAGGCCCATCTTGGTACCCACATCGAAGAAGCCGCCCAGGCCGAAGGTGGTGTTGACGATCAGCCGCGCCGTGTCCACGCCCGCAGCATGGGGCTTGAACTGCAGCAGGTCGTTGGCCAGGTTGGTCACGTCACCGAGGTTGCGGAAGATGTTGTGGATGCCATCTTCGAGGAACTGTGGGGTGACCGCCTGGTAGCCCTTGGCCAGAGGCTTGAGGGCATAGGTGTCAAGCGTATCGTTGAAGCGGAAGATCGGGCGGTTGACCGCTTCCCAGGGATCTTCCTCGGTGGCAGCCTGGGTAGCTGCCACGGGCGCCAGCAACATGCTGGCGCAGACACAGGCCTGGGTGACACGTTCGATCACACTGGCACCGATCCTACGCATAGGTGTTTCTCCATCGGATTTCTCGGTCGCAAGCGCAACGGGGCGCTGCTGTACGGCGGCAGTATAGAGGCTTGCGCGCTGATAAGCAGCTTTACACAGCTCTGCTCAAGAATTTGTGAACAACTGTTGCGCCATACCCGCTGTCACGGAGCGGTAACAATCGCCGAATAGCCTGCGGACTATTTGAGGGACGTTGCCATGGACGCTGCACCCGCCTTTACCGCTGTGCTGTTCGGCTTGCGCGGCTGCCTGGTGCAAGCCGCCAGTAGCACCCTCTCGCCTGCCCCTGGCGCACTGGCCAGCCTTGCCAGCCTGCGCCAGCGCCAGGTGCCGTGCATCTGGGTGGATGAGCTCGACGCCAGCCACAGCCAGCGCCTGGCCCAGGTACTGCCCGACTGGTTGCCGGGGCACACGGTGAACAGCGCACGCTGGCCGGCGCCGAACGCCTGCTGGCAGGCGCTGATGACGCTAGGCAGTGCACGCCTGGATGGCTGCGTGCTGGTCAGCGGCGAGCCGCGCCTGCTGCAGTCTGGCCTCAACGCGGGGCTGTGGACGGTGGGGCTGGCCGCTTGCAGCCCGTTCTGCGACCACAGCTCGCGGCAATGGCAAGCCATGACCGCGCGGGAACAGGACCTGGCCCGGGGCAAGGCGACGCTGGAACTGTTCAGCCTGGGTGTGCATTCGGTGATCGACCACCTGGAAGCGCTGGACACCTGCCTGCTGGACATCGCCCAGCGCCGGCGCAAGGGCGAAAAACCCTGATACAGCACCGTTGACACGGATCATGCAAAGCTGCGGCAGGTGGATTACGCTGAACACAAGCCAGAACCTTTGCCGCTTCGCTGAGGTCCATGGCTTGCCAAGCCATTGATGGAGAACTACCAATGCCTGCCCGCGAATTGCAAGAGCGCCTGAACAGCTTGCGCGAGCAACTGGACCGCAACGTGCCGCTTTCTGACGAAGAACTGGCCGCGCTGCATGAAGAAGCGCGCCAGATCGAGGCGCAACTGAAACTTGAAGAAGCCACCCCAGACCATAACCTGGTGGACGGCGTGAACCTGGCGATCGAACGCTTCGAGGCCGACCACCCCGACCTCACCGCCACCCTGCGCAGCATTGCCAACTCACTGCACAGCATGGGCATCTGAAAAAGCGGGGGTGCCTTGCCCCCTTTCGCCGGCACGCCAGCTCCCAGCTCGACCGTATCGGCCTTGGGTCATTGGCAATCCTGTGGGAGCCGGCTTGCCGGCGATGGGCCGCAAAGCAGCCCCGATACCTTACTGGCGAACCAGGCGCTGGTTCTGCGGGCTGATCGCACGGGTGCTGCGGTACGGGTTGATATCCAGCCCGCCGCGGCGTACATAGCGCGCATACACGGTCAAATGCTCCGGCTGCAGCAGGTTCTTCAGGTCGAGGTAGATCCGTTCCACGCACTGCTCATGGAAGTCGGCGTGCTGGCGGAAGCTGATCAGGTAGGTCAGCAGGCTGGCAGGGGCCAGCGCCCGGCCCTTGTATTCGACCACCACGCTGCCCCAGTCCGGCTGGCCGGTGACCGGGCAGTTGGATTTCAGCAGGTGGCTGTGCAGGGTTTCCTCCACCACCTGATCCGGGTTGCAGCGCAGCAGTTCGGGCTGCGGCTGCTGGTAGTTGCTGATGGCAACGTCCAGCGCATCGATGCACTGCCCTGGCAAGGCCACCACGCCCTGCGCCTCGACCTCGGCCAGGCTGCGCACCTTCACCCCAACCGGCTTGCCGGCAGCGGCGGACAAGTCTTTCTCCAGGCAGGCCTGCAGCTCGCCAGGCGAGGCGAACACGGTCTGGTTCAGCGAATTGAGGTACAGCTTGAACGACTTCGACTCGATGATATTCGGCGAATCGGCGGGGATGGCGAACTCGCCGATCGCCACCACCGGCTTGCCCGACGGCAGCAGCCAGCTCAGCTCGAAGCAGTTCCAGTAATCCACGCCCTGCCAGGGCAAGGTCTGGGCAGTGACCCCCAGTTCGGCCCATTTCGCGGTACGCGGGATCGGGAACAGCAGCTGCGGGGAATAAGTGGCAATGTATTCGCTGGACTTGCCCAGCGGGGAATGTTCGGCAGCGGGATGCATGGAAACTGACCTGAAGGTTCGAAATTGTGCCTAGTCTACCGGTTTTATGCCCTGCCTTGGAGCGCAAGTCACCGGGCGGTCAACAGGTAATTACAACTTTGTCAGTTTGGGCGGGCGGCGGCATCGTCACGTATCATCTCGGCCAAAGCCCTGCGCTATCAATGTGTGAGCGGGCCGCTGCCACAGGTTTCGGCGCCGCTATCTGGAGCTATGTCCCCAATGAAACTGCTGATCGTCGAAGACCAGGCCCGCACCGGCCAGTACCTGAGCCAAGGCCTGAACGAAGCCGGCTTCGCCACCGAACTGGCCACCGACGGCGAGACCGGCCAGTTCCTCGCCCTGACCGGCGACCACGACCTGCTGATCCTCGACGTGATGCTGCCCGGGCGGGACGGCTGGCAGATTCTCCAGGCCGTGCGCCAGGCGGGCCTGGACACACCAGTGCTGTTCCTCACCGCCCGCGACGCTGTCGAGGACCGGGTACACGGGCTGGAGCTGGGTGCCGACGATTACCTGGTCAAGCCGTTCGCCTTCTCCGAACTGCTGGCGCGGGTGCGCAGCCTGCTGCGCCGGGGCACCAGCCCTAGCCAGGACACCACCCTGGGCCTGGCCGACCTGCGCCTGGACCTGATCCGGCGCCGCGCCGAGCGCGCCGGCCAGCGCATCGACCTGACCGCCAAGGAGTTCGCCCTGCTCGAACTGCTGCTGCGCCGCCAGGGCGAGGTGCTGCCCAAATCGCTGATCGCCTCGCAGGTGTGGGACATGAATTTCGACAGCGACACCAATGTGATCGAGGTGGCTATCCGCCGCCTGCGCCTGAAAATCGACGACCCGCACCCCAACAAACTGATCCACACCGTGCGCGGCATGGGCTACGTCCTCGAAGAGCGCGAAGAATGATGCGCCGGGTTTCCCTTGGCAGCCGCCTGGCCCTGCTGTTCGCCGCCTGCACTGCCGCCGTCTCGCTCGGCGCAGGCCTGATATTCAGCCGGGCCAGTGCGCAGCACTTCGTCGAACTGGACCAGCAACTGCTCGACTCGCGCCTGTCGCTGTTCCGTTCCCAGCTGGCCGGCCTCAGCACCCCGGCCGAACTGCAGGCGCGCCTGCCCGGCCTGCGCGATGAACTGGGCCACCAGGCAGACCTGGCCCTGCGCATCAGTGGCAGCGACGGCGCTACCTGGTTCGAAAGCCGCTCGGGCCTGCCCCAGGCACCGTTGCCTGACGGGCTGGCGACCTTGCATGAACAAGGCACGGACTACCGCAGCCTGGCCGTGCGCCTGGTACAAGACACCGCGCAGTCGCCGCAACTGACCCTGTACCTCGACATCACCCACCATCAGCACTTCCTGCAAGGCATGCAGCGCCTGATCTGGTTGACGGTCGGCCTGTCGGCGCTGGCCACCGCACTGCTCGGTGCCTGGGCCGCACGCCGCGGGCTGCGCCCGTTGCGGCAGATGGGCCAGGTGGCCGCCAGCGTGTCGGCGCGTTCGCTGACCACCCGCCTGCCGGTGGCGCAGATGCCTGAAGAGCTGGCCGAGCTGGCCACCGCCATGAACGCCATGCTGCAGCGTCTGGACGATGCCTTCCAGCGCCTGTCGGCATTTTCCGCCGACATCGCCCACGAGCTGCGCACACCGCTGTCCAACCTGCTGACCCATACCCAGGTCACCCTCACCCGCCCGCGCAGCCTCGAGGAGTACCGCGAGGCCCTGCATGGCAACCTGGAGGAACTGCAGCCGATGGCGCAGATGATCAACGACATGCTGTTCCTGGCCAAGGCCGACCATGGCCTGCTGGTACCGGGGCGAGCGCCGCTGGCGCTGCATGAGGAAGTGGATGCGCTGCTGGAGTACTACGCCCCATTGGCCGAGGACAGCAACGTACAGCTGTCGCACGAGGGTGAGGCCTGCCTGCAGGGCGACCGGCACATGCTGCGCCGAGCGCTGTCCAACCTGCTCGACAATGCCTTGCGCTTTACCCCCGCGGGCGGGCAGATACAGGTGACGCTGGCACCTGGGCCGACGCTGTGCGTGGCCAATACCGGAGGGGCCATCGACCCGGCCGCATTACCGCGCCTGTTCGACCGCTTCTACCGGGTGGACCCGGCGCGGCGCGAAGGCAATAGCGAGCATGCGGGGTTGGGGCTGGCGATTACCCGGTCGATCGTGCAGGCCCATGGCGGGCGCATTCGCGCAGAGTGTGTGGATGGCTGGACGCGGTTCGTGATCGAGTTTACCGAAGATCGGTGAACCGGGGGTTGCTTTGCAGCCCATCGCGACACAAGGCCTCCTACAGGGGACAGCGATCAGGTTGAGCTCAAACCCTTGTGTCGCGATGGGGCGCAAAGCGCCCGCAAAATCTCAAGCAGACATCAGACAGCCAGGCCAATCGCCGGCTGCACCTGCGATGCCCGATAAGCCGGGTAGATGGTCGCCAGGAAGCTCATCACCAACCCGGCCGTGCAGATGATCGCTACATCGCCCCATTGCAACTGCGAAGGCAGGCTGCTGATGAAGTACACATCCGAAGTAAAGATGTGCTGCCCGCTCACCCGTTCCAGCCAGCCGACGATCTGGCTGACATTGAACGCTGCAATCACCCCCAGCACGCCGCCAATCAGCGTACCGACAATGCCGATCAGGCTGCCCTGAACCATGAACGTGCCCATGATCTGTGCCGGCGTGGCGCCCAGGGTGCGCAGGATGGCGATGTCCGGGCCCTTGTCGTTCACCACCATCACCAGGGTGGCGATGATGTTGAACGCCGCCACCGCGATGATCATCATCAGCAGCAGGCCGATCATGGTCTTTTCCATCTTCATGGCGCTGAACAGGCTGCCCTGGGTATGCGACCAGTCATCGGCACGGTAGGCATCGCCCAGCCTGGCTGCGATGGCCTTGGACACCTGCGGTGCGGCATACAGGTCGTGCAGTTTCAGGCGCACGCCCTGCACCTGGCCCGGCGCCCAGCGCTGCATGGTGCCAGCATCGGCCACGTGGATGTAGGCCTGCGAGCCGTCCAGCTCGGCACCCACCTTGAAGATGCCGACCACGGTCAGGCGCTGCATGCGCGGGGTGATCCCGCCGGGTTCCTTGCTGATTTCCGGCACGATCAACGTCAGCTTGTCACCGGTGTTGAGGCGGAAGCGCCGCGCGGTCAGCTCGCCGATGACCACACCGAACTCACCCGGCTGCAGGTCCTGCAGGCGGCCCTGGACGATGTGCTGACCGACGATCGAGACCTTGCCCTCCTCGGCCGGGTCGATACCGCCGACCTGGATCGGCTGCATCGCCCCCTTGTACGACAGCATGCCTTCCATTTCGGTAATCGGCGCCGCCGCCATCACTGCCGGGTCCTGCAGGGCCGCATCGGCCACCTTGTGCCAGTCGTCCAGCGGCTGCACGCCGAGGATGGCGGCGTGCGGTACCAGGCCGAGAATGCGCGAGCTCATTTCGCGCTGGAAACCGTTCATCACCGACAGCACCACGATCATCGCCAGCACGCCCAGCGACAGGCCGATCATCGAAGTCATCGAGATGAACGAGATGAAGTGGTTGCGGCGCTTGGCTCGGGTGTAGCGCGCGCCGATGAAGATGGGCAAGGGTCTGAACATGTGCGGAAACACCCAATGAAAACAGGAAAACGGGGCAGCGCGGCCACCCCGTGCAGTCGATCAGATCGCCACCAGGTGACCGTCGTCGAGCTTCAGCACGCGGTCCATCTGGCGCGCCAGGTTGAGGTCGTGGGTCACCACCAGGAACGCGGTACGCGAGGCACTGGAGAGTTCCTGCATCAATTCCTGGATGCCCTGCGCGGTGTGGTGGTCGAGGTTGCCGGTGGGCTCGTCGAGCATCACCAGCCCGGGGCGGTTGACCAGCGCCCGGGCAATCGCCACCCGCTGGCGCTCGCCGCCGGACAGCTCGGCCGGCTTGTGGTTGTAACGGTGGGCCAGGCCGACACGCTTGAGCAGCGCCTCGGCACGCTCACGGGCCTCGGGGATGGGGGTACGGCCGATCAGCAACGGCATGCACACGTTCTCGATGGCCGTGAACTCCGGCAACAGGTGGTGGAACTGGTAGACAAAGCCCAGCTCCCGGTTGCGCAGCAGGCCACGCGCCCGCTCGCCCAGCGCCGACAGCTCCTCGCCGGCCAGCCAGACACTGCCCTGGGTCGGCCGGTCGAGGCCACCCAGCAGGTTGAGCAAGGTACTCTTGCCGGAGCCTGAGCTGCCGACGATGGCCACGCGCTCACCGGCGTGCAGCTCGAGGTTGAGCCCGGACAGCACCTGCACCGACTCCGGGCCCTCGTCGTAGGACTTGCCCAGGTTGCGGCAACTCAGAACGGCTTTATCACTCATGCGCGACTCACTCATAACGTAGCGCCTCTGCAGGCTGGGTGCGCGCCGCACGCCAGGCCGGGTACAGGGTGGCGAAGAAACTCAGGACCAGCGCCGCAGCACAGACCATGTACACGTCCTGGGCCTGGATCTGCGACGGCAGGTAATCGATGAAGTACACGTCGGCATTGAGGAACTTGTGCCCGATCAGTTTCTCGATGCCGGCGATCACCGCACTGACGTTCAGCGCGGCGACGATCCCGACCACGGCGCCGATCAGGGTACCGATCACCCCGATCACCGTGCCCTGGACCATGAAGATGAGCATGATCTGCCCGGGCGTGGCGCCCAGGGTGCGCAGGATGGCGATGTCGCCGCGCTTGTCGTTGACCACCATCACCAGGGTGGAAATGATGTTGAACGCCGCCACGGCCACGATCAGCAGCAACAGCAGGCCGATCATGGCCTTTTCCATGCGGATCGCCTGGTACAGGTTGCCATGGGTGCGGGTCCAGTCACGGCTGTAGAACTCCTGGTCACCCAGGCGCTGGGCGATGTCCCAGGCCACTCGCGGCGCCTGGAACAGGTCGTCGAACTTCAGGCGCAGGCCCTGCACCTGGTCGGGTTTCCAGCGGTGCAGGCGGGACAGGTCGCTGATGTTGGTCAGGCCCAGGTAGCCGTCGATCTCGCCCGCCCCGACGTGGAAGGTACCGACCACGGTGAAGCGCTTCATGCGCGGGAACATGCCGGCCGGGGTCACACTGACCTCGGGGGCGACGAAGGTGAGTTTGTCGCCAATCGACACCCCCAGCTTGGCCGCGGCCTTGTCGCCGATCATGATGCCCCACTCGCCCGGCGCCAGCTGGTCGAGGCGGCCCTGCAGGACGAACTTGTCGATGATCGACACCTCGCGCTCGCGGGCCGGGTCGATGCCGTTGAGCAGCACCTTCTGCACCTTGCCGTCATGGGTCAGCAGGCCTTGCATCTGGGTGAAGGGCGCAACCGCCTGTACCTGCGGATTCTGCTTTACTTGTTGGGCAAGGGCAGGCCAGTCGGCTATAGGCTGGCCGCTCTCCAGCGTGGCATGCGGGATCATGCCCAGCACGCGGGTGCGCATCTCGTGGTCGAAACCGTTCATCACCGAGAGCACCACGATCATCACCACCACGCCCAGGGCGAGGCCGATCATCGAGGTCAGGGAAATGAACGAGACGAAGTGATTGCGACGTTTGGCACGGGTATAACGCGTGCCGATGAATGCGAAAAGAGGTCTGAACATGTCGGGGCTTGTTCGGATGAAAGGGAACGTCCTTGTGGCGAGGCGCCTGCGGCGGCTTTACACTCGGACCACCGCCGCTACCTTGGGTTCGCCATGACGACATTAGACGAAGAAGATCGCCGCGAATACTACCGCATCGAAGATCAGATCGCACTTCAAATCAGCCCCCTCAGCGCGGCCGAAGCCCTTGACCCAGATGTGTTGCAAGATGATTCGCCGCTGTTCAACCTGCTCAGCGAGCTGCACCTGTCCGACTTCGAGTCGCAGCACCTGCTGCGCCAGCTGAGCGAAAAGGACCGCACCCTCGCCGCGTTCCTGCGCGCGCAGAACAAACGCCTCGATCTGCTCAGCGCGGTGGTTGCCCAGACCCTGATCGGCGAAGTGGGCCAGCCCCAGCCGGTGGTCATTTCCGAGGGCGGCATCGAATTCACGCAAGCCACGCGGCTGGCCCCCGGTACCCGGGTAAAGGTGAAGATGGTGCTGATGCCGCGCGCCCATGGCCTGCTGCTGCGCGGCAAGGTCACCCATTGCGACCCGCGCCCGGAGGGCGGCTTCGAGGTCGGCACCGAATTCACCGACATGACCGATGCCCAGCGTCAACTGCTGGCGCGCTACATCCTGCAGCGCCAGCAACAACAACGGCGCCAGCAGCTGGAACAGAACGACCCCGCCTCCTGAGCCCATTTTTCCCTGATTTGAAGGAACGAACGTGACCCTGATCTACGGCCATCGCGGCGCCAAGGGCGAAGCGCCCGAGAATACCCTGAAGAGCTTCCAGCAATGCCTGGCCCACGGCGTGACCCGCTGCGAGCTGGACCTGCACCTGTCGGCCGACAACGAGCTGATGGTGATCCACGACCCCACCCTCAAGCGCACCACCGGCAAGCGCGGCAAGGTGGTCGAACACACCGCCGCCGACCTGGTCCGGATCGACGCCCGCAAAGGCGGCCCCGGCCACGTCCAGCCCTGCCCCATCCCGAGGCTGGAAGAACTGTTCCAGAAGTGCCCGTTCGAGCACTGGCAGCTGGAAGTGAAAAGCGCTTCGCGCACCCGCGCCGCCACCACCGTGCTGGCGATCCGTGAACTGGCCCAGCAGTACGGCCTGCTGGACAAGGTGACCATCACCTCCAGCTCGCGCGAAGTGCTGGGCGCCGCACAGGAACTGGTACCGGACGTGAAACGCGGGCTGGTAGCCGAATACGCCTGGCTCGACCCGTTGAAGGTGGCGCAGAACTATGGCTGCAATCTGCTGGCATTGAACTGGACACTGTGCACGCCGGAGCGCCTGCTGAAAGCGCAGAGCCAGGGGTTGCACGTGTCGGTATGGACGGTCAACGAACCGGCACTGATGCGCCGGCTCGCTGACTTTGGCGTGGACAGCCTGATTACAGACTTTCCCGGTTTGGCCAAGACCACCCTCGGGCAGGGTTGAAATCGGTCTCTCCGACCGGCTCAGGCCACCGGTCGGAGCCGCTCAAAAAAGCCGGTTCAGGCCGTCGTAGGCAGCTACCCGATAGGCTTCGGCCATGGTCGGGTAGTTGAACGTGGTGTTGACGAAGTACTTCAGGTTGTTCAGCTCGCCCGGCTGGTTCATCACCGCCTGGCCGATGTGGACGATTTCCGAAGCCTGGTAGCCGAAGCAGTGCACGCCCAGCACTTCCAAGGTTTCGCGATGGAACAGGATCTTCAGCATGCCTTGCGGCTCGCCGGCAATCTGCGCACGGGCCATGCTCTTGAAGAAGGCCTTGCCCACTTCGTACGGCACCTTGGCCTGGGTCAGCTCCTGCTCGTTCTTGCCGATCGAACTGATCTCGGGAATGGTGTAGATGCCGGTCGGCACGTCGTTGACGAAACGCCAGCTGCCATTGTCGACGATGCTGCCCGCTGCCGAGCGGCCCTGGTCGTGGGCGGCACTGGCCAGGCTCGGCCAGCCGATCACATCACCGGCACCGTAGATGTTCGGCACGCTGGTGCGGTAGCTCTCGTCGACCTCGATCTGGCCGCGGCTGTTGACCTTGATGCCGATGTTTTCCAGGCCCAGCTTGTCGGTGTTGCCGGTACGGCCGTTGCACCACAGCAAGGCGTCGGCCTTGATCTTCTTGCCGGACTTGAGGTGCAGGATCACGCCGTTGTCCAGGCCTTCGACGCGCTCATAGTCTTCGTTGTGGCGCACGGTGATGTTGTTGTTGCTGAAGTGGTAGCTCAGCGCCTGGGAAATTTCCGAATCGAGGAAACTCAGCAGCTGGCCACGGTTGTCCACCAGTTCCACCAGCACGCCCAGGCCGCTGAAGATCGAGGCGTATTCGCAACCGATCACGCCGGCGCCGTACACGATCAGTTTACGCGGGGTGTGGCTGAGGCTGAGGATGGTGTCGCTGTCGTAGACGCGCGGGTGGTTGAAGTCGATGTCGGCCGGGCGGTATGGGCGCGAGCCGGTGGCGATGATGATGTGCTTGGCGTTGAGCTTTTCCACCACACCGTTCGGGCAGACCACTTCGATGGTCTGCTCGTCGGCGAAGCTGCCGGTACCGACGAACACATCGACGCGGTTACGCGCGTAATAGCCGGTGCGCGAGGCCACCTGCTTGGCGATGACCTTCTCGGCGCTCTTCAGCACGTCGGGGAACGAGAACCAGCGCGGCTCGCCGATGGCACGGAACATCGGGTTGGTGTTGAACTGCATGATCTGCCGCACCGAGTGACGCAGTGCCTTGGACGGGATGGTACCCAGGTGGGTGCAGTTGCCCCCGACCTGGCGACGGCTGTCGACCATCGCCACCTTGCGCCCTGCTTTGGCGGCGTTCATTGCCGCGCCTTCCCCGGCCGGGCCGGAACCCAGCACCACTACGTCGTAGTTGTAGACAGCCATGCGTACTCCTTCAGAACTGGCCCGCAAGCCACGGTCGCTCGCGGGGCGCGATCATGCCGCCGGGGCGCCATGAGAAAATTCGGGTGCAGTCTAATCAAGCGTGAACGCCGCGCACATTAACCCTTGGTCGCGTCGTAGGCCAATTTTGCCCGCACTACATGTGGTTCACCCACTCCCTGGCGGCGATCATCCCTGTTTGCGCTTTCACTCGCCTTTCACTGCCCGTTCGAACGCGGGCGTAGCTCGGGAGACGAAGCCACCCTCGGCCCGAGTCACCAGAACAGCGGGCAGGCCATGCGCCACGGCAAAATCCCAGCCACGTTGCGGGCCCAGGATCAACAGCAGTGTCGAATAGCCGTCTGCCCGCAGTGCCGAGGCATCGAGCACGGTGACCGCGGCCAGGTCATGCTGCACCGGGCGCCCGAGGCGGGCATCGAAGGTATGCGAATAGCGCCGGCCATTGTCCTCGAAATAGTGCCGATAGTCACCCGAGGTTGATACTGAAAGGCCATTGAGCGGAATGATCTGCCGGGCGATCTGGCGGTCTTCGCGGGGTAGCTCCAGGGCAATGCGCCAGCGGCTGCCGTCAGGCTTGTGACCGACTGCCTTGAGCTCGCCGGTCGCTTCAGCAATGAAGCTGGCCACCCCCATGGCCTGCAGGCGTGCAGCGATAAGGTCGACGGCATGGCCGGCGGCAATGCTGTTGAAGTCGAGCTGCACCGGGGCATCCTTGCACAGGGCCTGGCCCTGGATATGCAGGTGCCGGTAGCCCACCCGCTGACGCACCCGCGCCAGGGCCTGCGGGTCGGGCACCCGCGCGTGGCGTGCCTGGGGGCCGAACCCCCACAGGTCGAGCAACGGCTCGACGGTGAGGTCGAAGGCGCCATCGCTCTGCTCGGCCAGTTGCTGGCCCAGGCTGACCAGTTCGAGCATGTCGGCCGGCAAGGCCATGCACTGGTTGGCGGGCAGCAAGTTGAACTGGCTGACGGTGGAGTCGCCGCGGTAGGTTGAGTAGTGCTGATCGATGCCGTTGAGGATGGCCTCGACCGCCGCCTGGACTTGGGCCGGCGCCGGGCCACCAGGCTCGCGGATGTACTGGATGCTGTAACTGCTGCCCATGGTCGGGCCACCCAGGCGTTCGACGGTCGGGCCCTGGTTACAGGCGGTCAGGAGCATCAGGATGAACAGGAGGGCTCTGCGCAAAGGGTGGGTTCTCGGTGGCTGTGCTGGCCTTATCGCGGATAAATCCGCTCCTGCAGGATATGCACCGCCTGTGCAGGAGCGGATTTATCCGCGATGAGGCCAGCATAGACAACACAAAATCCGGACAAAAAAACGGGAACCCGAAGGTTCCCGTTTTTTTTCATTGCCTTACAAGCGAATCAGCGCGGAAACGCTGGCGGGTTCACACCGGCCATCTCTTCCATCACGCGAACCACCTGGCAGCTGTAACCGAATTCGTTGTCGTACCAGACGTACAGGACAACGCGGTTGTCGTTGGCGATGGTCGCTTCAGCGTCAACCACACCGGCGTGGCGCGAACCGACGAAGTCGGTCGAAACCACTTCCTGCGAGCTGACGTAGTCGATCTGCTTGTGCAGTTCCGAGTGCATGGCGGTCTGGCGCAGGTACTCGTTGATCTCGTCGCGCGAGGTGGGCTTTTCCAGGTTCAGGTTGAGGATGGCCATCGAAACGTTCGGCGTCGGTACGCGAATGGCGTTGCCGGTCAGCTTGCCCTTGAGCACCGGCAGTGCCTTGGCGGCAGCGGTGGCGGCGCCGGTTTCGGTGATGACCATGTTCAGCGGCGCGGCACGGCCACGGCGGCTGCCCTTGTGGAAGTTGTCGATCAGGTTCTGGTCGTTGGTGAACGAGTGAACGGTTTCGACGTGGCCGTTGACGATGCCGTACTGGTCGTTGATGGCCTTGAGCACCGGCACGATGGCGTTGGTGGTGCAGGAAGCGGCCGAGATGATCTTGTCATCGGCAGCGATGTCACCATGGTTGATGCCGTGCACGATGTTCTTCAGCGCGCCCTTGCCAGGTGCGGTGAGGATCACGCGGGCAGCGCCCGGGCAGGCCAGGTGCTGGCCCAGGCCATCGGCATCACGCCATACGCCGGTGTTGTCGACGATCAGTGCGTTTTCGATGCCGTACTGGGTATAGTCGACTTCGCTCGGGCTCTTGGCATAGATAACCTGGATCAGGTTGCCGTTGGCGGTGATGGTGTTGTTGGCTTCGTCGATGGTGATGGTGCCATCGAACGGGCCGTGCACCGAGTCACGGCGCAGCAGGCTGGCACGCTTGACCAGGTCGTTCTCGGCGCCCTTGCGCACGACGATGGCACGCAGGCGCAGGCCGTCGCCGCCGCCGGTCTTCTCGATCAGGATGCGCGCCAGCAGGCGACCGATGCGGCCGAAGCCGTACAGTACGACGTCGGTGCCCTTGCGCGCCGAGGCGTTCTGCTGGCCAACCACTTCGGCCAGTTCCTCACGGACGAACTGCTCGGCAGTACGGCCATTGCCTTCCTGCTTGAACTTGTTGGCCAGCTTGCCGAGGTCGACCGAGGCGGCGCCCAGTTTCAGCTCGCTCATGGCCTTGAGCAGGGGGAATGTCTCGTGGACGGACAGTTCGGTTTCGTCGGCTTGACGATGACGCGCAAAGCGGTGCGCCTTGAGGATCGAGATAACCGAACGGTTGATCAGGCTACGGCCATAAATCGAGCTCACCACATTGTTGTTGCGGTAGAGCTGACCGATAAGCGGGATCATCGCTTCAGCCAGGGCTTCACGATCGATCCACTCACCAAGACACTGGTCGGGCTTCTGAGTCACGGGAACCTTCCACATGTAGGGACAGAAAAAAGGGGCTACATTATGACGCCCCAACGCGTAACCGGCAATGAGCGCCTGTCGCGGCATGCGAGCCAGCGTTCATGCCCTTTCGAGCCTGACAGCCGGCACCGTCACCGGTACAATCGATCTCTTTGCCGCAACGCTTGGAGTGCAATCTCCCGTGTCAGTTCTGCGCCTACCGCAAATGTCGGCCACGGCCGGCAAACAAACCTGGGGTAATCTGCCCGGTGCCGCCCTCAGCCTGGCCATCGCCGAGGCCGCCAGCAGCGCGGGCCGCTTCACCCTGCTGCTGACCGCCGACAGCCAGGCGGCCGATCGTCTGGAACAGGAACTCCGCTTCTTTGCCCCGGACCTGCCGGTGCTGCCGTTCCCCGATTGGGAAACCCTGCCCTACGACCTGTTCTCACCGCACCAGGACATCATCTCCCAGCGCATCGCCAGCCTGTACCGCTTGCCGGAGCTGAACCATGGCATCCTCGTGGTACCGGTCACCACCGCCCTGCACCGCCTGGCACCGACGCGCTTCCTGCTGGGCAGCAGCCTGGTGCTGGACGTCGGCCAGACCGTCGACGTCGAACAGATGCGCACGCGCCTGGAGGCCAGCGGCTATCGCTGCGTCGATACCGTCTACGAGCATGGCGAGTTCGCCGTGCGTGGTGCGTTGATCGACCTGTTCCCGATGGGCAGCAAGCTGCCCTACCGCATCGACCTGTTCGATGACGAGATCGAAACGCTGCGCACCTTCGACCCCGAAACCCAGCGCTCGATCGACAAGGTCGACTCGGTACGCCTGCTGCCGGCGCGCGAGTTCCCGATGCAGAAAGAGGAAGTGACCCGCTTCAAGGCGCGCTTCCGTGAACGCTTCGATGTCGACTTCCGCCGCAGCGCGATCTTCCAGGACCTGGCCAGCGGCATCATCCCCGCCGGTATCGAGTACTACCTGCCGCTGTTCTTCGAAGAGACATCGACCCTGTTCGACTACCTGCCGGCCGACACCCAGGTGTTCTCGCTGCCCGGCGTGGAACAGGCCGCCGAGCATTTCTGGAACGACGTGCGCGGGCGTTATGAAGAGCGCCGTGGCGACCTGAGCCGGCCCTTGCTGCCGCCCGCCGAGCTGTTCCTGCCGGTGGAAGACTGCTTTGCCCGGCTCAAGCAATGGCCACGGGTGGTGGTCAGTAGCGAGGACCTCGACGCCGGGGTGGGTCGCGAACGCTTCCCGGCGCGCGCGCTGCCCAACCTGGCGATCGAGGCCAAGGCCAACCAGCCGCTGGCCGAACTGGCCAACTTCCTCGACCAGTTCCCTGGCCGCGTGCTGTTCACCGCCGAATCTGCAGGCCGCCGCGAAGTGCTGCTGGAGCTGCTCGAACGGCTCAAACTGCGACCGCAGAACGTCGATGGCTGGGCCGACTTCATCACCGGCGCCGAGCGCCTGGCGATCACCATCGCCCCGCTGGACGACGGCCTGCTGCTGGACGACCCGGCCGTCGCCCTCATCGCCGAAAGCCCGTTGTTCGGCCAGCGCGTCATGCAGCGCCGCCGCCGCGACAAGCGCGGCGAAACCGCCAACGACGCGGTAATCAAGAACCTCACCGAACTGCGTGAAGGCGCACCAGTGGTGCACATCGACCATGGTGTAGGCCGCTACCTGGGCCTGGCCACCCTGGAAATCGAAGGCCAGGCCGCCGAGTTCCTGACCCTGGAATATGCCGAGGGCGCCAAGCTGTACGTGCCCGTGGCCAACCTGCACCTGATCGCCCGCTACACCGGCAGCGACGATGCCCTGGCGCCGTTGCACCGGCTGGGCTCGGAGGCCTGGCAGAAGGCCAAGCGCAAGGCTGCCGAACAGGTGCGCGATGTCGCCGCCGAACTGCTCGACATCTATGCCCGCCGCGCCGCGCGCAAGGGCTATGCGTTCGCCGACCCGGCTGCAGACTATGCCACCTTCAGCGCCGGCTTCCCGTTCGAGGAAACCCCGGACCAGCAAGCCGCCATCGAAGCCGTGCGCGCCGACATGCTCGCGCCCAAGCCGATGGACCGCCTGGTGTGCGGCGATGTCGGTTTCGGCAAGACCGAAGTGGCCATGCGCGCGGCGTTCATTGCCGTGCACAGTGGACGCCAGGTGGCCGTACTGGTGCCCACCACCCTGCTCGCCCAGCAGCACTACAACAGCTTCCGCGACCGCTTCGCCGACTGGCCGGTGACCGTGGAGGTGATGAGCCGCTTCAAGTCGGCCAAGGAAGTGGCCGCCGCCGCCGCCGACCTGGCCGAAGGCAAGATCGACATCCTCATCGGCACCCACAAGCTGCTGCAGGACGACGTGCGCTTCAAGGACCTCGGCCTGGCCATCATCGACGAAGAACACCGCTTCGGCGTGCGCCAGAAGGAACAGCTCAAGGCCCTGCGCAGCGAGGTGGACATCCTCACCCTCACCGCCACGCCGATTCCGCGCACGCTGAACATGGCCGTGGCAGGCATGCGCGACCTGTCCATCATCGCCACGCCACCGGCGCGGCGCCTGTCGGTTCGCACCTTCGTCATGGAGCAGAACAAGAGCACCGTGAAAGAGGCGCTGCTGCGCGAACTGTTGCGCGGCGGCCAGGTGTACTACCTGCACAACGATGTGAAAACCATCGAAAAATGCGCCGCCGACCTTGCCGAACTGGTCCCCGAGGCGCGCATCGGCATCGGCCATGGGCAGATGCGTGAGCGCGAGCTGGAACAGGTGATGAGCGACTTCTACCACAAGCGCTTCAACGTGCTGGTGGCCTCGACCATCATCGAAACCGGCATCGACGTGCCCAGCGCCAACACCATCGTCATCGAACGTGCCGACAAGTTTGGCCTGGCCCAGTTGCACCAGTTGCGCGGCCGGGTTGGCCGTAGCCATCACCAGGCCTACGCCTACCTGCTGACGCCGACCCGGCAGAAGGTCAGCGCCGATGCCGAGAAACGCCTGGAGGCGATCGCCAACACGCAGGACCTCGGTGCCGGCTTCGTGCTGGCCACCAACGACCTGGAAATCCGCGGTGCCGGCGAGCTGCTGGGCGAAGGCCAGAGCGGGCAGATCCAGGCGGTGGGCTTCACCCTGTACATGGAAATGCTCGAACGCGCAGTCAAGGCGATTCGCAAGGGCACCCAGCCCAACCTCGAGCAACCGCTGGGCGGCGGCCCGGAAATCAACCTGCGCCTGCCGGCCCTGATTCCCGAGGACTACCTGCCCGACGTGCACGCGCGGCTGATCCTGTACAAGCGCATCGCCTCGGCCGCCGACGAAGAAGGCCTCAAGGACCTGCAGGTGGAGATGATCGACCGCTTCGGCCTGCTGCCCGAGCCGACCAAGAACCTGATGCGCCTGACCTCGCTCAAGCTGCAGGCGGAAAAGCTCGGCATCAAGAAAGTCGATGCCGGCCCCAATGGCGGCAAGCTCGAGTTCGAGGCCGAGACCCCGGTCGACCCGCTGACCCTGATCAAGCTGATCCAGGGCCAGCCCAAACGCTACAAGTTCGAAGGCGCTACCCAGTTCCGCTTCCTGGTACCGATGGAACGCTCTGACGAACGCTTCAATACCCTGGAGGCGCTGTTCGAGCGCCTGACCCCACAGCCTGCTTAAGGAAGACCCATGCGTGCCATCCGTTGCCTGACCCTGCTGCTGGCGCTGTTCGCCCCGGCCGCCTTCGCCGAAGGCTTGTATCAGGTGGAAATGATCCTGGTGCGGCAGAACAGCGTGCCCGCCTTCACCAGCCCGTTCGCCCCGGAAAACTGGAGCGCCGGCGCCCCGCGCCTGGAACAGGACGCCGAGCGCCGCCCGGCCCTGGAAGACGAAGCCACCCGCCTGGAAGCCACTGCCGACTACACCGTACTGATGCACAAGGCGTGGCAGCAGCGGGTCGGCAGCGAACCCAGCCGCATCGCCCTGGGCGAAGGCGCCGAGCAGTTCGGCCACTTTCCCATCGAAGGCAACCTGAGCATCACCGAGGGCCGCTTCATCGCGGTCGAGGCCAACTTCTGGGTCAACCAGCTGGACGGCAACGGCAGCGTGCTGCAAAGCGAGCAGTTCAGGCAGAGCAACAGCAACGTCAAGGGTGGGCAGCTGACCTTCCTTGACGGCGGGCACCTGGCGCTGCTGCTGAAGGTGACCCCACCGGGCACGCCGAAGATGCCGGTAATGGACCCGGAGATGATGGAGCAGTGATGTGAGCAGCGGCGATGCGCAGCAACTGCTGAGGGCCCACCCCGGCTGGGTGAAGTTCATCGAGGCCGGCGCACTGGCACGAGGCCGCACTTATGCGGCCCAAGAGCGGACGCGTATCCTGTCGCAGCATGGCGCAACGGTCGAGGCAACCTGCAAGGGCTCGGCCGGCCAGACCTACCAGCAGACCATCCAGCTGCTCCTCAATCACGGTGACCTGCGCGTGTTCGGGCGCTGCTCCTGCCCCGTCGCGCTCAACTGCAAGCACTGCGTTGCAGCGCTGCTGCAACTGCAGGACGGGCCCCACGGGCCAGACACCGCCGCCCCTGCGGAGCAAGCCGCACTGTCACTGCCACCCGACCTCAACCTGTGGGTCCAGGCCCTTGAATCACCCGCCCAGCCCGCCCCCGCTCTCGAGCCCGCGCGCAAGGGCCCGGCCATCTACTACCGCATTCACATGGAACGTGAGCACTGTCGGCTCGAACCGCTCAAGGCTACCCGGCAAGCAGACGGCACCCTGAAGATCAGCCGCATCACATCGATGCCCGAGATGATCTACTACACCCCCCGCTACGTCACAGAGGACGATGCCCGGCTGCTGCGCCTGATTGATGCGCGCAGCCAGACGATCACCCCGGTGGTGCAACTGGAAGGCAAGCAGGGCGCGGAGCTCTACGACTATGCCCTGGCCACGGGTCGCCTTCTGTTCGAAGACGACGTTGCACCACTTTGCCCTGGGCCGGAGCTGGACGCCGAATTCCGCTGGGTCAGGCTGGACAACGGCAGCTACCGCGGCGCCTGGTACCATGACGGCCATCTGCCGCTGCAGGTGCTACCCATCGAGCCCATGCACTATGTTGACCGGCAGTCGCATCAGACCGGCAAGCTGCGCCATGACCTCGACCCCTTCATTGCCAGCCAGCTCGCGCGCGCGCCTGTTGTCCCTGAGCACCTGGTCATTCCTTTGAGCCATCGCCTGAACGCGCTGAACCGCCAGGTTCCCACGCCAACCGCCGTCAGCACCGAACAAATCGAAGGCATCCGGCCTACAGGGCGTCTGACCCTGGGCAGCCTCGAATTCAGCGCCTACATGCCCAAGACCGGCCGCATGCAACGGCAGTTGCAGCACCGTGCAGCGCTGGCATTCGACTACGACGGGCTGCGCGCCAGCGGCAATGATGACAAGCCACTGACACGCCTGATAGGCAACACCAGCCAGCGCATCCAGCGCCAGCCACAGGCGGAGCAAGCGCTGCGCAAGGTGCTGCGCGACTTCGGTTTCAAAGCCGCGACCCGGCAGAGCAAGGCGCTGCCGGACAGCGCTGGCGAGATGCTCCAGCTGCCCGACGACGAAGCCTGGCTGCGCTTCGCCCGCGAAGGCTTGCCACGCCTGCGCGAGGCCGGCTGGAACATCGACATCCAGCGCGACTTTGCCTTCAACCTGCAGGAGGTTGACGACTGGTACGCCAGCATTGACGAAGCGCCCGGCCATGAATGGTTCGACCTGGAGCTGGGCATCGTGGTCGATGGCCAGCGCCACAGCCTGCTGCCGATCGTGCTGCAACTGCTGCGCAGCAACCCGGAACTGCTGCGCCCCAGTGAACTGGCCCGGCGCAGCGATGACGAACACCTGCTGATCGACCTCAACCGCGGGCGCCTGGACGCCCCGGCCTTGCGTGTCGCCCTGCCTTACGGGCGGATCAAGGCGGTCATGGGGACCCTTGGCGAACTTTACCTGCACGACGATGCCACAGGCCCATCGCTGCGCCTGGACCGTGCCGACGCTGCGCGCCTGAACGAAATCGAAGGCCTGCCGTTGCGCTGGGAAGGCGGCGAGCAGGTGCGCGATCTCGGCCGCCGCCTGCGCGATGCCCGCGACCTGCAGGTGCAACCACCAGCCGGCCTGCAGGCCAGCCTGCGCCCTTACCAGCAACAAGGCCTGAACTGGCTGCAGGCGCTGCGGGAAATGGGTACCGGCGGCATCCTTGGCGACGACATGGGCCTGGGCAAGACCTTGCAGGCCCTGGCGCACCTGCTGCTGGAAAAGGAGTCCGGTCGCCTGAGTGCACCGGCCCTGGCCGTCATGCCCACCAGCCTGATACCGAACTGGCTCGATGAAGCTCAACGCTTCGCCCCCGATCTGCGGGTTCTGGCCCTGCACGGCCCAGGGCGCAGCAAGCATTTCGCCAAGCTGCATGATTATGACCTGGTGCTGACTACCTATGCCCTGGTACCCCGCGACCTCGAACACCTGCGCGCCCACACCTGGCAGGTGCTGGTGCTGGACGAGGCGCAGAACATCAAGAGCAGCACCAGCAAGGCCGCCCTCGCCGTCTGCGAGTTGCAGGCCGGGCAGCGCGTATGCCTGACCGGCACGCCGATGGAGAACAACCTCGGCGAGCTGTGGTCGATCTTCCACTTCCTCATGCCCGGCTGGCTGGGCGACCTGAAGCGCTTCAACCAGGACTACCGCACACCGATCGAACGCCACGGCGACAGTGAGCGCATGGCCCACCTGGCCAACCGCATCCGCCCGTTCCTGCTGCGCCGCACCAAGGAGCAAGTGGCCACCGAGCTGCCGGCCAAGACCGAAATGGTGCACTGGGTCGAACTCAGCGATGCCCAGCGTGACACCTACGAGGCCGTGCGGGTAGCCATGGACAAGAAAGTCCGCGACGAAATCGCCCGCAATGGTGCCGCACGCAGCCAGATCGTCATCCTCGACGCCCTGCTCAAGCTGCGCCAGGTATGTTGCGACCTGCGCCTGGTCAAAGGGGTGGAAAGCAAAGGCAACCAGGCAGACAAGGGCAAGCTGGGCGCGCTGCTGGAAATGCTCGAAGAGCTGCTCAGCGAAGGGCGCCGGGTGCTGCTGTTTTCACAGTTCACCTCGATGCTGGCGCTGATCGAGGAGGAACTGCACAAGCGCAAGATCCGCTATAGTCTGCTGACCGGCGATACCCGCGACCGGCGCACGCCGGTGCAGCAATTCCAGCAGGGTGACAGCGAAGTGTTCCTGATCAGCCTCAAGGCAGGTGGCGTGGGGCTGAACCTGACGGCGGCAGACACGGTGATCCACTTCGACCCTTGGTGGAACCCGGCCAGCGAGAACCAGGCCACCGATCGCGCCTACCGCATTGGCCAGGACAAACCGGTGTTCGTGTTCAAGCTGATCACCCGGGGCACGGTGGAAGAGAAGATCCAGCTGTTGCAGCAGGAAAAAGCGGCGCTGGCAGCGGGCCTGCTGGATGGTGGCCAGGCCGGCCAGTGGCGGCTGGGGGATGAAGAAATCGAGGCGTTGTTCGCGCCGTTGCCCGGGAAGCGCGGGCGATAGCCCAGATACCTTCACTGCCGGTACCGACCTCTTCGCGGGCTCGCCCGCTCCCACAGGGATATCAGTGCTCTCAAGGGCGGTGCCGCACCTGTGGGAGCGGGCGTGCCCGCGAAGAGGTCGACGCGGTCAGTCGACCAATTGCGCTTCCTTCAACGCCCCCAACGCCTCCAGCCACCGGGGCTGCTGGCGGTAGTCGGTGCGCGCGAAGCCACGCCCGCGCATCCGTGCAATCCGCGGCGAAGGCTTGACCTTCATCCGCTGGGCCGCGCTCAGTGCCAGCTCTGCGGCCGCCCGGTCGTTGCACACCAGCCCCATGTCGCAGCCTGCAGTCAAGGCCGCTTCTATCCGGCTGGCCGCATCGCCGACCACATGCGCGCCGGCCATCGACAGGTCGTCACTGAAGATCACCCCGTCAAAGCCCAGCTCGCCACGCAGGATGTCCTGCAGCCAGCGCCGCGAGAAGCCGGCCGGCTGATTGTCGACCTGCGGGTAAATGACATGCGCCGGCATCACTGCCGCCAACTGCCCACTCAAACGGGTGAACGGCACCAGGTCGGCCTGACGCAGTTGCTCGAGGCTGCGCTCATCCGTGGGGATCGCCACATGCGAGTCCGCCTCGGCCCAGCCGTGGCCCGGGAAATGTTTGCCACATGCGGCCATGCCAGCCGCGTTCATGCCACGGATGAACGCCGCGGCCAGTTGCGTGGCGCGCAACGGGTCACCCTCGAAGGCGCGGCTGCCAACCACCGCGCTGCGCTGGTGGTCCAGGTCGAGCACCGGGGCGAAGCTGAGGTCCAGGCCAACCGCCAACACCTCGGTCGCCATCAGCCAGCCGCACTGCTCGGCCAGGTACTCGGCGTTATCGTTGTCGGCCAGCGCGCGCATGGCTGGCAGGCGCACGAACCCCTGGCGCAGGCGCTGCACGCGACCACCTTCCTGGTCCACCGCCAGGATCAGGTCGGGGCGGATGGCACGAATGGAGGCGCACAGCTCACGCACCTGGCGCGGGCTGTCGACGTTGCGGGCAAAGATGATCAGGCCGGCCACTTCAGGCTGGCGCAGCAGGTGACGGTCTTCGGCGGTCAGCCATTTACCGGCGATGTCCACCATCAAGGAGCCTTGCAGGCTGACAGTCATGGGAAATCCTTCATTGGAGACTGAGAGAAGCCCACTGGGGGCAAGCGGCCTGCTCGATGCGTACCAGGCAATGGGCCGGCACGCGCTCGAACAGGCTGAGCAAATCGGTATTGCGCAGGCGTATGCAACCATGGGACAGCGCTACACCCATGGGTTCCGTATCCGGCGTGCCATGCAGGTAGATATAGCGGCGGAAGGTATCGACCGCGCCAAGGCGGTTGACCCCGGGTTCGCAACCGCTGAGCCAGAGGATGCGGGTGAGGATCCAGTCACGGCCGGGATACCGCGCCTGCAAAGCCGGCGACCACACCTCGCCGGTCCAGCGCCGCCCGGCCAGTACCGCATTCAACGGCAGGCCTGCGCCGATCTTCGCCCGCACCTGGTGCAAGCCGCACGGCGTGCAGCCCGAGCCATTGCGTTCGCCGGCACCGTTGCGCGCGGTGGAAACCGGCAGGCGCAGGCATAGCTGGCCACGGCTGAAACCATACAGGCACTGATCGGCAAGGGAAATGTGCAGCAGATCGAGATCGGACATGGGCGCTAGCTTAGCCGAAGCGCCCTGCCCCGCCCAGCCTTCAGGCCTTGGCAGTGACGGTGCCGGTCTTGCTGCGCGGGCGCAACTGGGCGGCGGCCATGGCGTCATCGGTGACGCCACTATCAGCGCGCATGCCAGCTGCCAGGAACGGCACCATCAGGCGCATTACCTGCTCGATCGAGGTGTTGATGCCGAAGTCGGTCTCGGCGATCGCGCGCAGGGCCTTGATACCAGACATGCTGAAGGCTGCGGCACCGAGCATGAAGTGCACCCGCCAGAACAGCTCGAGCGGCGGGATGCGCGGTGCGGCCTCGTTGACCAGCAGCATGTAGCGGCGGAACACCTTGCCATACATGTCTTCCAGGTACCGCCGCAGGTGGCCCTGGCTCTGGCTGAAGGCCAGGCCCAGCAGGCGCATGAAGATCGACAGGTCGTTGTTGCTGCGTGGCTGCACGGCCAGGGCCTGCTCCACCAGCATTTCCAGCAGCTCTTCGAGGCTGGGCTTGTGCTCAGGCTTTGCCTGGCGCCGCTCCAGCTCGCGCTCGAGGCTGGCGCAGAATGGCCCGAGGAAGCGCGAGAATACTGCCTGGATCAGGGCCTTCTTGGAACCGAAGTGATAGTTGACCGCCGCCAGGTTGACCCCGGCCTTGCTGGTAATCAGCCGCAACGAGGTTTCGGCGAACCCCCTTTCCGCGAACAGCTGCTCGGCAGCATCGAGAATGCGTTCAACGGTTTCCGATTGGGCCATGACTACTCCGACTACTCCGCCAGACAAACAGGTGTTTGAAACATACGTTTCAGCCCTGCTTATGTCAAGGCTCGATGACTGGTCGGTCGCCATTAAAAGACGGCGCGCTTCACGCTGCAAGCTTCAAAACAGGAGCGGCGCTAGCCAGGAGCTGCAGCGCCGTTTCGCATTTTCTTGCTACGGGTAGCTTGCAGCGCACTCGGCACTGTATATAATCCCAGTCACTGTACAAAAAGACAGAGCGCCCAACATGTTGAAACTGACGCCACGCCAAGCCGAAATTCTCGCGTTCATCAAGCGTTGCCTGGAAGACAACGGCTTCCCGCCAACGCGCGCCGAGATCGCTCAGGAGCTGGGCTTCAAGTCGCCCAATGCCGCCGAGGAACACCTCAAGGCCCTCGCCCGCAAAGGCGCGATCGAAATGACCCCGGGCGCCTCTCGCGGCATTCGCATCCCCGGCTTCGAAGCCAAGGCCGAAGAAAGCGGCCTGCCGATCATCGGTCGGGTCGCCGCCGGTGCGCCAATCCTTGCCGAACAACACATCGAGCAATCCTGCAATATCAATCCCGACTTTTTCCACCCCCAGGCCGACTACCTGTTGCGCGTGCACGGCATGAGCATGAAGGACATCGGCATCCTCGATGGCGACCTGCTGGCGGTACATACCTGCCGCGAAGCGCGCAACGGCCAGATCGTCGTGGCCCGTATCGGCGACGAAGTCACCGTCAAGCGGTTCAAGCGTGAAGGCAGCAAGGTCTGGTTGCTTGCCGAAAACCCCGAATTCGCCCCTATCGAAGTCGACCTGAAAGAACAGGAACTGGTGATCGAGGGTTTGAGCGTCGGCGTCATTCGCCGCTGATCCAGGAGGCGTCATGCAGCAGTTCATTCACGCACCCGAGCAAGCCCAGTTGCCATTGTTCGAAGCCTTCCTCGCCCAGCCAGTCTTGCCAGGCCTGAAAACCACTGAGCTGGCACGCAAGAGCAGCCAGCCCGAGCTGTTCAGCGAACTCTCGCTGCGCGGCGCTCCCGGGCACTGCCAAAGCCTGCTGGCACCGGTACTGCGCGAGCTGAGCGAAGAGGACGAGGCCCGTTGGCTGACCTTGATCGCTCCGCCATCGAGTCTGACCCAGGCCTGGCTGCGTGATGCCGGGCTCAACCGTGAACGCATTCTGCTGCTGCAACCCCGAGGCAATCAAAGCCCACTGCAACTGGCCTGCGAAGCACTGCGCCTGGGCCGCAGCCACACCGTGGTCAGCTGGCTCGGCAATGTGAATGCCACTGCACGCCAGCAATTGCTGCGTGCAGCCAGTGCCGGAAACGCACAAAGCCTGAACATCCGCCTCGGCTGATGTTCAGGCTTTGCCTGTTACCGCATGACACCTGATGCCGCGCTGCCTCTCAGTGCAGCACGCGCGGCCCCTCGTCACGCTCGAGTTCGCCATCCATCAGGCGACCGGCCATTTGCACGCCCACACTGAGCATGGCCTTGGCCACTTCCACATGCTGACCCTGCAGGAACGCCTTGGCGTCTTCCGAGAAATCCAGGGTTACCAGAGAGCCCTCATCCTCGGCGCGACGCAGTTCGATGCGGCCATCAGGCAACTCGACAATTTCCAGAAACGACGTAGACATAAATGGCAGTTCTCCGCGAAAGGCCAGTATTGTACCAGCCGTAGCGGCTATCAGCACTCACTCAACGCGTCGCGGAAACGTCTCACCAAGCCCTTGAGGTTGTTGCGCCAGCTTTCCAGCTCGATGCGCGACAGCGCCGGATGCTCGGCCTCATCGAGGTTGACAGCCTGGATCAGTGGCTGGGTGACGTCGGTTTTTGGCGCTTTTTTCGCGACCGGTGGTCGGAACAAATCGGCATAAGCACCTAGCATCTGTGCCAGCCAGGTTTCGCGCTGGCGGGCGAGTTCCAGTAGTTCGGCCACTTCCGGGATGGCGATACCGTTCAAGGCATCGTCGGCCAGTGCCTGTTCGACGCTAGCGACGACAGGCAGGCGGTAGAAACCACCGATCTCATGGCACAGCCCCAGCAGCGCGCCGTACAGATGGAACAGTGCCGACTCGCGCTCGGCCTGGACCAGGCCCTGGGCGTTCATCGCCTGGCTTTGTTCGGCCTTGGCCATGGACTCCAGGGCGAGGCCGGCGAAGAACAGTTTCTGGTTGGTGCGGGTGTAGAGTTCCTGGGCCATCTCAGTGCCCTCCCATGAGGTTGCAAGGCGGATAGCTGCATCATAAATGATTGGGGCCGCAAAGCGGCCCCAATCACAGCACCGAAGGATCAGCGCTTGTCTTCAACCTTCCATGCACCACCGTCGTAGAACGCCTTCCAGCCGGTCGGCTTGCCGTCGACTTCGGACTGCACGTATTGCTCCTTGGTCTTGCGGCTGTAGCGGATCACCGCAGGCCGGCCGTCCGGATCCTTCTGTGGCGCATCGCACAAGAAGTGGTACTTCGGATCGATCTCGTGCTTGTGCGGCACGATCTCCAGCACCAGCGGCGCACGCGTCTCACGGTTCTTGGGGAACTGGCTGGCAGCCAGGAACAGCCCCGAAGCGCCATCACGCAACACGTAGGTGTCGTCGACCTTCTCGCACTTGAGCTCCGGCATATCCACCTTGTCCATCTTCGGTGGCGCTGCCTCGCCGCTCTTGAGCAGCTTGCGGGTGTTCTTGCAGGCCGGGTTGGTGCAACCGAAGAACTTGCCGAAGCGGCCAGTCTTCAGCTGCATCTCGCTGCCGCACTTGTCGCACTCCAGGCTCGGCCCTTCGTAGCCCTTGATGCGATAGTTGCCTTCCTCGATCTCGTAGCCGGCGCAATCCGGGTTGTTGCCGCAGATGTGCAGCTTGTGCTTCTCGTCCAGCAGGTAGGCATCCATCGCCGTGGCGCAGATCGGGCAGCGGTGCTTGCCCAGCAGCACACGGGATTCCGATTCACCCTCGTCGTCGGCAGCAATCTCATCGCCGGGCACCAGGTTGACGGTGGCCTTGCAGCGCTCTTTAGGCGGCAGGCTGTAGCCCGAGCAGCCGAGGAACACGCCGGTCGAAGCGGTACGAATCATCATCGGGCGGCCACATTCCTTGCACGGAATGTTGGTCATGGTCGGCTGGTTGGCGCGCATGCCGTCTTCACTGGACTCGGCAGTCTGCAGCTTCTTGCTGAAGTCGCCATAGAACTCGTCGAGCACGTTCTTCCAGTCACGCTCACCCTGGGCCACGTCGTCGAGGTTCTCTTCCATGTCGGCGGTAAAGCCGTAGTCCATCAGGTTGGAGAAGCTCTCGGACAGGCGCTCGGTGACGATGTCGCCCATTTTTTCCGAGTAGAAGCGGCGGTTGTGCAGGGTCACATAACCACGGTCCTGGATGGTCGAGATGATCGCCGCGTAGGTCGACGGACGGCCGATGCCGCGCTTCTCCATTTCCTTGACCAGGCTGGCTTCGGTGAAGCGCGCCGGTGGCTTGGTGAAGTGCTGGCTCGGGTCGATCTGAATCAGCTTCAGCGCTTCACCCTGGACCATCTCCGGCAACACGTCGTCTTCGCCCGGTTTGCTCTGCTGCGGCAGCACACGGGTATAACCGTCGAACTTGAGGATACGCCCCTTGGCGCGCAGCTCGAAGTCGCCAGCTGCCACGGTGACGCTGGTGGACAGGTACTGCGCCGGCGGCATCTGGCAGGCCAGGAACTGGCGCCAGATCAGCTCGTACAGGCGCTCGGCGTCACGTTCCATGCCACTGAGCTTGGTCGGGTGGGTATTGACGTCGGAAGGGCGAATCGCTTCGTGCGCCTCCTGGGCGCCTTCCTTGCTGCCATACACCAACGGTGCATCCGGCAGGTACTGCTTGCCGAATTCACGCTCGATGTAGCTGCGCGCCATGTCCAGAGCGTCGGCCGACAGGTTGGTCGAGTCGGTACGCATGTAGGTGATGTAGCCGGCTTCGTACAAGCGCTGGGCCATCATCATGGTTTTCTTCACCCCGAAGCCCAGGCGGTTGCTGGCGGCCTGCTGCAAGGTGGAGGTAATGAACGGTGCCGACGGCTTGCTGCTGGTCGGACGGTCTTCGCGCTTGACCACGCTGTAACTGGACGCCTTGAGCTTTTCCAGCGCAGCCATGGCCTGGGCTTCGTTCAGCGGCTTGAAGGCCTCGCCCTTCTCGCGCGCCACTTCGAAGCGCACCTTGGCGTTCTTGGCCGTGCCGAGGTCGGCGTGGATTTCCCAGTATTCTTCCGGGATGAACGCGCGGATCTCGCGCTCGCGCTCCACCACCAGCTTCACCGCCACCGACTGTACACGGCCGGCGGACAGGCCGCGGGCAATCTTGGCCCACAGCAGTGGCGAAACCATGTAGCCGACAACACGGTCAAGGAAGCGCCGCGCCTGCTGGGCATTGACCCGGTCGATATCCAGCTCGCCCGGCTGCGAGAAGGCGTCCTGGATGGCCTTCTTGGTAATTTCGTTGAACACCACGCGCTTGTAGCGGCTGTCGTCGCCGCCAATGGCCTCGCGCAGGTGCCAGGCGATGGCCTCCCCTTCGCGGTCCAAGTCGGTTGCGAGATAGATGGTGTCGGCATCCTTGGCCAGGCGGCGCAGTTCTTCGATCACCTTTTCCTTGCCAGGCAGGATCTCGTACTTGGCCTTCCAGCCGTGGTCAGGGTCGACGCCCATGCGTGCGACCAGCTGGCGCCGGGCCTTTTCCTTCGGCGACAGCGCCGGCGCCTCAGCCGCAGCCTTGCCACGCTTGGCGGCCGGCTCTTTGCTGGCGCTGGCCGAACCGCTGGTGGGGAGGTCTCGGATATGGCCGATACTCGACTTCACCACGTACTGGTTGCCCAGGTACTTGTTGATGGTCTTGGCCTTGGCCGGGGATTCCACAATGACCAGCGATTTGCCCATGGATCGGAGTATTCCTGAATCTGAAGATGAAAAACGCGTCAGGTGCCAGACGCGGCACCGCTATATATAGTGGCAAAAGTGTGAGGTCAAGTTCGGACTATCACGCTTGCGACTTGCCCGGCGGCCCGGACAGCCCCTCTTCGGCCTTGACCAAAGCAAAGCGTGGCACCTGCTCGCCGTCAACCTCGACGGACTCCTGGAACATCGAAAGTGGCCGTACCCAGAAGCTGTAATCACCATACAGGCATTGGTAGAACACCATCCACTCTTCGCTTTCGGAGTGCCGTGCAACACTGAAGACACGGTACTCAGGCCCTTTGTAGTGCCGGTATATGCCTGGTTGTATCTGCATGTTGCCCACCCTCTTGAAAAAAACCTGAAAAAAACAAAACCGGGGCACAAGGCCCCGGTCGCTGTCCCTCAACGCGATCAGACGCGTTCAAAGACAGTGGTGATACCTTGGCCGAGGCCGACACACATGGTCGCCACCCCCAGGGTACCGCCATTCTGCTTCATGACGTTGAGCAGGGTGCCGGAAATCCGTGCCCCGGAACAACCGAACGGGTGGCCCAAGGCAATGGCGCCGCCGTGCAGGTTAACCTTCTCATCCATCTTGTCGAGCACTTTCAAATCTTTCAGCACTGGCAGGGCCTGTGCAGCGAAGGCTTCGTTGAGCTCGATGAAGTCGATGTCGGCCATGGTCAGGCCGGCACGCTTGAGGGCTTTCTGGGTCGATGGCACCGGGCCGTAGCCCATGATCGCCGGGTCGACACCGGCCACTGCCATGGCACGGATGACGGCCAACGGCTGGATGCCCAGGTCCATGGCGCGCTGGCCGGACATGACGATCATGCACGAAGCACCGTCGGTGATCTGCGACGAGGTGCCGGCAGTGACGGTACCGCCCTTGGGGTTGAACGCCGGCTTGAGCGAGGCCAGGCCTTCGAGGGTGGTTTCCGGGCGAATGGTTTCGTCGAAGTCGAACACCTTCAGGAAGCCGTTCTCGTCATAGCCCTGCATCGGGATGATTTCGTCCTTGAACTTGCCTTCGACCGTGGCCTTGTGGGCCAGCTGGTGCGAACGCAGGCCGAACAGGTCCTGCTGCTCACGGCTAATGCCGTGCATCTTGCCGAGCATTTCCGCGGTCAGACCCATCATCCCAGAGGCCTTGGCGGCGTGCAGGGACAGGTGCGGGTTGGGATCCACGCCATGCATCATGCTGACGTGGCCCATGTGCTCCACACCACCGACCACGAACACATCACCGTTACCGGTCATGATTGCCTGTGCGGCGGTGTGCAGCGCGCTCATCGACGAGCCGCACAGACGGCTGACAGTCTGCGCTGCGGAAGTATGCGGGATCTGGGTCATCAGCGAGGCCATGCGGGCGATGTTCCAGCCCTGCTCCAGGGTCTGGTTGACGCAGCCCCAGATCACGTCCTCGACCTCTTTCGGGTCGACCTTGCCGTTGCGTTCCAGCAGCTTGCTGATCAGGTGTGCCGACATGTCTTCGGCACGGGTATTGCGATGCATGCCACCCTTGGAGCGGCCCATTGGCGTGCGACCGAAGTCGACAATCACCACGTCTCTTGGATTCAGGCTCATATCAAATCTCTCGCTCTAGCTCGTTGACCGCTCAGTTGAAGAAGCGCTGGCCGTTCTTGGCCATTTCACGCAGCTTGGCGGTCGGGTGGTACAGCGGCCCCAGGTCGGCGTACTGATCGGCCAGGGCAACGAATTCGGCCACACCGATCGAGTCGATGTAACGCAGCGCGCCACCGCGGAAGGGAGGGAAGCCAATGCCATAGACCAGGCCCATGTCGGCTTCGGCAGCGGTTTCGACGATGCCGTCTTCCAGGCAGCGCACAGTCTCCAGGCACAGCGGGATCATCATCCAGTTGATGATGTCTTCGTCGCTGACTTCACGCTGCTCGAAGACGATCGGCTTGAGCACGTCGAGCACGCTGGCGTCGGCGACCTTCTTCGGCTTGCCACGCTTGTCGGTTTCGTAGGCGTAGAAGCCTTTGCCATTCTTCTGGCCCAGGCGGTTGGCCTCGTACAGGGCGTCGACGGCCGAGCGACGCTCGTCCTTCATGCGGTCGGGGAAGCCTTCGGCCATCACGTCACGACCGTGGTGGCCGGTGTCGATGCCAACCACGTCCATCAGGTACGCCGGGCCCATCGGCCAGCCGAACTTTTCCATGACCTTGTCGATACGCACGAAGTCGACACCGGCACTGACCAGCTTGGCGAAACCGCCGAAGTACGGGAACAGCACGCGGTTGACCAGGAAGCCCGGGCAGTCGTTGACCACGATCGGGTTCTTGCCCATTTTCTTGGCGTAGGCAACGGTGGTAGCGACCGCCACGTCACTGGACTTCTCGCCACGGATGACTTCCACCAGCGGCATCATGTGCACCGGGTTGAAGAAGTGCATGCCAACGAAGTTTTCCGGGCGCTTGAGCGCCTTGGCCAGCAGGTTGATGGAAATGGTCGAAGTGTTCGAGGCGAGGATCGCATCGTCCTTCACCTGGCCCTCGACTTCAGCCAGCACCGCCTGCTTGACCTTCGGGTTCTCGACCACCGCTTCGACAACGATGTCGACATTGGCGAAATCGCCATAGGACAGGGTCGGACGGATGGCGTTGAGTGCCTCGGCCATCTTGGCCGGGGTCAGGCGACCCTTCTCGACACGATTGCCAAGCAGCTTGGAAGCCTCGTTCAGGCCCAGCTGGATGGCTTCTTCGCGGATATCCTTCATCAGGATCGGGGTGCCCTTGACCGCCGACTGGTAGGCGATGCCGCCACCCATGATGCCGGCACCGAGCACGGCGGCCTGCTTCACGTCGTGGGCGATTTCGTCGTGGGCCTTGGCTTTGCGCTTGAGCTCCTGGTCGTTCAGGAACAGGCCAACCAGGCTTTCGGCAACCGAAGTCCTGGCCAGCTTGGCAAAGCCTGCCGCTTCCACTTCCAGGGCTTTGTCACGGCCGAAATTGGCGGCCTTCTGGATGGTCTTGATGGCTTCGACCGGCGCCGGGTAGTTCGGGCCGGCCTGGCCGGCGACGAAGCCCTTGGCGGTTTCGAAGGCCATCATCTGCTCGATGGCGTTGAGCTTGAGCTTTTCCAGCTTGGGCTGGCGCTTGGCCTTGTAGTCCAGTTCGCCACTGATGGCGCGCTTGATCAGGTCGAGGGCACCGGCCATCAGCAATTCAGGCGCAACGACGGCGTCGACAGCCCCGACTTTCAAGGCGTCTTCGGCTCGGTTTTCCTTGCCGGCGGCGATCCACTCGATGGCATTGTCCGAACCGATCAGGCGCGGCAGGCGCACGGTACCACCGAAGCCCGGGTAGATACCCAGCTTGACTTCCGGCAGGCCGATCTTGGCGCTGCTGGACATGATCCGATAGTCGGCGGCCAGGCACATTTCCAGGCCACCGCCCAGGGCGATGCCGTTGATGGCGGCCACGGTCGGTACTTCGAGGTCTTCAAAGGCGTTGAAGATGCGGTTGGCTTCCAGGTTGCCGGCGACCAGTTCGGCCTCGGGCAGCTTGAAGTTGTCGACGAACTCGGTGATGTCGGCGCCGACGATGAACACGTCCTTGCCACTGCTGACGATCACGCCCTTGACCGAGGCGTCGGCCTGGATGGCATCGACGGCCTGGCGAAGCTCGTTCAGGGTCAGGCGGTTGAACTTGTTGACGGACTCACCCTTGAGGTCGAACTTGAGCTCGACGATGCCACTTTCAAGAGCCTTAACCGTGATGGCTTTACCTTCGTAAATCATCAACTGATCTCCACGATATGGAAGCTGAACGTACACGCCGATCGCTGCAGCAAAAGCAGGCCTAGCTGCCCTGCCCCAGGCACACCCGTCAGCGCGCTATTCGGGAGTATGGCTTGGCGTGGTGACATACAAACGCTCAATTCATACGCCCGTTTGATTTGGGTGTGCACACATTCTCCGAAAAGATCGGCGTTGTCAAATGCTCCCGAACTGGTTGAAAAAGCGACTTTCCAGTCATTTTGTATCGCCCAGGGGCAAAACATGATGACAGTGATCGCTGACCATTCATGTCAGCGATTGACCACAGACGACGGGGAAGCGCTGCGGCTTTTCAGCTTGCGCGACAATGCCTGGCAGCTACACTGCCACTTGCATGATTGAATACCCGGCCTGCCTGGCCTTTCTGCGTAGCAGAACGCAAAGCGGCGACTTGGCACCCCATCCCTTCAGGGGTATGCCAGGCCGCCGCTTTGTCGTTAACGCTGTAGAAGACGCCGTAGCCCTTGTGGGAGTGGTGAATGATCAGGCCAGGGTTTCAAGGACGTAGGCAACATCCCGCAACACTGCCGTATCGCCCCGCTCGGTCCAGTACAGGGCGATCATCCGCGCATCGGCTTCGACCTTGTAGGCGCTCGCTGGCAAGCGCGCCAAGGCCTCCATGAAACGGGGGTCTTCACAGGGCTCACGCCACTGGTTCCACCATACCCCCGGGCTGATCTGCCAGAAGCTGAAACTATCCTCATGCCCGCGTCGACGCGCCCGATGGTATTGCGGGCACGGGCTTGGCGGTTGCCGTTCCAGCCAGTGCGGCCACTGCTGGGGCGCCAGTTGCATGGCCAGGCCCATGCGCCGTGCCTCCAGGCGCAACTTCATCTGCTCGCTCTGCTTGCGCGAGGTGCGCAACCAGGAAAGCGGGCTGAGGATCAGCGCAAGGATTGACACCACCAGCAATACCGTCATATCAGTAGCTCCCATAAAACGTTGCAAATGAGCCGGTTAGCCATTTTTCACGGAAGACCCGCCCGAAAGCGACCATACTTCTTCTATCGCGATTGTCAGGAGTTCCGCTCATGCAATACGAACATCTTCTGGTCGCCGTCGACCTGACCGAAGAATGCGACCCGGTGATCAAACGCGCCATGGCGCTGGCGACACCGTCAAATGCCAAGGTTTCACTGGTACATATCGTCGAGCCGATGGCCATGGCGTTCGGCGGTGACGTACCCATGGACCTGTCGCAACTGCAACAGCAGCAGTTCGACCAGGCCAAGGAGCGCATGGAACGCCTGTTCAACAAGTACCCGGACATCCACCGCGGCGACTCGCACCTGACCTATGGCCAGCCGCGCCAGGAAATCCACCAGCTGGCCAAGGACCAGAAGTGCGACCTGATCGTGGTCGGCAGCCACGGCCGCCATGGCCTGGCGTTGCTGCTGGGCTCCACGGCCAATGACGTGCTGCATGGCGCGCCGTGCGATGTGCTGGCGGTAAGGCTGCAGAAAAAAGAATGATTTGACCTGTACCGGCCCTTTCGCGGGCTTGCCCGCGAAGACGCCGGCCCAGGCTGACGCCGATCAGCCTTCCAGCTCGGCCCAGCGCTCGACCAACACATCCAGCTCGGCCTGCAGCTTCTCGATCTTCGCCAGCACTGCCGAGGTTTCCGCAATCGGCCGCTGATAGAAGCCCGCCGCATTCACCTCTTCCTGAGCTTCGGCCATGCGCTGCTCCAGTTCGTCGATCTGCCCAGGCAGCATCTCCAGCTCGCGCTGCAGCTTGTAACTGAGCTTCTTCTTCGAGGCATCGGCCGCCGCAGCAACCGGCGCAGGAGCAGGCTTGGCTTCGACCTTCTCCACCACCGCGCTGTTGAGCTCGGACTTGCCGCCTTTGCTCTCGGTCACGCCCAGCAACTTCGGCGAACCACCCTGGCGGATCCAGTCTTCATAACCCCCCACGTACTCGCGCACCTTGCCCTCGCCCTCGAACACCAGGGTGCTGGTGACGACGTTGTCGAGGAAGGCCCGGTCGTGGCTGACCATCAGCACGGTACCCTTGTAGTTGGACAGCACTTCTTCGAGCAGCTCGAGGGTTTCCACGTCCAGGTCGTTGGTCGGTTCGTCCAGCACCAGCAGGTTGGCCGGCTTGCTGAACAACTTGGCCAGCAACAGCCGTGCACGTTCACCACCGGACAGCGCCTTGACCGGCGTACGGGCACGCTGCGGGCTGAACAGGAAATCGCCCAGGTAGCTCAGCACGTGGCGGTTCTGGCCATCGATCTCGATGAAGTCGCGGCCTTCGGCCAGGTTGTCGATCACCGTCTTTTCCAGGTCCAGCTGGTGGCGCATCTGGTCGAAATAGGCCACTTCCAGCTTGGTTCCGCGCTCGACCTTGCCCGAGGTCGGCTGCAGGTCGCCGAGCATCAGCTTGAGCAAGGTGGTCTTGCCGGTACCGTTGGCACCCAGCAGGCCGATGCGGTCTTCGCGCTGCAGGACCATGGAAAAATCCTTCACCAGCATCGGCCCGTCCGGGTGATGGAAGCTGACGTTCTCCAGCACCATCACCTGCTTGCCGGACTTTTCCGCCGCCTCGATCTGGATGTTGGCCTTGCCCTGGCGCTCGCGGCGTTCGCTGCGCTCCACACGCAAAGCCTTGAGTGCGCGCACCCGGCCTTCGTTGCGAGTGCGGCGGGCCTTGATGCCCTGGCGGATCCATACCTCTTCCTGGGCCAGGCGCTTGTCGAACAGCGCATTGGCGGTTTCCTCGGCAGCCAGCGCAGCCTCCTTGTGCACCAGGAAGCTGGCATAGTCGCCGTTCCAGTCGATCAGGCCGCCACGGTCCAGTTCGAGGATACGGGTAGCCAGGTTCTGCAGGAAGGACCGGTCGTGGGTAATGAACAGCACCGCGCCGTTGAAGCCGCGCAGGGCCTCTTCGAGCCAGGCGATGGCACCGATATCCAGGTGGTTGGTGGGCTCATCGAGCAGCAGCAGGTCGGGTTCCGACACCAGCGCCTGGGCCAGGAGCACACGGCGGCGCCAGCCACCGGACAGCTCGGCCAGGGTCTTGTCGGCCGGCAGTTGCAGGCGGCTGAGGGTGCTTTCCACCACCTGCTGCAGGCGCCAGCCGTCACGGGCTTCCAGCTCGTGCTGCACGTGCATGAGTTTTTCCAGGTCTTCATCACCCTGGATATTCAGGCTCAGGTGATGGAACTGCGCCAGCAACTCGCCGACGCCATCCAGGCCGGCGGCCACCACGTCGAACACCGTGCGCTCGTCGGCCACCGGCAGCTCCTGTGGCAGCTCACCGATCTTCAGCCCCGGGGCACGCCAGATCTCGCCGTCGTCTCCCTTCTGCTCGCCCTTGACCAGGCGCAGCATGCTCGACTTACCGGTGCCGTTGCGGCCGATGATGCACACCCGCTCGCCACGAGCGATCTGCCAGGACACGTGGTCCAGCAGCGGCATGGCGCCGAATGCAAGGGACACATCGCTGAATTTGAGCAGGGTCATGTTGGTCTCCATAAATCGGGCGCGCATTCTACCTGACTTGGTCCCGGACGGCATCTGCCGGGCCGGCGGACCAAGGTTGGGCGACAATTGGTCGAACTTAATATCCCGATACAAGCACAGTGCTTTCACCCGCCGCCGGCAAACGGCTAAGCTAAGGCTATAGCTTCCAACAGTGCTGGCTCCGCCGTCACTTCCCCATGGTTCAACTGCCCGGACGTATCATGCGCAGCCGCCTGTTACATATTGCATCCTGCCTGCTGCTCTCTGCCGCCACCTGCGCGGCGCAGGCCGCCGACCTTACCCTGCAACGCCAGTACTATGACGAGGCCAAGCGCGCGCTGGCCAAGGGCGACAAGGGCCCGTACCTGCGCTATGCCCAGGCCCTCAGCGACTACCCGCTGACGCCCTACCTGGCCTACGACGAGCTCACCGCGCGCCTGAAAAGCGCCAGCAATCAGGAAATCGAAGACTTCCTCGCCAAGCATGGCGACCTGCCCCAGGCCAACTGGATGAAACTGCGCTGGCTGCGCTGGCTGGCCGAACGCGGCGACTGGGACACCTTCGTCAAGTATTACGACCCCAAGCTCAACTTCACCGAACTGGACTGCCTCAACGGCCAGTACCAGCTCAGCCATGGCCTGCGTGCCGAGGGCTACGCCACCGCCGACAAATTGTGGAATGTCGGCAAGTCGCAGCCGGCCACCTGCGACACGCTGTTCGCCATGTGGGCGGCCGAAGGCCAGCTGACCGAGGCCAAGCGCTGGCAACGCACCAAGCTGGCGGCCCAGGCGCGCAACTACAGCCTGGCCAACAACCTGGTCCAGACCCTGACCACCCTCGGCCCACAGGGGCGCCTGCTGGTCGACGTGGCGCAAAAGCCCGAACTGCTCAATCAGCCGTCGCGCTTCACCCCGGCCAACGAAGCCATGTCCGACGTGGTCAGCCTCGGCCTGCGCCGCCTGGCCCGGCAGGACCCGGAGCGGGCCATGGCGCTGCTCGACGACTACGCCCAGCGCATGCATTTTTCCCGCGACGAGAAGGTGGCGATCGCCCGCGAGATCGGCCTGACCCTGGCCCGTCGCTACGACCCGCGCGCACTCGACCTGATGACCCGCTACGACCCGGAGCTGCGCGATAACATCGTCAGCGAATGGCGCCTGCGCCTGCTGCTGCGCCTGGGCCGCTGGGAGGACGCCTACGAGCTGACCAAGCGCTTGCCGCAGGACCTGGCCAGCAGCAGCCGCTGGAAGTACTGGCAAGCCCGCAGCCTGGAGCTGGCGCAGCCGAACAACCCGCAAATCCCGCTGCTGTACAAGAATGTGGCACGCGAACGTGACTTCTATGGTTTCCTCGCCGCCGACCGGGCGCAGACCCCTTACCAGCTGAACAACAAGCCGCTGGTGCTGAGCCCGCAGCTGGTCAACAAGGTGCGCAACACCCCGGGCATCCGCCGCGCACTGGAGTTCCATGCCCGCGGCCAGATCGTCGAAGGGCGCCGTGAGTGGTACCACGTCAGCCGCCACTTCAACCGTGACGAAATGGTCGCCCAGGCGCGCCTGGGCTACGACCTGCGCTGGTACTTCCCGGCCATTCGCACCATCAGCCAGGCACAGTACTGGGACGACCTGGACATCCGCTTCCCGATGGCCCACCGCGACACCCTGGTGCGTGAAGCCAAGGTCCGCGGCCTGCACTCGAGCTGGGTATTCGCCATTACCCGCCAGGAGAGCGCCTTCATGGAAGATGCACGCTCCCCGGTGGGCGCCAGCGGCCTGATGCAGTTGATGCCCTCCACTGCCAAGGAAACCGCGCGCAAGTTCAGCATTCCCTTGGCATCGCCAGCACAGGTGCTCAACCCGGACAAGAACATCCAGCTCGGCGCCGCCTATCTGAGCCAGGTGCACAGCCAGTTCAACGGCAACCGCGTGCTCGCTTCGGCGGCCTACAACGCCGGCCCAGGGCGGGTGCGGCAGTGGCTCAAAGGCGCCAAGCACCTGAGCTTCGATGTGTGGGTAGAATCCATCCCGTTCGACGAGACCCGCCAGTATGTGCAGAACGTGCTGTCGTATTCGGTGATCTACGGGCAGAAGCTCAACTCGCCGCAGCCGCTGGTGGATTGGCATGAGCGGTACTTTGACGACATGTGAGGGTCGCTGAAACTGCACCGGCCTCGTCGCGGGCAAGCGCGCGACGAGGCCGGTGCAGGCCGCCTTGTCATTCGAGGATTTCGACTTCCATCCCTACTTCAAGCTGCCCACTACCATCCACCGCCAGGTTCTGCCCGAACAACACATTCCCCTCTTTTTCGCGGAAGGTCCTGAGCGTGGCCATCGGTTCGCGGTCGGCACTGCGCTCGCCAGTCGCCGGGTCGATGGTGGTGAAGATGCAGCGCACACTGGGCTTGAGCACGCGAAACTCCAGGCTGCCGATGCGAATCCGCTTCCAGCCATCCTCGGCAAAAGGCGCCGCCCCCTGCACCACCAGGTTGGGGCGAAAGCGCAGCATCTCCAGCGGGCGGCCGATACGCCGGTTGAGTTCGTCCAGCGAGCCCTGGCCGATCAGCGACAAGGGAAAACCGTCCGGGAACGCCGCCCGGTCACTATTCAGGCCATAGCCACTGGGCAGGTAGCGCGCGCGCTGCTCGGGGCAATGCACCAGGCGTACGGCCTTGCCCAGCAGCTCGCTCAGCCAGGCCGCCGCCGCATCACCGGCATCTGGCACGCGCAAGGTATCGCGCCAGATGGTTACACCACGCAGTGCTTGGTCGGCAAACGGCACCGGAACACCCAACGCGGCCTGCCCCGGCGCCTGCAGCAACAACTGGCCGCTGTCGTCTTCGCTGGCCCTGAGCTGGCCAAGCTGTGGCCAGGCACGCTGGGTGAGGAAGCGTCCATTCTCCTCCTCCACCACCATCCAGCGCCGATCACCCTGCAACCCCAACAACCCTACCGGTGAAGCCTGCAGGCGTTGCGCCTGCGCCGACTTAACCGGATACCGATACAACTCACTGAGAAACATCCCTGCCGCCTCGCGTCATGCAAAACGCCAAGCTTATACCCGGCAGGGGGCCTGGATCACGCGCTAGCGGCATCCAGCAACAGGCGCTGCTTGACCACATCGACAAGGCGATCAGGCTGGAACTTGGACAGGAAGTTGTCGCAGCCCACTTTCTTCACCATGGACTCGTTGAAGCTGCCCGACAGCGAGGTGTGCAGCACCACGTAAAGCTGGCGCAAACGGGCATCGCCGCGGATCTCGGTAGTCAGCCGGTAGCCGTCCATTTCCGGCATCTCGGCGTCGGTAAACACCATCAACAGCTTTTTGCAGACGTCCTCGCCAGCATCGGCCCAGCCCTTGAGCAGGCGCAACGCCTTCAGCCCGTCACTGGCCACGTGCAGCTTCACGCCCAACTGGGACAGGGTGTCGCGCAACTGCGCCAGGGCCACGCTGGAGTCGTCCACCAGCAGCACTTCACGGCCGCGCGCCCGCGCCAGCACTGGGTCAGCGAGCTTGTCGCCGGACACCCGGGCGTTGTAAGGCACGATCTCGGCCAGCACCTTCTCCACGTCGATCACTTCGACCAGCTTGTCATCGACCTTGGTGATGGCAGTCAGGTAATGCTGGCGCCCGGCGCTGGTCGGCGGCGGCATGATCGCCTCCCAGTTCATGTTGACGATCCGGTCCACACCACCCACCAGGAAGGCCTGCACCGAGCGGTTGTACTCCGTCACGATGATGGTGCTGTCGGGCCCCGGCTGCAGCGGGCGCATGCCGATCGCCTGGGACAGGTCGATCACTGGCAAGGTCTGGCCGCGCAGGTTGACCACCCCGCAGACGAAAGCGTGGCGCTGGGGCATGAGGGTCAGCTTGGGCAACTGAAGCACTTCCTGGACCTTGAACACGTTGATCGCGAACAGCTGGCGACCAGCCAGGCGAAACATCAGGATTTCCAGGCGGTTCTCACCCACCAGTTGCGTACGTTGGTCTACCGTGTCGAGAATGCCAGCCATTGGAAAACCCCCAGGCTTGAGTCGGAAAAATTGAAATCATCCACCTTGTATCGGCGGCTTCACGCCCAGCTTGACCCTTGCCGGAAAATGCAGTGAAACAATTGATATCAATTTAACATCATGCTTTACTGCGGGCGCCTCCGAGCGAATCAGCAGCACGGCAAAAAGTTCCCTACCTGAGGCAAGGATCAGGGAAACCCTTAGCGACAATCGGGTGCAACCTGATGTTCGCAATATCCTTTAGCCATTAATGTGACGCCATTCTCATTGCATGAATGGAGTCAGGCTTTTGCTAGCTATCGTTTCGGCGTGCCCGTCCTCTGCGCCTGCCTTACGCGCGGGGGCATCATGAAGGACAGTGCCTTATCGTTCGATGATGCGCTGCAGCGGTTTCTGCTGGACGCTCAGGTGCTGCTGACCCAGGCCCAGGAGTGCCTGCAGCATCTGGAGCTGATCGACAGCGACCCGGATGCCTGCCGCTGTCTGGACAATGCGCTCGATAGCCTCGCCCGCCAGGCCACGCACCTGGGCCTGCGCGAAGTCGCCCATTACACCACTGCCCTGCAACAGTTGCTCGCCCCGGCCTGCCGCGACGGCTCCCTGCAGCGCGAAGCGTTGCCGGCCGTGGAGGCATGCCTGACCCTGCTTGCCTGGCAGCTGGAGCTGGTCGATCCCCTGACGGGCCGGCTTAACCTGGACATCGGCGAGCAGCTGGTGCTGCTGGGTGAACTGGCCAAGGTCGTGCAGCAACCTTTGGCGCGAACCTGCACGTCCTGTGACGAACGGGGCAGCGTGTGCATCCACCCGCATGGTGAAGCGGCAGACGGCACACAACCCGGTCGCTCGCCTTCCAGGTATTGACCCGGCGCAACGTGCAACTGGCCTCGCTGATTCAAGTCCACCTGGTCGAGCACTGGAAAGTGCCAGAAGTCACCGGAACAAGGTCGAATCATTACCGCGCACTTTACTCGCCTCAACGGGTGGCACTTGCTGGCCGACAGCGCCCAACCGGCCGGCATTTCAAAGCGCTACCCAGCCGCGACCGCTGCAGTACGAAGTGGTAACATGCGCAGCCACAAACGCTTGCAACCGACTGAAAGGTTGAAAGCTCACGTGTTCAAAAAATCATCGAAACAACTGCGCCAAAGCTTCTGACCAGCATTGTGCAAGGCCCTTCATCAGCAATACTCCAGTGGCTTCCCTACCTATGCTCCCACGCTTGAAGACTTCTTTGCGCTGCCGCTCCCGCGCTGCCCTGCTGCGCTGGGCAACGGTCGGGCTGTGCGTGGCCTCGCTGGTCGCCAACCTGATGCTGTACCTGGGCAACCAGGCGATCCCGGCCAGCCTGCTGCTGCTACAGCTGGCCGCCACGCTGGGCACCGCCGTGCAGCTGGGCCTGAGCGCAAGGTCGATCAGCCTGCGCCCGGCGGAACTGGCCGAGCGCATGCTCAAGGTCCAGGAAGACGAACGCCAGCACCTGGGCCGCGAACTGCACGACGACATCGGCCAGTTGCTGACTGCCGCCAAGCTGCAGTTGCAGTGGCTGCAAAAGCGTATGCCTGAGGAGTTGCAGGGCCACTGCGACGCCCTGCGCAGTACGCTGGATGACACCTTGGGCAACGTGCGCAACGTGTCGGCCCTGCTCAACCCGCGACAACTGGCCAGCCTTGGCCTGGAAGCCAGCCTGCGTGCGCACCTGGTGCGCACCCTGGCCAACAGCGGCGTGCACTGGAGCCTGGCGTGCAACCAGCGCCTGGGCGGCATTGACGAGGCGGTGACCATGGCGGTGTTCCGTATTACCCAGGAAGCCGTGACCAACATGCTGCGCCATGCCCAGGCACGCAACCTGGTCATCGGCCTGCAACGCACCCCCGAAGGGCTGGCCCTGTCGATCCGCGATGACGGCCGTGGCTTCGTGCCCGCGAGAAACCCGGCCGAAGCTGGCCAGCGCGGCCTGGCCGGCATGCTGGAGCGGGTCACCGCACTGCAAGGCAGCCTCGACATCACCAGCCAGCCCGGCCAGGGCACGCACATCGAAGCGGTGTTCCCATGGCCACCGCGTACTCAGCAACGCGCCAGGAATACTGCCGCCCATGACCTGTAGACTGCTGTTGGTAGACGACCATTCGCTGATCCGCGCCGGGGTGCGCGCCCTGGTCGGCGACATTCCCGGTTATGACGTGATTGGCGAAGCCGACGATGGCAGCCAATTGCTGGAACGGGTGCGCATGCTGGCGCCGGATATCGTCTTGCTGGACATCTCCATGCGTTCGACCAGTGGCCTGGATGCCCTTACCCAACTACGCGCCAGCGGCAACAACTGCAAGGTGCTGATCCTGTCGATGCACACCGACCCGGACCTGATCATGCGTGCCCTGGAAAGCGGCGCCCACGGCTACCTGCTCAAAGACACCAGCGCCACCGAACTGGAGCAGGCCCTGGCTGCGCTGCGCAACGGCGAACGCTACCTCAGCCCGGCCATCGCCCACACGGTCATCAACCAGGCGTTGCAGCACACCAGGCAGGGCAAGCAAGCCACGGGCGAGCGGCACAGCCTCACCGCGCGGCAGCTGGAGATCCTGCGTCTGATCGTGCGTGGCAAATCGACCCGGGAGATCGCCACCGGCCTGGGCCTGTCGATCAAGACGGTGGAAACCCACCGTTCGCAAATCATGAAACGCCTGCAGATCCATGACGTGGCCGGCCTGGTGCTGTTCGCCGTGCGCGAGAAAATCATCAGCCTGGACGACTGAGCAACGGCGACCCGACTGGCAGATGCAGACGCAGTGCCGCGGCCCTGGCCTGGAAGCGCAGCTTGTCGGCCTGCAACGGCTCACCATCGAGGTTGATATCCAGCCCTTGCGAGCACTTGATCTCGACCCAGGGCAACCTGGCCCGGACAAAAAGGCCATCTCCGGCCAACAGGTCACGCAAGGTCCCGACCACTTCCTGGGGAGCCGGCAAGATGGCAATGTCGAGCAAGCCGTCGTTGACCACCGCCTCGGGGCACAGCACCTGCCCGCCCCCGGCCTGGCGGCCATTGCCGATGCCCAGCGCCAGCAAGTCCCCTTGCCAGTGAAAGCCTGGCCCCTGCAACGCCACCGAAGCTGCTTGCAGCTCGCTGAAGCGCGATAACCCGGTGAACAGGTAGGCAGCAGCGCCCAGCACTTTCTTCAGGTCTTCGGAGGTGTTGGCCGTCACCTGGCTGCCAAAACCGCCAGTGGCCATGTTGAGGAACAACTGTTCGCCGGCCTGCCCCAGGTCTATCGGCTGGGCAGGAACATTCAGCAAGGCCAGCGCCGTGGCAGTCTCCAGGGGGATACCGGCGGCCTTGGCAAAGTCGTTGGCCGTGCCCAGCGGCAGCAACGCCAGGCTGGCCTCGGTACCCGCCAACCCCATGGCCTCGGCAACATCGCGCAGCGTGCCGTCCCCGCCCCCTGCGACGATATGGCTGTAGCCGGCGGCCAGCGCCTCGGTGACCAGGCGCTGGGCGTCACCGGCCTCCCAGGTAACCCGCACATCCAGCACCCAGCCGCTGTCGCGCAGGCCACGCACGGCGCTGCGCACCTCTTCGTTCATCGCCTGCTTGCCGTGCAGGATCAGCATTGCCTTGCGCACTTGCATGTGCCCCCTCCAGGAATGGATCAACCCAGATCTCGACCCTCGGCAACCCCTAATCGTTGCATGCCGCCGCGCAATTGATCGGCTCAACCGGTGTTTTTTCACAGCATCGCACAGGCCCGGCTATGCTTGGCTGATGCATTGACAAGTTTTTGACCCAGGCAAGGAGTGTTTCCAGGCCTGTCAGCCTATTGACGCCTGTTTACCCGGGGCCTGTCTCATCTTTGGCCAAGGACGCGCCCCACCGGCAATGGTGTGCACGCCTGCCGACGTGCATGCCTTGCCATCCGTGACCTTCAGCGAGGACTCCGGGTCATGCGCATTCTCTGGACTCTGCCTTACCTGCCCTGGCCGACCACCAGCGGCAGCAAGACCCGACAATACCATCTGCTGCGCGCACTGGCCCAGCGCGGCCATCGGATCACCCTGCTGGTGCAATCGAAAATCCCCCTTGACGATACGGCCCGCCAGGCCCTGGAGCCGTTGCTCGAACGCCTGATCGTACTGCCCCGCCGGCCTTTGCACAGCCCGCTCAACCTGCTGGCCTCGCCGATCCTCGAGTACCCCATGCGGGCAATCATCAATGGCCTGGCACCCTGCCTGCGGCACCGCTTCGAGCAACTGCTGGACGAGCCCTGGGACGTGATCCAGATCGAGCACAGCTACAGCTTCCAGCCGTTCGAAAAGGCCCTGCAGACACGCGGACTGCCCTACATGCTCAGCGAACACTCCCTGGAGTCGCTGACGGGCGGCGCCAACCACGACCGGCTACCGCTGTGGCTACGCCCGTTCAATGCCTTCGACCGGTGGCGCTACCGGCGCTGGGAACAACGCGTATTGCGCCAGCCCACCGAACTGGTGGCGGTCAGCAACCACGATGCCGAGCTGATTGCGCAGATCAGCGGGCGCCCGGTAAACGTGGTGGTAAATGGTGTGGATTGCGACTTCTACCAGTACGTGGAACCGGCGCTGCATAGCCAACGCCTGCTGTTCGTTGGCAACTTCGAGTACGGCGCCAACCTGGAGGCGATCGAATGGGCGCTGGAAGACATCTTGCCGCAAGTGTGGATGAGCAATCCGGCGGTGCGCCTGGCCATCGCCGGGCATGCGATGCCGGCCAGCTGGAAGCTGCACTGGAACGACCCGCGCATCGAATGGCTCGGCTATTGCCCTGACCTGCGTGAGCTGCAGCGGCGCTCGGCACTGTTCTTTGCGCCGCTACGTTATGCCGGTGGCTCCAAAGTGAAGATCCTCGAAGCGATGGCCGCCGGCTTGCCGGTCATCACCACTGGCAAAGGCGTTTCCGGCCTGGCCGCGAACAACGGCGAGCATTACCTGGGCAGTGACGAAGGCGACCAGCTGGCCCTGTTGATCACACAGTTGCTCAACCAGCCCTGGCGCATGAGCCAGCTGGGCGATGCCGGGCGCCAGTTCGCCCGCCAGCGCCACGACTGGCGCGTGGCCGCCCAGCAGTTGGAGAATGTGCACATGCGCCTGGCCCAGGCGACAGCGGCCGAGGCCGCGCCGCTGGCCAGCGCCTGGCTGGGGCGATCAGCCAAGTAGCTCGCTGAACGGGATGAACGGCACGCGGTCACCCTGCTTCGGCGTGCTGCCTTCGCGCACCTCCACCAACCCTTCGGCCCAGGCCGCACTGCGCAGCACGCCGGAGCTCTGGTTCTTGTAGATGCGCACCTGGCCCTGCTCGATGCGGGCGCGCAGGTATTCGCGACGGGTGCCGGGCTTGGGCCAGTCAAAGCCTGCTGGCATGTCGAAACGTAACGGCGTGACGTCGGTCACACCCTGGCGCCGCAACAGATAGGGTCGGGTCAGCAGGCCAAACGTGACCAGGGTCGACGCCGGGTTGCCTGGCAGTCCGATCACCGGCACACCCTGGAAGTGGCCGAAGGTCAAGGGTTTGCCCGGTTTGATTGCCAGCTTCCACAAGGCCAGCTCGCCCGCTTCGCGCAGGGCGGCGCCGAGGTAGTCGGCTTCGCCCACCGAAACGCCCCCCGTGGACAGGATCAGGTCGACATCGACCAACTCGGCCAGGCAGGCGCGGGTTCGCGCCAGGTCATCCGGCAAGATGCCTGCATCGACCACGTCGCAGCCCAGCCGCTGCAGCCAGCTGACCAGTAGCCGGCGGTTGCTGTTGTAGATCTGCCCCGGCCCCAGCGCCAGGCCGGGCTCGACCAGTTCGTCACCCGTGGACAGCACCGCCACCCGTACCTTGCGTACCACCTGCAGGCGGTCGTAGCCCAGGCTGGCAGCCAGGCCCAGCTCGATCGGCCCCAGCCGGGTACCGGCGCTCATCACCTGCTCGCCCTTGCGGGTTTCCTGGCCTTGGGGGCGAATGTTCTGGCCGGATGTCAACGGTTCGAGGAAGCGGACCCGGCCGTCTTCAGCCTCTGCGGTGTTTTCCTGCATCTCGACGCAGTCGGCACCTGCAGGCAGCGGCGCGCCGGTGAAGATACGTGCACAGGTGCCGGGTTGCAGCGGCTGCGGCGCATGGCCAGCGAAGATCCGCTGGCTGACCGGCAGCGGCTCGCCCTGCCAGTCGGCCAGGCGCAGGGCATAACCGTCCATGGCGCTGTTCGGCCAGGGCGGCAGGTCGAGCGAGGCCACCAGATCGCTGGCCAGCACACGGCCCTCGGCCTCCGCCAGCGGCAAGCTCTCGGCGTCGCCGATCGGGGCCGCTTCGGCCAATGCCAGCAGTTGTGCCAGGGCCTGCTCCACCGGCATCAGCGGCCGGGCCTGGCGAACCTCAGCCACGGCTGTCACAGGCTGCAGCCTGCTTCAGGTGCGCGACGAAGTTGCACGGGCGATGGCGGGCATCCAGCTGCTCCGCGAGGATACCGTCCCAGCCGGTGCGCACAGCATTGGTCGACCCCGGCAGGCAACAGACCAGGGTACCGTTGGCCAGCCCGGCGAGGGCACGCGACTGCACGGTGGAGGTGCCGATGTCGGCCACGGAAATCTGCCGGAACAGCTCGCCAAAGCCTTCCACCTGTTTGTCCAGCAGGCAGGCCACGGCCTCTGGCGTGCTGTCACGCCCGGTGAAGCCGGTACCGCCGGTAATCAGCACCACTTGCACGTTGTCATCGGCAATCCAGGTGGCGACCTGCGCGCGGATCTTGTACAGGTCGTCTTTCAACAGCACACGCTCGGCCAAGCGGTGGCCGGCGGCATTCAGCCGGTCAACGAACAGCTGGCCGGATGTATCGGTGTCGAAGGTACGGGTGTCGCTGACCGTGAGCACGGCGATGTTCAGCGGCACGAAGGGGGTATCTGCCTTGGCTTTCATGGAGGTCCGTCACAAGAAGATGGGATGGCCGCAGTTATAACACAGCGCACGCCCACCACAGCGTGACGCCCGTGGCTGTTGCTGTTGGTCAATGCCTTGGCTGAGCCGCTATGCTGCACTGTAGACGGAACTTGCGTGGACGCCCTGCGTCTTAATTTCATCTAGCACCATCGCACTGGAGAAACACGATGATTCAACGGACCCTACCCGCCTTCCTGCTCGCCCTGGGCCTGGGCGCCCTGGCAGGCTGCGCATCGCCAACCGTCATTACCCTGAACGACGGCCGCGAAATCCAGGCCACCGACACACCAAAATACGATGAAGACTCAGGCTTCTACGAATTCGAGCAACTGGACGGCAAGCGCACGCGCCTGAACAAGGACCAGATTCGCACCGTGAAAGAGCTCTGATTGCACCGCACTTTTTTGCAAACGCCCTTTTAACAACAAGGGGTTGCGTGCAAAAACAGGATGCAGTAGGATTTCCTTCATCGGAGTGTAGCGCAGCCAGGTAGCGCGTCTCGTTCGGGACGAGAAGGCCGCAGGTTCGAATCCTGTCTCTCCGACCAAATCCTGATCAAAAAGCCCGCCATTGTGCGGGCTTTTTGTTGCGTCCGATTGTTGCGTCCGAGAAGTGGTCCCCGCTTCTGCAGGGACCGCATCAAGGCTGGAGCGCCTCAGGCAGTGAGGCGTGAGGTGACTTCGCCCAGTTGCCCCGACAACCCATGCAGGCGCTGCCCGGCCTGTTCGGTGTGCTGCACCGCTTCCTGGTTGGCCGTGGCAATGCGGGTGATCTCGATCAGGTTGCGCGAGATGTCTTCGGCCACGCTGGTCTGCTCCTCGGCCGCCGTGGCGATCTGCCGGTTCATGTCGCGGATGGCCTCCACTGCCAGGGTGATGCGCTGCAGCATCTGCCCTGCCTGCTGCACCTGTTCGGCACCCTCCTCGCTGCGCTGCTGGCCGCTTTCGATGGCCTTGACCGCTTCCACTGCCCCGGACTGCACCGCTTCGATTATCTGGTTAATCTCGGCTATCGACGCCGCTGTGCGCTGGGCGAGGCTGCGCACCTCATCGGCGACCACGGCAAAGCCGCGGCCAGCCTCACCGGCTCGGGCCGCCTCGATGGCCGCGTTGAGCGCCAGCAGGTTGGTCTGTTCGGCTATGCCACGGATTACTTCGAGGACTTTGCCAATGCGCGTGCTGTCATGCTCCAGGTCGCGAATCACTGCCGCCGTGCCGGCAATCTCGCGGTTGACCACGCCGATGATGTCGATGGTCTGCTGCATCACCTGCTCGCCCGCCTGGGCACTGTGGTCGGCATCGTCCGCGGCGCGGGCCGCCTCAGCGGCGTGGCGTGCGACTTCCTGGGCAGTGGCAGACATCTCGTGCATGGCCGTGGCCACCTGGTCAGTGCGCTGGAACTGGTCGTGGGTGCCACGGGCCATGTCGCCAGCGATGTTGCGCAGCTGGCCGCTGGCACCCTCCAGCTCCTGCGCGTTGTCCTTCAGGCGGCCGACGGTATCGGCGAGGAAATCGCGCAAGGTGTTGGCCGCCCGCGCCAGGCGCCCCAGTTCATCCTCGCGGCGGCTGTCAACCCGCGCCGCAAAGCGGCCCTGGCTGAGCTGTGCGACATAGTCGATCAATTGGCGAATCGGCTCGATCAGGCTGCGGTTGACCAGCCACAGGCTGAACAGCCCCACCAGTACCGCCGAGGCGAGCATCACCGACAGGCCCAGCCACACCGTGCGTTCGGCGCCTGCACTGAGGCTGGCGGCGCGTTGGCGGGCATCGGTCCGCAGTTGCTCGACCAGCGCGCTCATCTGCTCGCTGGCGGCTCGGTCCACGCCCTTGACCGCCTGGTCGCCGGCAACCGGGTCGCCACCCGCCGCCAGGAATGCCTGGCGGCCCTGCGCATAGGCCTGGCCAAGCTGTCGGTGGCTGTCGCGCAGTTGCTGCAGCGGAGCCCTGAGCTGGGCGTCGCTGCTCTCGATCAATTGCCCGAGCAGTTGCTGCACCTGCTGCTCACGGGCCTGGAACTGCTGCCAGTACTTGTCCATGTCTGCAGGCTGGCGCCCGCGCAACAGCACGTTCTTCCACTCCTGCACCTGGATCTTGAACTGCAGGTTGGCTTCGTCGAGCAATTGCGATGCCCGCAGCGGTCCATCGACCAGCTCGGCATAGCCGCGCACGCTGGACGAGAGGAACTGGAAGCACACCAGGGCGATCAGCAGCATGGCCAACAGGCTGCCACCGAACAGCGAGAGAATTTGCACTCTGAGTGATTTACGCCACATCTTGGATCTCGGAAAGCAGGGGGAAGGCTGGGGCCGACGACGCAGCCCAGGTTACTGGCAGGCCAAAAAAATGGCTGCCATCAAGCAATGGCAGCCAGGTCAAGCACGCAACAGTTGGGGCAGATACTCTCAGGCAAATACTACAGAAATGTTACAAAGCCACGACAAGCTACCCCGTGGTGAACTGCAAGGCTGCCAGGCGCGCATAAAGCGGGCTGGTTTCGATCAACTGGCGATGCGTGCCTACCGCCACCAGCCGGCCCTTGTCGATGACGGCGATACGGTCGGCATGCTGAACTGTGGCCAGGCGATGAGCGATCACCACGGTGGTGCGCCCGGCCATCAGGCTGGGCAGTGCCTGCTGGATCAGGTGTTCACTTTGCGCGTCGAGGGCGCTGGTGGCTTCGTCCAGCAACAGGATCGGCGCATCGACCAGCAACGCCCGGGCGATGGCCAGGCGTTGCCGCTGGCCGCCAGACAGGCCGATGCCCCCCTCGCCCAGCAGGGTCTGGTAACCCTGCGGCAGTTGCCTGATGAAAGCGTCGGCATGCGCACCACGGGCCGCTGCCTCGACCTCGGCCAAGGTTGCCTCGGGCCGCCCATAGCGGATATTGGCCTCCACCGTGCCACGGAACAGCGCGGGGGATTGCGCCACCAAGGCGAACTGCCGGCGCAGTTGGTCGGGGTCCAGTTCGGTAATCGCCTCACCATCGAGCAGGATGCGTCCTCGCTGCGGGTCGTAGAAGCGTAGCAACAGGTCGAACAAGGTCGACTTGCCCGCCCCCGAGGGGCCTACCAACGCTACGGTCTGCCCCGGCTCGATGGCCAGGCTGAGGCCATCGACAGCCGCGACCGACGGCCGTGACGGATAGGCGAACACCAGTTCCTGCAGTTCGATACGCCCACTCGCCCGTTGCTGCGGCAGCACCCGCGCCACACCCGGCGCCAGGATCGCCGTGCGTGCCGCCAGCAGTTCGGCAATGCGCTCGGCTGCGCCCGCCGCACGCTGCAGCTCGCCGATCACTTCACTGAGGGTGCCGAAGGCACTGCCGACCAGCAGGCTGTAGAACACGAAGGCAGCCAGTTCGCCCGCCGAGATCCGCCCGGCGATCACATCCATGCCGCCCACCCACAACATCACCCCCACTGCCCCGAGCACCAGCACGATCACCAGGGTGATCAGCCAGGCACGCTGGGCGATGCGTTGCCGGGCCACAGTGAACGCCGCCTCGACCGCATCGGCGAACAGCTTGCGGTCCTGCGCCTGGTGGTTGTAGGCCTGCACGGTCTTGATCTGGCCGAGGGTCTCGGCCACATAACTGCCCACGTCGGCCACACGATCCTGGCTCTGCCGCGACAGGCGGCGTACCCGGCGGCCGAACAGCAGGATCGGCGCCAGCACCAGCGGCAGCGCCACCACCACGATGCTGGTGAGCTTGGGGTTGGTGATGAACAGCAATACCACACCGCCGATGACCATCAGCGCGTTGCGCAGGAACATCGACAGCGACGAACCGATTACCGACTGCAGCAAGGTGGTGTCGGCGGTCAGCCGCGACTGGATCTCGGAGCTGCGATTGTCTTCGAAGAACCCGGGATGCAAGCCGATCAGGTGGTCGAACACAGCCCGCCGGATGTCGGCCACGCAGCGTTCGCCGATCCATGACACCAGGTAGAAGCGGCTGAAGGTACCCACTGCCAAGGCCAGCACCAGCAACAGGAACAGGCCGATGGTCTGGTTGAGCTGGTGCGCGGAGCGGGTCATGAACCCTTGGTCCACCAGCAGGCGGATGCCCTGCCCCATGGACAAGGTAATGGCAGCCGTGACCACCAGGGCCAGCAAGGCCAGCAGCATCTGGCGACGGTATGGACGGAGGAACTGCCAACCCAGGCGCAAGGCGCGGCGTTGACGTGGGGAAACCGATTCAGGCATGGCAGTGACCACAACAGTGGGGAAACCGCAGCCTACCACTCATCGGTACCGAGGGAACCCTTGCAGGTTGCTATAGCCTATCGGTCTAACCCGGCGCTGGAGCTTTGCCGCCGTTTCTGTTGGACTGTTTCTGCCGTGACGCGGTGGTAGCTGTCACAGGCCAGTCACGGCGCAGGGCTATCCTGAGCTTGAACCTGAAAAGGAGGCACTACATGAGCTTGCAGCATGGCAGCGACAACCAGAAGCCCCGGCCCATCCCACCCGCGCAGGTGTGCGGTTCGATCATCGACGCCCAGGGGCGCGAGGTACCGATTACCGAGCAGATGATCCAGCAGGCCTGCAAGGCCCTGGAAGAAAGCCGGGTCGAGCGCGTACGCAAAGGTTGATCGGCGAATCCCTTGTAACCCGGCGCTTGCGCCGGGTTTTTATTTGCCTTGCAGTCGGCGGATGCGGCCCCCGGCAGGAGCGGATTAATTATGGGGAGTGCTGTCAGACCAGCACCCCACCCAAGGCACTCACCAGTTGCGCCAACTGCAGCGACTCACCGCGCAAGCGCACCGCCAGCCCTTCGATCTCGCGCCGAGGCGGGTATTGTTTGCGCAACTGGTCGAATGCCGCACGCTGTTGCTGCGGGTCGTCGCTGAGGCTGCGGCGGAAGTCGGCATCGTCACGGCGCGGGTCGTACACGGCGCGACACAGGGTGGCCAAGGCCCAGGCCGGGTCAGCAGCGGCATCCAGTTCGATCTGTGCCAGCGGCGGGCGTGGCAGCAGGTCAGCCAGCTGCACCTGTTCGTCCACACCCAGGAAGCGGCACAGCGCCTGGTAGATCTGCGCCGTGCCACGCTGGCGACCGTCGAGGCTATAGCCGGCAATGTGCGGTGAGGCCAATGTGCACAGGTCGGCCAGTTGCAGGTCGACTTGCGGCTCGCCCTCCCACACGTCCAGCACTGCATGCACGTCTTCACGGTCGAGCAGCAGTTCGCGCAGAGCGCTGTTGTCCACCACCGGGCCACGGCTGGCATTGATCAACCAGGCGCCCGGGCGCAGTCGTGCCAGCTGTGCCTGGCCCAGCAAGTGCCAGGTCGGGTGCTCGCCGCCGCGCTGCAACGGCGTATGCAGGCTGATCACGTCGCATTGTTGCAATAGGGTATCGAGGCTGACGTAGGCGCCGCCTTCGGCGGCCTGGCGCAACGGGTCGCACACCAGCACCTTCCAGCCCAGGCCGTGCAGCACCCGCACCAGGCGTCCCCCTACCTCACCCGCGCCCACCACGCCATACACCCGCTCGGGCAATGCCACGCCATCCAGTTCAGCCAGGGTCAGCAGGCTCCCCAGCACGTAATCCACCACGCCACGGGCATTGCAGCCCGGCGCGCTGCTCCAGCGGATACCGGCCTCGGCAAAGTAGTCCAGGTCCAGGTGGTCGGTGCCGATGGTGCAGGTGCCGACAAAGCGCACGCGGCTGCCTTCGAGTAACTGGCGATCGACCTTGGTCACCGAGCGTACCAGCAGGATGTCGGCGTCCCTGACGCTGGCGGCATCGAGGCTTCGGCCCGGATAACGGCGGATTTCGCCGAAGCCCTGGAAGAAGGCATCGAGCAGCGGGATGTTCTCGTCGGCAACTATCAGCATGGCGCTCTCCTGTCTGGGGAACGCAGTGTAGGCGCAACGCGGGCCGTGTTCCAGAGCGCTTCAGTCGGCTTTCTTGCGAATCCAGTACAGGAAGGTGCCGGCGCTCTCCTGCTGCTGCAGCAGTTCGTGGCCGAGGAAGTTGCAGAACTTGGGGATATCGCGACGGGTCGAGGGGTCGGTGGCGATGACCTTGAGCAGGCCGCCAGCGGCCAGGTCACGTACGTGCTGGTGCAGCATCATCACCGGTTCCGGACAGTTCAGGCCGGTGGCGTCGAGGATGGCGTCGGGGGTGAATTCGGTCATGGGGGGCTCCGCAAATGATGCGCTATTGTCGCGCATAGCGCGACGCGCTCCAAGCACCACACGCCCACTCGCTCTTCTTGCTCTTGCTCTTGCTCTTGCTCTTGCTCTTGCTCTTGCTCTTGCTCTTGCTCTTGATCTTGATCTTGATCTTGATCTTGATCTTGATCTTGATCTTGATCTTGATCTTGATCTTGATCTTGATCTTGATCTTGATCTTGATCTTGATCTTGATCTTGATCTTGATCTTGATCTTGATCTTGATCTTGATCTTGATCTTGATCTTGATCTTGATCTTGATCTTGATCTTGATCTTGATCTTGATCTTGATCTTGATCTTGATCTTGATCTTGATCTTGATCTTGATCTTCGCGACTTCAGGAGGCCGAACGCAGGCCTTGCGGAGGGAGGTGACGGGCATGGATGCCCGTCAAGCGCTGAGGCCCCATGGATGGGGCCTGCAGCGCGTCCTCCCGGGAGCGAGGCCGGAGTGAGGGAACCCCGGAGCGCAGCGCAGGGGCCGGATGATGGGAGCGCAGCGTTTTTTGGTTACTTTTTGCCGCGTTTGGCAAAAAGTGACTCGCCGTAAGGGCGAAAAGGTGAGTCAGCGTCGCCATCGCCAATGGACTTTGCGCGCGATAAAAACCAGCGCTATCCCGCTTCAAGCTTTTCGCTTTTCGCTTTCAGGCGTAGGCTTCAACAACAAGGTCAACATTCATTTTCAAAGGTGGCGCTTAGTCACCTTTCCGCCCTTACGGCGGGTCACTTTTTGTCAAACGCGACAAAAAGTAACCAAAAAACGCTGGCTCCCATCATCCGGCCCCTACGCTGCGCTCCGGGGTCCCCTCGCTACGGGCTCGCTCCCGGGAGGACGCGCTGCAGGCCCCATCCATGGGGCCTCAGCGCTTGACGGGCATCCATGCCCGTCACCTCCCTCCGCAAGCCCTCCGCTCGGCCTCCTGAAGTCGCAATCGGCGGCGCCTGCACTACCGCGCGCTTAACAGCAACGGCAACGGCAACGGCAATTACCGGGCCGTGCTCAACGCGGTTTCAAGTCCATCCGACGCAGGTGGCAAGTCACTTCCTCACGGTCGTGGTACAGCTGCTTACAGGCAATCGACACCTTGATCTTGCGTGCCTTGAATGTCGCCTCCATGCGCTCGAGCAGCCGCCGCACCTCGGCATAGCGCTGCTTCATCGGCAACTTCAGGTTGACCACCGCTTCGCGGCACAACCCTTCGCCCAGCCAGGTTTCGATCAGCGAGGTGGTGCGCGCTGGCTTCTCGACAATGTCACACACCATCCAGTCCACCGGCTGCTTCGGCTGCCAGGTAAAACCATCAGCCATCAGGTGCTGAACCAACCCGGTATCCATCAGGCTTTCAGCCATCGGCCCGTTATCGATGGCAGTCACCAGCATGCCCCGACGCACCAGCTGGTAGGTCCAGCCGCCCGGCGAGGCCCCCAGGTCGACACCGGTCATGTCGTCGCCCAGGCGCTGCGCCCATTGCTCGCGCGGGATGAACTGGTGCCAGGCCTCTTCCAGCTTGAGGGTCGAGCGACTGGGAGCTTCGCGGGGAAATTTCAGGCGCGGGATGCCCATGGGCCATAGCGCGCTGTTGTTCGCCGGGGCGACGCCGGCGAACACTCGTCGGCCACTGATGAACGTAAGCAGCAGACGTGGGCGGCTGGCATCGTCGACCAGGCGACCGGCCTTTTCCAGCGCCTTGCGCAGCGGCACCTCGAATTTGCGGCAGAAGGTGGACAGTTCCTTGCCTTCGTTGCTGTCCAGCACTTCCAGCCACAGGCTGCCGAACACCGGTAGCCCCGCCAGGTGCGCCAGCAGCACACTGATGCGGTCGTTCTCCGGCAGCTCGATATAACCGCCACGGGCCCATTGCCGCGGGAAAATCAGCTGGTTGAAGCGCATTTCCCCCATCAGGCGCTCGGCACCGCCGTCCTCGCTGCAGACGAACTCGGCGCTGGCACTGTGCGGCTTGCCTTTGGCATAGCCGGCAATGCCCAGGCGGGCGGCATGTTCGCTGATTTCGGCGCAAACCTCGCCCTCGAAACCGGGCCGGCAATGCATGAACAGGGTATTCATCTCTCACTCCACTACGGCGGGCGCCACAGGCGCCGGCAGGGCGGCGATGATAAAGGAAGATCGGAACCTGCGACACGCCCCGCCGGTCCAGAAAAGGGTCAGGTAGCGCAAAGCGGTCTAACCTGACTTTTCAGCCAGGTCCGTAGCGTGCGGACCGATACAGAGCGGTGCCCCCGGCAACCCTGAATCGTGCCGGGCACCGGCAGAAGGAGTTGGCAATGCCCTCGCTCGATAGCCTGAACACACTCAAGCCCCTCAAGGTCGGCGACCAGACCTACCACTACTTCAGCCTCACCGAAGCCGCCAGACAGCTGGGCGACCTGCAGCGCCTGCCCATGTCGCTGAAAGTGCTGCTGGAAAACCTGCTGCGCTGGGAGGACGGCAAAACCGTTACCGGCGAGGACCTGCGCGCCCTCGCCCAATGGCTGGGCGAGCGGCGCTCCGACCGCGAGATCCAGTACCGCCCAGCGCGAGTTCTGATGCAGGACTTCACCGGCGTACCGGCCGTGGTCGACCTGGCCGCCATGCGCGCCGCCATGGCCAAGGCCGGTGGTGACCCGCAGCGAATCAACCCACTGTCACCGGTGGATCTGGTGATCGACCATTCGGTAATGGTTGACCGCTACGGCACACCGCAGGCCTTCAGCGAGAACGTCGACATCGAAATGCAGCGCAACGGCGAACGCTACGCGTTCCTGCGCTGGGGTCAGAGTGCCTTCGACAACTTCCGCGTGGTACCGCCAGGTACCGGGATCTGCCACCAGGTCAACCTGGAATACCTGGGCCGCACCGTCTGGACCCGTGAGGCTGATGGCCGCACCTACGCTTTCCCGGATACCCTGGTCGGTACCGATTCGCACACCACCATGATCAATGGCCTGGGCGTGCTCGGCTGGGGCGTGGGCGGCATCGAAGCAGAGGCGGCCATGCTCGGCCAACCGGTGTCGATGCTGATTCCGGAAGTGATCGGCTTCAAGCTGACCGGCAAGTTGCGCGAAGGCATCACCGCCACCGACCTGGTGCTGACCGTGACGCAGATGCTGCGCAAGAAAGGCGTAGTAGGGAAGTTCGTCGAGTTCTATGGCGATGGCCTGGCCGAACTGCCCTTGGCCGACCGCGCGACCATCGCCAACATGGCCCCGGAATACGGCGCCACCTGCGGTTTCTTCCCGGTCGACCAGGTGACCCTGGACTACCTGCGCCTGTCCGGCCGCCCCGAGGCGACCGTGCAACTGGTCGAGCAGTACTGCAAAACCCAGGGTTTGTGGCGAATGCCAGGGCAGGAGCCGCTGTTCAGTGACAGCCTGGCGCTGGACATGCACGAGGTCGAGGCCAGCCTGGCCGGGCCCAAGCGGCCGCAGGACCGCGTGGCCCTGGGCCAGGTCCGCCAGGCCTTTGACCACTTCATCGAACTGCAACCCAAACCGCTGGCCAAAGAAGTCGGCCGCCTGGAAAGCGAAGGTGGCGGCGGCGTAGCGGTGGGCAACGCCGACCAGGCCGGGGAAATCGACTACAGCCATCAAGGCCAGACCCATACTCTGCGCGATGGCGCGGTGGTGATCGCTGCGATCACCTCATGCACCAACACCTCAAACCCCAGTGTGATGATGGCCGCCGGGCTGGTGGCGAAAAAGGCCCTGGAAAAAGGCCTGCAACGCAAACCCTGGGTCAAGAGTTCACTGGCACCGGGCTCCAAGGTCGTCACCGACTACTTCAAGGCCGCCGGGCTCAGCACTTACCTCGACCAATTGGGGTTCGACCTGGTCGGCTATGGCTGCACCACCTGTATCGGCAACTCCGGCCCGCTGGATGACGCGATCGAAAAGGCCATCGGCAGCGCCGACCTCACCGTAGCCTCGGTGCTATCGGGCAACCGCAACTTCGAAGGCCGCGTGCACCCGCTGGTGAAGACCAACTGGCTGGCCTCGCCACCGCTGGTAGTGGCCTATGCCCTGGCCGGCACGGTACGCCTGGACCTGACCTGCGACCCGCTGGGTATCGGCAAGGACGGCCAGCCGGTGTACCTGCGCGACATCTGGCCCAACCAGCAGGAAATTGCCGCTGCCGTGGCCAAGGTCGACACGGCGATGTTCCACAAGGAATATGCCGAAGTGTTTGCCGGCGATGCGCAGTGGCAGGCAATCGAAGTACCGCAGGCGGCCACCTATGTGTGGCAGGCCGACTCGACCTACATCCAGCACCCGCCATTCTTCGATGATATTGGCGGGCCACCCCCGCAGGTCACCGACATCCGGGGTGCGCAAATACTGGCGTTGCTCGGCGACTCGGTGACTACCGACCACATTTCCCCGGCAGGCAACATCAAGGCCGACAGCCCGGCCGGGCGCTACCTGCGTGCCCAGGGCGTGGAGCCACGCGACTTCAACTCCTATGGCTCGCGACGCGGCAACCACGAAGTAATGATGCGCGGTACCTTTGCCAACATCCGTATCCGCAACGAAATGCTCGCAGGCGAGGAAGGCGGCAACACCTTGCATGTACCCAGCGGCGAGAAACTGTCGATCTACGATGCCGCCATGCGTTATCAGCAGGCGGGCACGCCGCTGGTGGTGATTGCCGGGCAGGAATACGGCACCGGCTCGAGCCGCGACTGGGCAGCCAAGGGCACCAACCTACTGGGGGTCAAGGCCGTACTGGCGGAAAGCTTCGAACGCATTCACCGCTCCAACCTGGTCGGCATGGGCGTACTGCCGCTGCAATTCACGGCCGGGCACAACCGCAAGCAACTGGGGCTGACCGGCAAGGAACAGATCGATGTACTGGGCCTGAGCGGCGCGCAGTTGCACCCGGGCATGAACCTGCAGCTGCGCATCACCCGCGAGGATGGGCAGCAGGAACAGATCGAGGTGCTGTGCCGGATCGATACCTTGAACGAAGTCGAATACTTCAAGGCCGGGGGGATACTGCATTACGTGCTGCGTCAGCTGATCGCGGGCTGAGCGGGTATGCTTGGGGGGCTGTTATGCAGCCCCCGTTTCCATTCACCCGAAAAGGACTCTTCGTGCCCCACCCTCACCTGCTCGCCCTGTTCCTGCTGGCACTCGGCTACGCCCTGGCCCTGGCCCACGGCAACCTCGGCAGCGCCACCCTGCCCACCGTTCTCGCCCTGCTTGCCAGCGGCCTGCTGGCACGCCGCCCCCAGCCTTGGCAACAGGCGTTGGGCCACACGTTGTTCATCCTGCTGGCCATCGCCCTGGCGCTGCATTGGCTACCAGGCTTCAACGCTGCCAAGGTGATCGACAACGCCACGTTCAGCCCCGGTAGCCAGCCCTTCACGCTGTACCTGAACCTGGACAAGCCACTGATCGGCGCCTGGCTGCTGCTGGCCTGCCCGTGGTTGGTCCTTTGGCGTAGCCGAGGCCTGACGACAACGCTACTGTGCATCTTGCCGCTAACCCTGGCCGCCTGCCTGGGCGGCGCCTGGGCCCTGGGCATGGTTGCATGGGCGCCGAAATGGCCGGAGCAAGCCTGGCTCTGGCTACTGAACAACCTGTTGTTGGTCAGCCTGACCGAAGAGCTGCTGTTTCGCGGTTATCTGCAAGGCAGCCTGCAGCGCCTGCTGCGCCACCAGGGGCTGGCGTTGTTCGCCGCCGCCATGCTATTCGGCCTGGCCCATCTGGGGGCTGGCTGGCAGTGGGTATACCTGGCCACCCTCGCCGGTGTCGGTTATGGCCTGGCATACCGCTGGGGCGGCGTGGCGGCGGCCGTGCTTTGCCATTTCGGCCTGAACCTGGTGCATTTCGCGCTGTTCAGCTATCCGATGCTGGCTCTTGGCTAGCAAATCGGTCATCATCTGACTTCTCCGTCATTAATCCATAATAAAAACGCAATAATGGCGCCAACAGGCTTGAACGTGCTCTTCGGTTACCCCAGATCAAATAATGGCTTATTGCCATAGATCAAGCCTTGCAAATATTCATTCAATAAAACCAGGGCCTTGCCGATAGCTTTGGAAAGCCCTGCGGACTATCAACCCATGCGTAACAACCAGCCGATTACCCAGAGAGAAAGGACTTTCCCTGCCCAGCAGCGGTTGATCTCCACCACCAATGCCAAAGGTGTGATCACTTACTGCAACGATGCTTTCATCGAGATCAGTGGTTTCACCCGCGAGGAACTGACCGGCGCGCCGCACAACCTGGTGCGCCACCCGGACGTGCCACCTGCCGTGTTCGCCCACATGTGGCAAACCCTCAAGCAGGGCCAGCCGTGGATGGGCATCGTCAAGAACCGCTGCAAGTCCGGCGACCATTACTGGGTCAACGCCTATGTCACGCCGATCTTCGACAATAACCAGGTGGTCGGCTTCGAATCGGTGCGGGTCAAACCCACTGCCGAACAGATTCGTCGCGCCGAGGCGCTGTACCAGCGCATCAACCAGGGCAAGCCGCCAGTACCGCGCCGCGACAAGTGGCTACCGGTGCTGCAGGACTGGCTGCCGTTCATCCTGATCAGCCAGGTGGGCTTCCTGATCGGCAACTGGCTCGGCCATTCCTGGGGCTTCGCCCTGGCCGCCGGGCTTTCCGTACCCCTGGGCCTGCTCGGCCTGGGCTGGCAGCAGCGCGGCCTCAAGCGCCTGCTACGCCTGGCCGAACAGACCACTTCCGACCCGCTGATTGCACAAATGTACACCGACAGCCGCGGGGTACAGGCACGCCTGGAAATGGCCATGCTGAGCCAGGACGCACGCATGAAAACCTGCCTGACCCGCCTGCAGGACAGCGCCGAACACCTCAGCGAACAGGCGCGCCAGTCCGACGCCTTGGCTCACAAGAGCTCTTCCGGGCTGGAACGCCAGCGAGTGGAAACCGAGCAAGTCGCCGCCGCAGTCAATCAGATGGCCGCCACCACCCAGGAAGTGGCCAACCACGTGCAGCGCACCGCCGACGCCACCCAGGAAGCCAACCGCCTGACCAGCCAGGGTCGGCAGATTGCCGGGGAAACCCGCGAAGCCATCGAGCGCCTGTCGGCGGCAGTGGGCGAGACTGGCCAGACGGTGACCCAATTGGCCAAAGACAGCGACGAGATTGGTGGCGTGGTCGACGTGATCAAGGGGATCGCCGATCAAACCAACCTGCTGGCATTGAACGCGGCCATCGAAGCGGCACGTGCAGGCGAAATGGGCCGTGGCTTTGCCGTGGTTGCCGACGAAGTGCGCCAGCTGGCGCAGCGCACCGCCGAATCCACCGGGCAGATTCATGGGCTGATCGCCAAGCTGCAACAGACCGCCAGCAACGCCGTGCTGACCATGGAAACCGGCCACCGCCAGGCGCAGGAAGGTGTAGACCGTGTGATGCAGGCCGACGAGGCGCTGGTGGGCATCAGCGAAGCAGTGGCCAACATCACCGACATGGCGACCCAGATTGCGGCAGCGACAGAGGAGCAGACGGCGGTGGCGGACGAGATCAGCCGCAACATCAGCACCATTGCCGAGCTGGCCGACCAGACTGCCGAACAGGCCCAGCACTCGGCACTGCTCAGCGAGGAGTTGACCAGCACAGCGGGTACCCAGTACTCACTGGTGGAGCGCTTCAACCGCTAAGGCCGTTTCCGCTGGGAGCGGCTTCAGCCGTAATCACCGGCATAGCCGGTGCCATCCACCGCGCCGCCTGCTTCGCGGATAAATCCGCTCCTACAGTGGACGCTATTCCTGTAGGAGCGGTTTCAGCCGCGCCCCCCGGCACAGCCGGTGCCATCCAGCAGATTACCAATCCAGGCGCAAGCGGCTCTCGAAATAGCGCTCTTCCCCACTCAATGGGTCCTCGAAACGCAAGCTCTGCGCCAGCAGTTTCAGCGGCTGCTGGTAGTCATCCTCTTCCTTGAGCAACTGCGGATAGAACGGGTCATTGCTGATCCCGGCGCCCAATGCCGCCATGTGCACGCGCAACTGGTGGGTCTTGCCGGTCACCGGCGACAACCCGTAGCGCCACAGGTCGCCATGCTTCTCCAACACTTCGGCCCACGTTTCGCTGTTGGCCTCACCCTCGATTTCATGCATGCGGAAAAACGGCTCGCCATGCACCAGGCGGCTTTTATGCACCAGCGGAAAATCGTGTTGCGGCATCGCTGCAGCAATGGCCTGGTAGCGTTTGTCGATGCGCCGCTCGGGAAACAGCCGCTGGTAGGCACTGCGGCTCTGCGGATTGGCGGAAAACAGCACCAGCCCGGCGGTATGCCGGTCGATTCGGTGCAATGGCACCAGGTGCGGGTTACCCAGGCGGCGAATCAGGCGGCGCAGCAACGTCTGCTCGACGTATTCTCCGCTCGGCGTCACTGGCAGGAAATGCGGCTTGTCCGCCACCACAAGGTGCTCATCCACATGAAGCACCTCTTCCTGCACCGGGATCGGCCGCTCGTTCGGCACTTCGCGAAAGTAGTGCAGACGCATGCCCCGTTTGTACGGCAGCTCAGCCGCTACTGCTCGCCCCTCGGCATCCAGCACCCGGCCGCGGGCAAAGCGATCGAGCCATTGGGCCCGGTCGATGGCCTTGAAATGGTCACACAGGCAGTCGAGTACCGTCGCCCAGTTACCGGGTGGCAGGCACACCGTGCTGGCTTGCTGGCGGGCGGGGTCGAACGGCGTGGTCATGGCAGGGCTCGAAACGTTCATGGCCGCGCATTATCCCCCAAGCCCGCGCCCTCAACCAGCCTTGGCCATCGCCTCGCTGCGCTCCTTCAGCCAACGCAATACCTGCACCGGCTCCCAGCGGCCAGGGTCATAAAGGGCATACAGCAACCCCTGGTAACCCACCACATCCAGCCCGCGGTGATAGCCGGCACGCTGAAACAAGGCCTCTATCTCGGCAAAGCAGGTATTGAAGTGGACCTTGCCGAACGGTGTGCGCTCGTCAATTACCAGGCCTTCGAGGCGCAGTTCCAGAACGGCGTCGGCTACCCGTTCGACGGGCATGCGGTTGACGCTGTACTTGAGTTGCTCGACGTTGAGCATGGCTTCACCTCGACACTGTATTTATATACAGCATACGAACATCCTCTTGCCGCCGTCAATGCGCTTCATTGCAGCCCCACTTGACAGCCGCTGTCTTTGCGGATGGTCAGTACCTGTCGGCGGGGCGTGCCTGGGGTCACCGACAGGTGTACCCATTGGTCGAACTCGAGGATCAGCTGGTCGAAGGGAATGGCGCTTTCGCTGATGCGGCGCACGGCTTCGCGCGGGCTTACTTCGATCACTGTGAAGTCGGCGGCCAGCCCTTGCGAATGCTTGCTTGTCGGTGCCCCGCCAATGCGGCTGTTGACTGCGGGGCTACGATAGCCGCTGCTGACGATGACCGGCGCGCCGAAAAGTGCGCGTACCTGCTCCAGGACATTGCACAACAGTTGCAGGTTGGCACGCGCCTCGGCTGGCGGGTCATTGTCGAGCCCTTCCCTGGCGGCGATCTGCGAAACGGTCATTTCTTCGAGGGTGAAATGGGGGGAAATAAGCATGGCTGGAGTCCTGATGATCGGTGGCAAAGGCCGGCCTCAGTTTGCCGGCAGTTGATCATCACGACGCAGCGCGCCGCATGGAGCAGGGAGGCACCTCCCCTGGTGCCGTTATTGCGCGAGAAACGCCACGACCTGCTCCGCATCGAACGGCCAATGCAGCTCGGCGCCATTGTCGCAGCGCCGCAGCACCGGAATGATCAGGCCGTAGCGCTCGACCATCGCCTCGCTTTCGCTGATATCGACCAGTTCCACCAACAAGCCGTGGTCGACGAAGGGCATCAGCACAGCCTCGGCCACTTCGCACAGGTGGCAGCCGAGGGTGCCGAACAGTTGGCATTCAGGCAGCATGGGCAGGTTCCGGTTTGGCATGCACAGAAGCCTATTCTAGGCCGCTCCTGCCCAGCGCGCACCTGACCTGGCTCAATCCTGGCTGGTAGCGCCGATACGGTGCAACGACAGGTCGGCGCCCTGGAACTCCTGCTCATGGCTCAAGCGCAGGCCATGCAGCGCGCGGATCGCGCCGTATACGGCAAAGCCACCGGCCAGCGCCACCAGCACGCCCAGCAGGCTGCCCAGCAATTGGCTGACCAGGCTGACACCGCCAATACCGCCCAGGGCCGCCTGGCCGAACACACCACAGGCCAGGCCGCCCCACACGCCGCACAGGCCATGCAATGGCCACACGCCCAGCACATCATCGATCTTCCAGCGGTTCTGCGCCGCCGTGAAGGTCCAGACGAACAGCGCACCGGCGACCAGGCCGGTGACCAGTGCGCCAACCGGGTGCATCAGGTCGGAGCCCGCGCAAACCGCCACCAGCCCGGCCAACGGCCCGTTATGCAGGAAACCCGGGTCGTTTCGGCCGGCCAGCAAGGCCGACAGGGTGCCACCGACCATGGCCATCAACGAATTGATCGCCACCAGGCCGCTGACCCCCTGCAGGGTTTGCGCACTCATGACGTTGAAGCCGAACCAGCCAATGATCAGGATCCACGACCCCAGCGCCAGGAACGGGATGCTCGACGGCGCAAACGCCACCAACCGGCCATCGCGATAGCGCCCTCGACGCGCGCCCAGCAGCAGCACCGCGGCCAATGCCAGCCAGCCGCCCATGGCGTGCACCACCACCGAGCCGGCAAAGTCATGGAATGGCGCACCAAAGCGTGCCTGCAACCAGGCTTGCAGACCGAGGTTGCCGTTCCACACCACCCCCTCGAAGAACGGGTAGACGAACGCCACGATCAACGCCGTGGCGCACAGCTGCGGCACGAAGCGCGCCCGCTCGGCGATGCCCCCGGAGATGATCGCCGGGATCGCTGCGGCGAAGGTCAGCAGAAAGAAGCACTTGACCAGCGCATAACCTTGGTCGGCCGCCAGGGCGGCTGCCGGCTGCAGGAAGTTGACCCCGTAGGCGATCCAGTAGCCGATGAAGAAGTACACCAGCGCCGAGATGGCAAAATCGCTGAGAATCTTCGACAAGGCATTGACCTGGTTCTTGTGGCGCACCGTACCCACTTCGAGAAACGCGAAGCCGGCATGCATGGCCAGCACCAGGATGGCGCCCATGAGAATGAACAGGGTATTGGAACCGTGGACCAGAGAGTCCATTGCGCTGTGCATGTTTTCCATGAAATAGGCAGACCTGCAAAAAGGCACCAGAACAGTTCAAGAACCTGCATCCATGCACCTAATCGGTGCCAACCCCCTGCCCTGTTTCGGTGAGCCTGGGGCCTGCGCGGTTTTTTCTTGGGTTTGTCGTGGATTGGGTTAAGGTTTATCGGTAGCCGCTGCGTCGGCGCCCTGAATCGGCGCAATACCAGCCCGGAACGCCCCGCAACGTGGCAAAGCCTTAGCAAGGCCCATACCAGCGCCGGGCACTTGAACCTTCCGCGTGTGCTATCACTCGAACTACCAACATTCATCGACAGGGAGACACCCATGGCCAGCAAATCGGCAAAGACTGCACAAGAGATATTGATGGCTGACTTCCAGGCGCTGGTGCGCGACACCGAAAAGCTGCTGGCCGACACCGCCAACCTGGCCGGCGACCAGGCGGACGAATTGCGCGGACAGATTCACGAACGCCTGGCCCAGGCCCGCGAAACCCTGCAATTGACCCAGGACTCGGTGCGCGAACGCGGCCAGGCCGCGTTGGGCAGCGCCGAGCAGTACGTGCAGGAAAACCCGTGGCAGGCGATCGGCATCGCGGCGGGCGTCGGGCTGTTGATCGGCCTGCTGGCCAACCGCCACTGAGGGGATACCATGGATAACGACGCCAACGGCGCAAGCGCTTCAGGCAAGCGCCTGGGCGCGGCTGCGCTGGGGCTGCTGCACAGCCATATCGAACTGTTCGGCATCGAGTTGCAAGAACAGAAGGGCCGCACCCTGAGCCTGCTGTTGTTCGCCGGCCTTGCCCTGGTGTTCGCCTTGCTGCTGCTGACGGCCTTGTCCGGGCTGTTGTTGGTGCTGCTGTGGGACAGTTATCGCCTGGCCGGCATCATCGGCCTCTGTGTGTTCTACGGCATCGCCGCACTGTACTGCGGGCTGCGCCTCAAGGCAGCGGTGTTCGATGAGTCGTCACCGTTCGGTGCCACCCTCGAGGAACTCGCCAAGGACCGGGAGCGCCTGTTGCCATGAGCCTGCCAGAACTGCCAGACACGCGTAACCCGCGTGAATTGCGCAAGGCGCTGTTGCGCCTGCGCATGGAAATGCACCGCCAGGAAATCCGCCACGAATCCGCGCAGCTGCTGGAACCGCTGCGGCGCGTGCGTGGCATGGGCAACTCGCTACAGGACGGGCTGGGCATCAAGCATGCACCGCTGTGGGGGATCGGCGCCGTGGTGGCGCTGGGTTTCCTCACCGGCAAGGGCGTGCGCAGCGGTAACCTCGCGCGGCTGCTGCGCCTGGGCACCACCGTGCTACCGCTGCTGCGCCTGTATCTGCAAGCCAACCGCCGTCCTTGAGCGTTTTATGCCGCCTGCGATGGCCTCATCGCAGGCTTGCGCTGACCTTTCGGACAGTCGAAGCTATACCCCTCGATGCACAGGAGACCGCGCCTTGGACTGGCACACCCTGCTCACCCGCGAACGCCTGGGCAAAGCGCTGTACAGCGCCGATGAACTTGGGCGCAGCCCTTTTCACAAAGACCACGACCGCATCATCTTCTCCGGTGCCTTCCGCCGCCTTGGGCGCAAGACCCAGGTGCACCCGGTTTCCAGCAACGACCACATCCACACGCGCCTGACCCACTCGCTGGAAGTCAGCTGCGTCGGTCGCTCGCTGGGCATGCGTGTCGGCGAAACCCTGCGCGACAGCCTGCCGGACTGGTGCGCCCCCAGCGACCTTGGCATGATCGTGCAGTCAGCCTGCCTGGCCCATGACATCGGCAACCCTCCGTTCGGCCACTCCGGCGAAGATGCCATCCGCCACTGGTTCCAGCAGGCCGCCGGGCGCGGCTGGCTGGATGACATGAACGACGACGAGCGCGCCGACTTCCTCAACTTCGAAGGCAATGCCCAAGGGTTTCGTGTACTCACCCAGCTGGAATATCACCAGTTCGACGGCGGTACCCGGCTGACCTATGCCACCCTCGGCACCTACCTGAAATACCCATGGAGCGCGCGCCACGCCGACGCCCTGGGCTACAAGAAGCACAAGTTCGGCAGTTACCAGAGCGAACTGCCCCTGCTCGAGCAGATCGCCCGCAAGCTAGGCCTGCCGCAACTGGAACACCAACGCTGGGCACGCCACCCGCTGGTCTACCTGATGGAGGCCGCCGATGACATCTGCTATGCGCTGATCGACCTGGAAGACGGCCTGGAAATGGAGCTGCTGCAATACGCCGAAGTCGAAGCGCTGCTGCTCGACCTGGTCGGCGAAGACCTGCCGGAAACCTACCGCCAGCTCGGCCCGGGCGATTCCCGGCGGCGCAAGTTGGCCATCCTGCGCGGCAAGGCCATCGAACACCTGACCAACGCCGCCGCCCGTGCCTTCGTCGAGCAACAGCGGGCCTTGCTGGCCGGCCAGCTGGCGGGCGACCTGGTCGAACACATGCATGGCCCGGCCAAACGCTGCGTGCTGCAGGCCAAGGCCATGGCGCGCAACAAGATCTTCCAGGACAAGCGCAAGACTCTGCACGAGATCGGCGCCTATACCACCCTGGAAATCCTGCTGAACACCTTCTGTGGCGCGGCCCTCGAACAGCATGGCGGGCGCACGCCCTCGTTCAAGAGCCGCCGGGTGCTGGACCTGATCGGCAACAATGCCCCTGACCCGCACGGCTCCCTGCACAGTGCCTTCCTACGCATGATCGACTTCATCGCCGGGATGACCGACAGCTATGCCAGCGAAATGGCTCGCGAAATGACCGGGCGCTCCAGCCCGGTCTGAACCGTACCGGTGCAGCCCGGGCACGCCCGGTGCTGCCGTCCCCGCCTGAAGGAAACTTCCTACATATACACCCGACAGACCAAACAATATGATTAAAGATAAATGTTTGGTTACCAAACTTGTTTTGACATCGTACTGACCCTGCCTATTTCGTAGCCAGATTTGTTTTATCTTGTAAGCCATTTCCCATATAGGGTTAATAGCCCATCCTCGCATGCCCGATGACTTCCAACTGCGTTAAGGTGCCGCCTGTCACCTCAATCGCCCGCAGGAAGTTGAACATGCAATCCATATTTATTGTCGACGACCATCCTGTCATCCGCCTGGCTGTGCGTATGTTGCTGGAGAACCAGAACTACAAAGTCGTCGGCGAGTCGGACAACGGCGTGGACGCCATGCAGATGATTCGCGAAACCAACCCCGACCTGGTCATTCTCGACATCAGCATTCCCAAGCTGGACGGGCTGGAGGTGCTCTCCCGCTTCCAGGCCATGGCGTTGCCATTGAAGGTTCTGGTATTGACCGCACAATCACCGGCATTGTTTGCCGTACGCTGCATGCATTCGGGTGCCGCAGGCTATGTGTGCAAGCAGGAAGACTTGAGCGAACTGCTCAGTGCAATCAAGGCGGTGCTGGCCGGTTATAACTATTTCCCCAGCCAGGCGATAAAGCACAACCAGGCAGTGGATGCCGACCTGCAACTTTTCCGCCAGGTGAATGACCGTGAGCTGATGGTACTGCAGCTGTTTGCTCAAGGCCGCAGCAACAAGGAAATTGCCAAGGGCATGTTCCTCAGCAGCAAGACCGTCAGCACATACAAGAAGCGCCTCATGCACAAACTTCAGGTCGACACGTTGGTCGACCTGATCGAAATGGCCAAGCGCAACGCACTGGTCTGAGGATGGTCATGGCGTGCCCAATCGCTCGCCTGCTGCCCGCTCTGCTCCTGCTCAGCAGCGTGGCACAGGCTACACATCAAGAGGCCTCTTCCTACGCGTTGCTGGCCCGGTCATCGGCCTGGCCCGCACAGCCAGCGCTCACGGCCGAACAACGACAATGGCTCGACAGCCGTCAGGAACTGGTGCTGGGTACCTCGGCACCGGACTACCCACCCTTTGACATTACCAGTGGCGGCCGCGACTATCAGGGCCTGACAGCCGAGTATGCCAGCCTGATCGGCAAGGCCCTGCGGTTACCGGTGAGGGTACTGCGCTTTTCCAGCCGGCAGGCGGCGGTGGAGGCGCTCCGCCACGGCGACATCGACCTGCTTGGCAGTGCCAATGGCTACGAGGCAGCCAGCGACGGCCTGGCGCTTTCGCACCCCTACGCCATCGATCAACCGGTGCTGGTAACGCGTGAAGACGAAAGCCGGGCATTGGACATGGGATTGCCCGGCATGCGCCTGGGCATGCTCTACCACTACTTGCCCAGGCAGGAAGTTCTGGGTGCCTACCCCAAGGCCGAGCTGCTGGCCTTTGGGTCTTCCAGCCAGGCCTTGAATGCCGTGGCGTTTGGCCAGGCGGACGTGTTCATCGGGGATACCATTTCCACCCACTATCAGCTCAACCGTGGCCACTTGCCACGCCTGCGCATGGCCAACTTCGGCAAGCACGAGGCCATCGGCTTCGGCTTTGCCCTGCGCCAGCAGGACAGGCTGCTGATGGAACTGGTGAATGCCGTGCTGGACAGCCAGCCCTCCGCCATACGCACCAGCATCTTCAAACGCTGGAGCGCCGGTAGCGACTTGCTGCTGAGCGACCGCAAGCTGCAACTGACCGAAGCCGAGGAGCAATGGCTGCGGGATCACCCGGTGATGCGTGTGGCGATAGATGATACAGCCGCACCGGTGTCCTATTTCGACGGTGCGGGGTATTTTCGCGGAATTACCGCCGACCTGCTGGAACTCATTCGCCTGCGTACCGGCTTGCGCTTCGAAGTGCAGCGCGCCAGTGGCATTGCCGACATGATTGCCCGCCTCAAGGATGGCCGCGCCGATGTCATCGCTGCGCTGGCCGCTGGCGGGGAGGCCGAGGACAACCTGCAAATCAGCCGTCCTTATCTGGAAAGCGCCTATGTGCTGGTCAGTCGCAAGGACAACGAGGCACCTGCCTCGCTGGAGCAGTTGCACGGGCGTCGTATTGCGATTACCCGCTATAGCGCCATGGATGCCATGCTGTCGCTGCACTATCCACAAATTGGCTGGATCGAGACGGAAAGCACGTTCTACTCCATGGCGTTGCTCAACAGCGGCGCAGTCGATGCGGTGATTACCACCCTGGTCGACGCCAACCATGCCCTGGCCAGCAATCCCGAACTGGTCATCCGCACCACCGTCGGTAGCGAACCGGCCAATTTCGCCATGGCGACCAGCGCCTCGTCCCAGCTGCTGGTATCGATCCTCGACAAGGCCCTGCTGAGCATCTCGCCGGAGGAACTGGGGGTGATCAACAACCGCTGGCGTGGCTACGACCTGCACGATGACGGCAACGGCCGAGACTACCGTCGGCTCGCGGTGCAGCTGATACTCGGCGCTGCCGTGCTATTGCTGCTGGCCCTGCTCTGGAATGCCCGCCTGCGCTTGCAGATCCGCCAGCGCCAACGCGCCGAACGCGCGCTGAACGACCAACTGGCGTTCATGCGCGCCCTGCTCAACGGCACGCCCCACCCCATGTACGTGCGTGACCGCGAGGGCTGCCTGCAGAGTTGCAATTTCAGTTACCTGGAGGCCGTGCAGGCCCGCTCCGATGAGGTCATTGGCAAACGCCTGAAAGACAGCCTGTTCGCCGAGTACGAGCATATCCGCCAGATCGAGGCAGACTATCTGAAGGTGATGGCAGCCGGCACCCCGCTGATCATGGACCGGCCACTACAGATCAAGGGCCGCGAGATGACTATCTATCACTGGATTCTTCCGTATCGCGACTCGCTGGGCGAGGTCCAGGGCATCATCGGCGGCTGGATCGATATCAGCGACCGCCGCCAGCTGGTCACGGAACTGCGCCAGGCCAAGCAACAGGCCGACGATGCCAACCGCGCCAAGAGCACGTTCCTGGCGACCATCAGCCACGAGATCCGCACCCCGATGAACGCGGTCATCGGCATGCTGGAACTGGCAGCCAAGCGTGCCGACCAGGGCCGGGTGGACCGCAGCGCACTGGAACTGGCCCACCACTCGGCAAAGGACCTGCTGGGCCTGATCGGCGACATCCTCGATATCGTGCGCATCGAGTCCGGGCACTTGACCCTCGCCCCGGAGACCGTCGACCTGGCGGGCCTGGTCGAATCGGTGGGGCGCATTTTCGAGGGCCAGGCACGGCAGAAAGGCCTCGCCCTGGAAGTGATGATCGCCCCGGCAGCACGCTGCCATGCACTGCTCGACCCACTGCGTTTCAAGCAGGTGTTGTCCAACCTGGTGAGCAACGCCATCAAATTCACCGAACATGGCCAGGTGCGCATCAATGTCAGCCTGGATGTGGCCTGCACCCCCGCAATGCTGGAGCTGGAAGTGCGCGACAGTGGCATCGGCATACCTGCTGATGACCTGCAACGCCTGTTCAACCCGTTCATCCAGGCCAATCCGCACAGCCAGGGTGCCCGCGCGGGAACCGGGCTGGGCCTGGCCATCTGCCGCAACCTGTGCGAGATGATGGGCGGGGACCTCAGCATCAAGAGCCTTGAAGATGTCGGTACCCAGGTACGCCTGAAGATGCCGCTGCAGCAGGTGGACGCCCCAGCGCAGCAAGCCCCGTTGCCTGAAGAGCTCGACGTGCCCGACCCACGGCTGAGCGTGCTGGTGATCGACGACCATCCGGCCAACCTGCAGCTGATGGCCCAGCAACTTGGCTACCTGGGCCTGGACCATGCCAGTGCCCGCGACGGCCGTGAAGGCCTGGCAACCTGGCGGGCGGGCGACTTCGATGTGCTGGTGCTCGACTGCAACATGCCACACATGAACGGCTATCAACTGGCGTCCGCGGTACGTAGCGAAGAACGCCATGGCAAGCGCTCGCGCTGCACCATTCTCGGCTACACCGCCAACGCACAACCGGAGGTACGGCGCAAATGCCTGAGCGCCGGCATGGATGACTGCCTGCTCAAGCCCATCAGCCTGAGCACGCTCAGCCAGCGCCTGGCCGGTATACGCCCGCGGCGCCAGCAGAAACGCCGGCGCAAGCGGTATAACCTGGACGGGCTGGCCGCGGTGGTCGGGCATGACCCCAACGACCGCCAACGCTTCCTGGATGCCCTGCAGCAGAGCCTGCAGGCCGACCTGGTCACGTTGATGGCACTGCACCCCGAGCACGACAGCGGCGCCATCGGTGAACAGGCGCACAAGGTGCTCAGCGCCGCACGCATGCTGGAAGCGCCCGAGCTGATGGCGGCCTGCGAAGCCCTGGAGGCCAGCGGCTTGTCCACCGCCCAGCTGCGCCTGCGGCGCCAGGCACTGGCGCGGCACATGTGCCGGGTGGAACGTGCCCTGGCCAGAGAACTGGCTAGCGGTACCTGCACAGAGGCAGGCAGCCAGGCGTGTTAACTGGTAGACTGCGCGGCGTTATTACCTAAGAGGATTGTTTCATGGCCACAAACCGCTCCCGTCGTCTGCGCAAGAAGCTGTGTGTCGACGAGTTTCAGGAATTGGGCTTCGAGCTGAACCTGGAATTCAAGGAAGATCTGGATGACCAGGCAATCGATGCTTTCCTCGACGCGTTCCTGGCAGAAGCCATGGACGCCAACGGCCTGGACTATGTAGGCGGTGACGATTTCGGCCTGGTGTGCTCGGTCAAACGCGGCTCGGTCAGCGAAGAACAGCGTGCAGCCGTTGAAGCCTGGCTCAAGGGCCGCAGCGAACTGACCAAGATCGAGGTCAGCCCGCTGCTGGACGCCTGGTACCCGGAAAAGCCGATCAACAAGGCCGAGTAATATTGGCCCGATCGCTGAAAAGGCCACCTTGACGGTGGCCTTTTTCATGGGCAGTGGTTTTTCCATGGTTGGTGCTTTTCTGTCGAACGTGGCGCATCGTCGCTGCGCTTGGGGCATAATGCGCATTCTTTCATCCTGGGGCCATCATCCTTTACAGCCCCAATGCCCTTTCCCCTCGCCGTAGGGTATTTACTCACTATGATCAAAACGCTTCGTCCCCTGATGCTTGCCGGCCTGCTGCTGCCATTCGCCCTGTCCAGCCAGGCCGCCGCCGTCAATACCACCCTGCCCGTCAAAGTGCAGCAGGCCCTCAAGGCCAGCAAGCTGCAGGACTCGGCGCTGTCGCTGGTGATGCTGCCGCTGGACGGCCCTGGCACGCCGACCGTATTCAATGCCGATGTGTCGGTGAACCCGGCCTCGACCATGAAACTGGTCACCACCTATGCAGCCCTCGAACTGCTTGGCCCGACCTTCCAGTGGAAGACCGAGTTCTACACCGATGGCACGCTCAGCAACGGGGTGCTCAACGGCAACCTGTACCTCAAAGGGGGTGGCGACCCGAAACTGAACATGGAAAAGCTGTGGCTGCTGATGCGTGACCTGCGCGCCAATGGCGTGCGCACCATCACCGGCGACCTGGTGCTGGACCGCAGCCACTTCGTGCAGCCCAACCTGCCGCAGTTCAACGATGACGGCGGCGATGAGAACAAGCCGTTCCTGGTCAAGCCGGACTCGCTGATGATCAACCTCAAGGCCCTGCGCTTCGTGGCCCGCAATGATGGCGGCAAGGTCACCATTGCGGTCGAGCCGCCGATTGCCAGTATCCGCATCGACAACCAGGTCAAGGCGGTGGCCTCCAGGCAGTGCTCGGGTGATGTGCGCTACAACCCGGTGCCGCAGGCCGATGGCATCAGCGTAACGGTCAGCGGCCAGCTGGGTGAGGGCTGCAACTCGCAGACCTACCTGTCGCTGCTTGACCACCCGACCTACGCCGCCGGTGCCGTGCGCGCGATCTGGAACGAGCTGGGTGGCAGCATCCAGGGTGGCGACCGCTTCGAGAACGTGCCCAAGGGTGCACGCCTGCTGGCCCGCGCCTTCTCGCCAGACCTGGTGGAAGTGATCCGTGACATCAACAAGTACAGCAACAACACCATGGCCCAGCAGCTGTTCCTGAGCCTTGGCGCGCAGTTCCGCACCGATGCCGATGGCGACGATGCCCGCGCCGCCCAGCGCGTGGTGCGTCAATGGCTGGCGAAGAAAGGCATTACCGCACCGCACCTGGTCATGGAAAACGGCTCCGGCCTGTCGCGCGCCGAGCGGGTCAGCACCCGGGAAATGGCTGCAATGCTGCAGGCCGCCTGGAAAAGCCCTTACGCCGCCGAGTTCATCAGCTCGATGCCGCTGGTGGGCATGGACGGCACCATGCGCAAGCGCCTGAAACGCACGGCAATGTCGGGTGAAGGGCACATCAAGACCGGCACCCTGAACACCGTGCGGGCGATCGCTGGCTTCAGCCGTGACAGCAATGGCCATACCTGGGCGGTGGCGGCAATCCTCAACGACCCGAAACCGTGGGGCGCATCGCAGGTGCTCGATCAGGTGCTGCTGGACCTGTACCGCCAGCCGAAGCTGGCCGGCAGCACTGCAGCCAACTGATTTCAGCGGCCCTGCAACACAGGGGGCGGCTGACGTGGCCGCCCCTACCCCGATCACGCCCACCATGACCAGTCAGGCCGACTCCCCCTCCACCCGGTCGCGCCCAGCCTGTTTGGCCGCGTACACTCCGGCATCGGCGCGCAGCAGCAAGGCATCGGCCCCCTCTCCCCGTCGCCAACCCGCTACTCCAAAGCTGGCAGTCACCCTGCCCACACCCTCCACCGGCACGTTGCGCACCCCTTGCCACAGCTCCAGCGCCAGTTGCCGCGCCTGCTCGGCATCGCTACCTGGGCACAACACCATGAATTCCTCGCCACCCAGCCGGCAGAATACGTCGGTACGCCGCAAACGCTGGCCGATGCGCAGGCACAAACTGCGCAGCACACGGTCGCCGACGGCGTGGCCGAAGCGGTCGTTGATGCGTTTGAAGTGATCGATGTCGAGCATGATCACCGCCAGCGCCTGGCCATCGCGCTGGGCCCGTTCCAGCTCGGACTTCAGCCGTTCCTGGAAATAGCGGCGGTTATGAATGCCGGTCAGCGAATCGGTCACCGACAGCGTCCGCAACTCCTCCTCCACGCTCTTGAGGTCGGAGATATCGGTCAGGTAGCCATGCCACAGGGTGCACCCTTGCTCGCCCACCTCCGGCGTCGCCTCGCCACGAACCCAGCGCAATCCGGCACGTGGCAGGCAGACCCGGTATTCTTCGCGCCAGGGCGACAGGTGCTCGGCCGAGTAGCGCACTGAACGGCGTACCCGCTCCAGGTCATCGGGGTGGATGCGCTCGAACACCGCCGTGGCATCCTCGCGCAACTGCTGCAGGTCGACTTCGTAGATGTCGTACAGGCCCATGCTGGCGTAGGGGAAGCACGAATGGCCATCGCTATCCAGGCGGTACTGGTAGATACCACCTGGCACTTCGGCACTGAGCTTTTCCAGCAGGCGATCACGCGCCGCCAGCGCCTCATGTACCCGACGCCGTTCGGTGACATCGATGCAGATCGCCAGGTAGCCCGTCCACAAGCCTTGTTCATCGAGCATGGCAGTGACCAGCATGTTGGCCACCAGTTGACTGCCATCGGCACGCAACAGGGTCCACTCTCCCGGCTCGGCGCCATGCGCCTGCACCGTTTCGGCGAACATGGCCTGGCCGCCAGTGATCGGCCGGCCGTAACGCAGGCTCAAGGCGTGGGCGCGCTGGCTCAGCTCCTCGGGCAGCACCAGGTCCTCGAGGTGCAGTTGGCCAATCGCCTCGCTGGCCAAGTAACCGAGCATACGCTCGGCACCCGCGTTGAAGGTGCTGATGACACCCTTGAGGTTGGTGGCGATGATCGCCACCTGGGTCGCCGCATCCAGCACGCTGCGCAGCTGATTATGGGTGCCGCGCAGGGATTGCTCGCTGACCCGCAGCTCGGCGGTGCGCTGCTCGACCAGAGCCAAGGCGCGCTGGCGCTGGCTGAACAGGCTGTAGAACAGAACGCTGAGCAGCAGGCTCAACAACCCGCCCAGCAAGCTCACCGCCAGCACTGCGGAGGAACGGTTGGCCTGCATGAACGCCAGGCTCGGCCTGATACTCAGTTGGTAGTGGCGGTCGGCCAGATGCAGCAGTTGATTGCTCGCCAGCGCCAAGGGGGCAACCGGGTTCTGCGAATCGAACAACACTTCCGGGCCATGCAAGCCTGAGGGGTCGACGATACGCATGACCAGGTTGTCGTCTGCTGCCACCAATTGCCCATCACTGACCAGCGCACGCATGCTCAGCAAGGCCACCACGTAGCCGACTGCCGCGCCGCCGGACCTGGAATAGGCAAATACCGGCGCCACCATCAGCAAGCCGCGTGCATCCGAGGTTGTATCGAACATGGCCAGCGATCCGGAAACCGCCATGCTGCCTGGCCCGAGCGCCCGCGCCAGTGCCGCCCCGGACGTGGCCTGGCCGGCGAGGTCCAGCCCATAGGGCAACCCAGGCAATTCGCCCGACTGGGCATACAGCACCGGGAAGTAATGGTCACGCAGGGCGGCGGGGTGCCATTGGCCACGTTCGTCCTGGTCACGGACTACATAACCCGGGCCAAGATACACGCTGGCCTGGCGCTCGAATTCGCCACGTTGTGCAGCTTCGACACGCGGTGCCCAGGCATAGGCCAAGGTCCGCTGCAACAATGGCCGGGCGTAGGCGTTGAATGCCTGCGGGGTGATTGCCTCGGACAAGCTGAAGAACCGCCGCAGCCCGTCCAGGCGCTGCTGCTGTTCGTCAAAGCGCCCGGCGATACGGTTGTAACGCTCGTTGGCCAGCAGCTCGAAGCGCTGGCGCAACTGCTGCTTGTAGAAGGCTTGCGCGGCAAGTGCCAGAACGGCCGTCAGCAGGCCACCCACCAGCAGGGCGACCAGCGCCACAGCCCAGGCGGGCACCCCCTCTGTGCACAGGCCAAGCAACCGCGCACGTACGCCACCCTTCGACATACACCCATCTCGTCATGTCAGCGTCCTGCGGATTATCTTGCCCTTCTGTCATTTATAGCTATTGGCCATCAGCCGCGCAATGTACCTCGTCGCCTCACCGCAGCTGCAAACGCCAGGCACGATGAATGCGGTTGTTGCGGGCGAAATCCGGATCCAGCGTCTGGGCGGTGATTTCCTCCACGGCGTATCGCGTCATCAGGTGTTCGTCCAGCTGGAACTTGCGGAAGTTGTTGGAGAAGTACAACACACCGCCCGGAGCCAGGCGGGCCATGGCCAGGTCCAGCAGTTGCACGTGGTCCCGCTGCACATCGAACACGCCCTCCATGCGCTTGGAGTTGGAGAAGGTCGGCGGGTCGATGAAAATCAGGTCGTAGCTGTCGCGGTTGCCTTCCAGCCAGGCCATCACGTCACCCTGCTCCAGGCGGTTACGTTCGGAGAAACCGTTGAGCGCCAGGTTGCGCCGCGCCCAGTCCAGGTAGGTTTTCGACAGGTCGACGCTGGTTGTACTGCGCGCCCCGCCCTTGGCTGCGTGCACGGTGGCCGTGGCGGTGTAGCAGAACAGATTGAGGAAGCGCTTGCCGGCGGCCTCGCGCTGGATGCGCATGCGCATCGGGCGGTGGTCGAGGAACAGGCCGGTGTCGAGGTAGTCGGTGAGGTTGACCAGCAGCTTGACGCCGCCTTCGTTCACTTCCTGGAAACGGCCCTCGGTGGCTTGACGCTCGTACTGGCGCGTACCGCTCTGCCGCTCGCGACGCTTGAGCACCACCCGCTGCGGCGAAATGCCCAAGGCCTGCGGGATGGCCGCCAGCGCGTCGAGCAGGCGTGCCTGGGCCTTGTCCGGGTCGACCGAACGTGGCGCGGCATATTCCTGCACGTGTACCCAGTCCTGGTACAGGTCGACTGCCAGGGCATACTCGGGCATGTCGGCATCGTACAGGCGGTAGCAATCGACCTGCTCGCGGCGAGCCCACTTGCCCAGTTGCCGGAGGTTTTTCTGCAGGCGGTTGGCAAACATCTGCGCGCCTTCCGACAGGCGCGCCGGCTCGCTGGCCACCGGCGCCTGCGCGTCGATGTCTGCGCCTTGCGCGGGCAGCTCACGGCGCTCCCCGGTCACGAACTGGTCAGGCTGCACCTTGAACAGCAACAGCTTGCACGGCAAGGCGCCGTTCCAGAACGCATACTGCTTGTGGCTGCGAATGCCCATGCGCTTGCCCAGCTGCGGCGCGCCGGTAAATACCGCGGCCTCCCAGCCCATGCAGGCCTGGCGCAGGCGTTCGCCGAGGTTCTGGTAGAGGTACAGCAGGCTGGCTTCGTCGCCCAGGCGCTCGCCATAGGGCGGGTTACTGATGACCAGGCCTTTCTGGTTCTGGTCCGGACGCGGCTCGAAGGTGCTGACCTCGCCCTGGTAGATCTTCACCCAGTCGCCCAGGCCGGCACGCTCGACGTTATTGCGCCCTGGCTGGATCAACCGTGGGTCGGCCTCGTAGCCACGAATCCACAGCGGCGGCCTGGCCAGGCCGGCTTCGGCCCGCGCCTGCGCCTCTTCATGCACCTTGCGCCACAACGCCGGCACGTGGCCGAGCCAGGCACTGAAGCCCCAACGTTCACGCTTGAGGTTGGGGGCGATGTCGGCGGCGATCATCGCAGCTTCGACCAGGAAGGTACCGACACCGCACATCGGGTCGGCCAGCGCGCCACCTTCGGCGGCAATGCGCGGCCAACCGGCACGGATCAGCACCGCCGCCGCCAGGTTTTCCTTCAGCGGTGCAGCGCCTTGCTGCAAGCGGTAGCCACGCTGGTGCAGGCTGTGCCCGGACAGGTCGAGGGAGAGGATGGCTTCACCACGGTCCAGGCGCAGGTGCACACGTACGTCAGGGTCGATCTTTTCCACTGACGGGCGCTGGCCTTCGCGGTTGCGCAGCTTGTCGACGATCGCATCCTTGACCTTCAGCGCACCGAAGTGGGTGTTGTCGATGCCGGAACCGTGGCCACTGAATTCCACCGCCAGGGTGCCGTCGGCAGCCAGGTGGTCGGCCCAGTCGACAGCATGCACGCCGTGATAAAGGTCGTCGGCGTTCTTCATGGAGAAGCGCTTGAGCACCAGCAGTACCCGGTTGGCCAGACGTGACCACAGGCACAGGCGGTAGGCGGTTTCCATGTCGGCGGCGCCGCGGATGGCCGAGGTGTGCTCGCGCACGTCATCCAGGCCGAGGCCCCGGGCTTCTTCGGCAAGCAGGCCTTCCAGGCCTTTGGGGCAGGTGAGGTAGAGTTCGAAACGGTCCGACATGAGTAATCCAGCGCCTTGGGCTATTTGACTGACGGAGCGACGCATCGCCCCGCGATGTTTGCCCGCACCCCTTTCCAGCAGGCATGCGGGTGGCCTTCCCCGGCACGCGAGCGTGCGGTGAACGGCCGGGCCGCCTGACCAATCTGCGCCTGGCCCAGTGGCAAGGACAGCTTAGATCATCAGGCAGTACGTAAAATTCTGGCGACAGCGGGGCCAATGTGACCCTTCGTCGCATTTCAAATTATTTCCGTCATCCGCAAGCCGCGCTGGCGAAATGGCGTCAATGTTCAGCAAACCCTGATCATAGCGGGCTCAACGGTAAACAAGGTTGAGTCGCATTTATTTACTTATCCCCTCACCCTTGGAAAGGTTACGTCCTTATGACAAATCGATCATTCACACCGTGACCTGCATTCGATAGAACTGGTCTCAGGCCGCTTCGCAACGAGGCGGCACTTTCAGCTCGCCACGCCGGCAGCGAGCGCACACCGGCAGAAAGACTCTGCCCGGCCTCGGAGAGGCCGACGGGACATTACAGTCAACAAGTGAGGGCAACACCCTATGAGAAGACTTAAGCGTGATCCGTTGGAAAGAGCATATTCACGTGGCTACCAATACGGGGTCACCGGCAAATCCCGCGAACTTTGCCCCTTCAATCTTCCTTCTGTTCGCCAAGCCTGGATCAACGGCTGGCGTGAAGGTCGCGGTGATAACTGGGACGGAATGACTGGCACCGCTGGCATCCATAGACTCAACGAAAATCACGCCGTTGGCTGAACGAGGACACTGAATTCGATTTACCATGCACGCCCTATCCGGGCGGCGGGCGAAGGCCCAGGGGCCCCTTGATGGGGCCCTTTTTTATGGCTTCGATTCGGCATCCACGCTGGCTTTTTCGCAGGTTCCCCGGCAAATGGGCCCGTCAGGTCAACGCGGCATCGCAGCGATCGCGTCCACCGCCTCGCGAATCAGCGCCGGCCCCTTGTAGATGAAGCCCGAGTAGATCTGCACCAGGCTCGCACCGGCAGCGATCTTTTCTGCAGCATGGCGGCCTTCGGTAATGCCCCCGGCCGCAATGATCGGCAATTTGCCGCCCAGCTCGCCCGCCAGCACCTTGACGATGTGGGTGCTCTTCTCCAGCACCGGCGCGCCCGACAGGCCGCCGGCCTCGCCACCGTACGGCAGCCCTTCGACACCTTCACGGCCCAGCGTGGTGTTGGTGGCGATCACCGCATCCATGCCCGACTCCATCAGCGCGGCGGCCACCAGTGCGGTTTCTTCGTCGCTCATGTCCGGGGCAATCTTGATCGCCAGCGGCACGCGCTTGCCGTGCGCGCCTGCCAGTTGCTCGCGGCGCTCGGCCAGGGCATCGAGCAGTTGCTTGAGCGAATCGCCGAACTGCAGGCTGCGCAGGCCCGGAGTGTTCGGTGAACTGACATTGACGGTGATGTAGCTGGCGTCGGTGTAGACCTTGTCCAGGCAGATCAGGTAGTCATCGACGGCGCGCTCGACCGGGGTGTCGAAGTTCTTGCCGATGTTGATGCCCAGCACGCCTTTGTAACGTGCCGCGCGCACTCGACCGAGCAGGTGATCGACGCCCAGGTTGTTGAAGCCCATGCGGTTGATGATCGCCGTGGCCTCCGGCAGGCGGAACAGGCGTGGCTTGGGGTTGCCCGGTTGCGGACGTGGGGTGACCGTACCGATCTCGACAAAGCCGAAGCCCAGCTGGGCGAAACCGTCGATGGCCGCGCCGTTCTTGTCCAGGCCGGCCGCCAGCCCTACCGGGTTGGCGAAGTTCAAGCCCATGACCGTAACCGGCAATGCCGCCGGCTGCTTGCACAGCATGCCGTTGAGGCCGAGCCGGCCACCGGCACCGATCAGGTCCAGGGAAAGGTCGTGGGAGGTTTCCGGAGAAAGCTTGAACAGCAGCTGGCGGGCCAGGGTATACATGGGCGGCAAGGCTCGGGGTGAATGAGCGGGCGATTATAGCCAGCGTGGGGCTGGCATGACAGCAAATCATGGGGCCGCTGTGCAGCCCATCGCCGGCTTGCCGGCGATGAGGCCGGAACAGGCAGCACAAGACAATTGCTGGCGCAGGGCCCTGCCAGGTGGCACATGCGTTGCACCAGTAAACCTACAGCCTTATCAGTACGGGCGAGGAACCTTGTGAACACTGTACCCCGAGCAACGCCCCTGGCCTGGGTCAACGGCAGCGACGCGCCGGAAAAGCCCAGCCTGAATATCGGTTACATGGCCCTGACCGACTGCGCCTCGGTGGTGGTCGCCGCCACCCAGGGCTTCGCCCAGCAACATGGCCTTACCCTGAACCTCAAGCGCCAGGGTTCCTGGGCCGGGCTGCGCGACAAACTGGTCAGCGGCGAACTGGATGCGGCGCATTGCCTGTATGGCCTGGCCTACGCCGTGCACCTGGGCATCGGCGGCGTACCGGCCAGCGCCATGGCCGTGCTCATGGGGCTGAACCAGAATGCCCAGGCAATCAACTTGTCCCCAGCCCTGCAGCGCAAGGGCGTGACCAACCCCGAAGCACTGGCACGCCTGGTGCACCAGCATGGCGCACGCCTGACCTTCGCCCAGACCTTCCCCACCGGCACCCATGCCATGTGGTTGTATTACTGGCTGGCCAGCCAGGGCATCCACCCGTTGCGCGACGTCGACAGCGTGGTGGTGCCGCCAGCGCAGATGGCCGCGCACATCCAGGCCGGGCGCATCGACGGCTTCTGCGTAGGCGAACCCTGGGCTGCCGATGCCGTGGCCAGGGGCCAGGGCTTCACCCTGGCCACCAGCCAGTCGATCTGGCCGGACCACCCGGAAAAGGTCCTGGCCTGTGCCCGCGCCTTCGCCGAACAATACCCCAACAGCGCCCGCGCACTGATCAAGGCGATCCTCGCCGCCAGCCGCTTCATCGAGCAAAGCCCGGAGAACCGCCGCAGCACCGCACAGCTGCTCAGTGGCAGCGCCTACCTGGACACCCCGCTGGAGCGCATCGAACCGCGCCTGCTCGGCCATTACCAGGACGGCCTGGGCAACCACTGGCAAGACCCGCACGCCTTGCGTCTGCACGATCATGGCAGGGCCAACCTGCCTTACCTGTCAGATGGCATGTGGTTCATGACCCAGTTTCGCCGCTGGGGCCTGCTGCGCGAAGACCCCGACTACCTCGGCGTGGCCACCCAGGTCCAGCAACTGGCGCTGTACCGTGAAGCCGCGCAAAGCCTGGGCGTGGCCTGCCCCGAACAGGCAATGCGCAGCAGCCTGCTGATCGACGGCACCCGCTGGGATGGCAGCGACCCCTACGCCTACGCCCGCAGTTTCAGCCTGCATGCCCTGGGCGAGCTGCCCGATACCCGTGTCGGCGCGTAAGGGGGACGACCATGTTGCGTATCCTGCTGATCGACGATACCCAGAACAAACTCGGCCGTCTCAAGGCGGCACTGAGCGAGGCCGGTTTCGAGGTCACCGAAGCCCCAGGCCTGACCATCGACCTGCCTGCCTGCGTCGAAACAGTGCGCCCGGACGTGGTGCTGATCGATACCGATTCACCCGACCGTGATGTGATGGAGCAGGTGGTGCTGGTCAGCCGCGACCAGCCGCGGCCCATCGTACTGTTTACCGACGAACACGATCCCGCGGTGATGCGCCAGGCGATCCAGGCGGGCGTCAGCGCCTACATCGTCGAAGGCATCCATGCTGCGCGGCTGCAGCCGATCCTGGATGTGGCCATGGCCCGCTTCGAAAGTGACCAGGCGCTGAAGGCGCAACTGCTGGCGCGCGACCAGCAACTGGCAGAACGCAAGCGGGTCGAGCAGGCCAAGGGCTTGCTGATGAAGATGAAGGACTGCAACGAGGAACAGGCCTACACCCTGATGCGCCGGCAAGCCATGAGCCGCCAGCAGAAGCTGATCCAGGTGGCCGAGCAGATCATTGCCATGCACGAGATGCTCGGGTGATGGGGTTGGTTTGAGGTTTTTGGTGCCTGTGCGATCGAGCGTCGCCCCACCAGCAGTTGGCCCATCTCTTGCTAAACGAATTGCACCGGTAACCAACGGCGGTTGCCCACTTGATCCCGACAAAGACGTCGCTCTCCCCTCCACACCCGTGGGGCGGGAAGCGGCGTCTTTTTCGTTCCGCTGCGTTGCCAAGTGAGGTGTTCGATGAGTACCAGCTTCTGGAAATCCGGGCATGTGCCCACCCTGTTCGCCGCGTTCCTGTACTTCGACCTCAGCTTCATGGTCTGGTACCTGCTCGGCCCGCTGGCAGTGCAGATTGCCGCCGACCTGCAACTGAGCGCACAACAACGGGGCCTGATGGTGGCGACACCGATCCTGGCCGGGGCGATCCTGCGCTTTGCCATGGGCGTGCTGGTCGACCGCCTGTCGCCCAAAACCGCTGGCTTGATCGGCCAGGTGGTAGTCATCGTCGCGCTTGCGGCAGCCTGGCACCTGGGCGTGCGCAGCTATGAACAGGCTCTGCTGCTGGGGGTGTTCCTCGGCTTTGCCGGTGCCTCGTTCGCCGTGTCGCTGCCGCTGGCCTCGCAGTGGTACCCACCGCAGCATCAGGGCAAGGCCATGGGCATTGCCGGTGCCGGCAACTCCGGCACGGTGTTCGCCGCCCTGTTGGCACCGGCGCTGGCCGCAGGCTTTGGCTGGAACAACGTGTTCGGCTTCGCGCTGATACCGCTGTCGCTGGCACTGCTGGTGTTCGCCCTGCTGGCACGCAATGCCCCGCAGCGGCCCAAGCCGAAAGCCATGGCCGACTACCTCAAGGCCCTGGGCGACCGTGATAGCTGGTGGTTCATGTTCTTCTACAGCGTCACCTTCGGTGGCTTCATCGGCCTGGCCAGCGCCCTGCCCGGCTACTTCAGCGACCAGTACGGCCTGAGCCCGGTCATCGCCGGCTACTACACCGCCGCCTGCGTATTCGCCGGCAGCCTGATGCGTCCGCTCGGCGGCGCGCTTGCCGACCGCTTCGGCGGCATCCGCACCCTGCTGGGCATGTACAGCGTGGCGGCCATCTGCATCGCTGCGGTCGGTTTCAATCTGCCCAGCGCAGCCGCCGCCCTGGCGCTGTTCGTCAGTGCCATGCTGGGCCTTGGCGCCGGCAATGGCGCAGTGTTCCAGTTGGTACCGCAACGCTTCCGCCAGGAGATCGGCGTAATGACCGGGCTGATCGGCATGGCCGGCGGCATCGGTGGTTTCCTGCTGGCGGCCGGCCTCGGCACCATCAAGCAGCACACCGGTGACTACCAGCTGGGGTTGTGGCTGTTCGCCAGCCTGGGCCTGCTGGCCTGGTTCGGCCTGCATGGCGTGAAACAGCGCTGGCGTACCACCTGGGGCTCGGCAGCCGTTACCGCGGCGCGGGTCTGAGGCACGCCGATGAGCCTGCAACTGAGTTTTGCCCAAGCCAGCGCCACCGGACCGCGCGAGGAAAACCAGGACGCCGTGCGCCTGGTCACCCCGGCGCCGGAGCTGGCCGCCAGCAAGGGCTACCTGTTCGCCCTCGCCGACGGCGTCAGCCAATGCGCCGATGGTGGCCTGGCGGCACGTGCCAGCCTGCAGGCGCTGGCCCTGGACTACTACGCCACGCCCGCGACCTGGAGCGTGGCCCAGGCCCTCGACCGCCTGCTGCTGGCGCAGAACCGCTGGCTGCGCGCCCAAGGCAGCGGCCAGCCGTTGCTGACCACCCTCAGCGCACTGGTGCTGCGTGGCCGGCGCTTTACCCTGGCCCATGTCGGCGACTGCCGGATATACCGCTGGCATGCCGGGCGCCTGCAATGCCTGAGCGAAGACCACGTGTGGGACCAGCCCGGCATGCAGCATGTACTGAAGCGCGCGCTGGGCCTGGACCAGCATCTGCTGGTGGATTATCTGGAAGGCGAACTGCAGGCGGGTGAATGCTTCCTTCTGCTCAGCGACGGGGTCTGGGCCAGCCTGGGCGACCAGCACATCCAGGCCGTGCTGCGCGAGCAACCCGACCTGCAACTGGCCGTCGATACCCTGGTCGCCAGCGCACATCTCAACGGCAGCCAGGACAACGCCAGCGCCCTGCTGGTGCAGGTCGAGCAGCTGGGTACGGCCAACCTCGGCGATACCCTGGCGCAATTGCAGCAATGGCCGTTACCTGGCCCGCTGCGCGAGGGCCAGGTAATCGATGGCTGGCAAGCCGAAAAGCTGCTCGCACACAGCCGCCAGTCACTGCTGTACCGGGTACGCGATGGCCACGGCCAACCCTGGCTGCTCAAGACCCTGCCCGCCGCGCGCGAGCAGGAGCCCGGCGCGGCGCAAGGCCTGTTGCTGGAGGAATGGTTCCTGCGCCGGGTCGCCGGTCGCCACTTCCCCGAGCTGCACGCGGCCAGCCAGCGCCAGCACCTGTACTACGTGATGCGCGAATACCCCGGCCAGAGCCTGGCGGCGCTGCTGGCCGAACACGGCCCACTACCCCTGCCACAGTGGCTGGAGCTGGCCCGGCAACTGCTGCAGGCGGTCGGCGTGCTGCACCGGCGCAACCTGCTGCACCGCGACATCAAGCCGGAGAACCTGCACCTGGGCAGCGACGGCCAGTTGCGCCTTCTGGACTTCGGCCTGGCCTACTGCCCGGGCCTGTCCGAAGGCATGCTGCACGAGCTGCCGGGCACGCCTTCGTACATTGCCCCGGAAGCCTTCGATGGTTACCCGCCCAGCCCGCGTCAGGACCTGTATGCCGTCGGCGTTACGCTGTACCACCTGCTGACCGGGCATTACCCGTACGGCGAGGTCGAGGCTTTCCAGCGCCCGCGCTTCGGCCAGCCGGTCAGCGCTGCGCGCTATCGCCCCGACCTGCCGGAATGGCTGCAGCACAACCTGCAGCAGGCGCTGGCGGCCGACCCGGCGCAGCGTTTCGAAACCGCCGAACACTGGTTGCTGCTGCTCGAGCGTGGCGACCGCCAGGAACTGCCCGATCGGCCACGGCCATTGCTGGAACGCGAGCCACTGAAAGTGTGGCGCAGCCTGGCCCTGCTGTCCCTGCTGTTCAACCTGATCTTGCTGCTCACCCTGCTCAAGGGCTGAACGCACTCTGCCGATGAGGAAATGCTGATGAATGCAAAAGTCTGGCTGGTCGGTGCCGGCCCTGGTGACCCCGAGCTGCTCACCCTCAAGGCCGTGCGCGCCCTGCAGCAGGCCGCCGTGGTGATGATCGACGATCTGGTTAACCCGGCAGTGCTGGAGCATTGCCCCCAGGCGCGGGTGATTGCCGTGGGCAAGCGCGGTGGCTGCCGCTCCACGCCGCAAGCGTTCATCCAGCGCCTGATGTTGCGCCATGCCCGGCAAGGGCGTTGCGTGGTGCGGCTCAAAGGCGGCGACCCGTGCATTTTTGGCCGTGGTGGCGAAGAGGCGCTGTGGCTGCAGGAACATGGCATCGAGGTGGAAGTGGTCAACGGCATCACTGCCGGCCTGGCCGGGGCCACGCAATGCGGCATTTCCCTGACCTCACGGGGTGTGAGCCGGGGCGTGACGCTGGTAACGGCGCATACCCAGGACGACAGCGAACTGAACTGGACGGCCTTGGCCCAGGGTGGAACGACGCTGGTGGTGTATATGGGGGTAGCCCGGCTGGAGCAGGTGCGCCAAGGGCTGCTGGACGGTGGCATGGCTCCGGGGATGCCGGTGGCGATGATCGAAAATGCCTCGTTACCGCAGCAGCGGGCATGCTGGAGCGATGTGCGGAGGATGGTGGAGGCTGCGCGGGGGTTCGGCTTGCGTAGCCCGGCGATACTGGTAATCGGCGAGGTGGCTGGGGGCCAGGCGGTTCAGGCACTGGTGGCGGTAGGCGGATGAGGCAAAGAAAAACCCGGCCGAGGCCGGGTTTTTCGTGAAGCTTCAAACCAATTACTTGGCCTGGGCTTCTACCTGAGCTTCAACGCGACGGTTGATAGCGCGGCCTTCTTCGGTGGCGTTGTCGGCAACCGGACGGGTTTCGCCGTAGCCAACCGAGTCAACACGGCTAGCTTCTACGCCGTACTGCTGGGTCAGGACCTGCTTGACAGCGTTGGCACGACGCTCGGACAGCTTCTGGTTGTAAGCGTCTGGGCCGACGGAGTCAGTGTGACCTTCCACGGTGGTGGTGGTCTGTGGGTACTGCTTCATGAAGTCAGCCAGGTTCTTGATGTCGCCGTAGCTGTTTGGCTTGACGACCGACTTGTCGAAGTCGAACTTGACGTCCAGCTCAACGCGAACGACTTCGGCAACAGCCGGGCAGCCATCAGCGTCAACGGTGACGTTGGCCGGGGTGTCCGGGCACTTGTCAACGTTGTCGCAAACGCCGTCGTTGTCGGAGTCGGAGCAGACTTCAGCAACAGGAGCCGGAGCAGCTTCAGCTTGCTTCGGGCTACCGCCGAAGTTCAGGCCAACGCCAACGCTCGGGGCCCACTCGGTGTCGCCCTGGTCGATGTTGTATTGAGCTTCTACGCCGGCACGGGCGTAGAACATGTCGGTGATGTACCACTTGGCGCCAGCGCCAACGTTGGCGAAGGTGGAGTGGTCACGACCGCCACGGCCGGTCTGGCCCAGCGACTGGTGCGAGAAACCAGCGGAAACGTACGGACGGATAGCGTCGTACGGGTTGTTGAAGTGGTAAACGGCGTCCAGGGCGGTGTTCGAGCCCTTGATGTTCTTGCCGTCTTCGCCACGAGCGTTGTGAACTTCGTCGTAGCCCAGACGCAGCTCAACGTCGTCGGTCAGGAAGTAACCGATCGAACCGCCGAACAGGTTGCCGTCGTTCTTGAAGTCGCGCTGGCTGTCGAAGAACTCTTTCTTGTAGAAGACTTCAGTTTCGACGGCGCCTTGGCCTTGCGCCATAGCGCCAATCGAAGTGGCGGCTACAAGCGAACCAATGGCCAAGCCCAAGGTGTTTTTCAATTTCATCCGTTAAATCCCCATCTGGTGATAGTTAAGCAGTCCCACCACAAACAAGGGGGACAACTCGACGGCAAGTCTAGCAGAACTCGCCGGTTCGTTAGAGATATTTGCACGCCCCTAAGTTTCATCAAGGCCGGCAAATTTCTCCCGAAGCTTGTCTAGCGCGCGCTTGTAGCGCATTTTCGTCGCGCTCAGGCCCATGTGCATGATGTCGGCAATTTCCTGAAATTCCAGCTCTGCGACAAAACGTAGCACCAGAATTTCCCGGTCAATCGGGTTCACATGCACCAGCCACTTGTCCAGCCCGCCTTTTTCTTCCGGTTTCGGCGCCTTTTCCTCGGACGCCTCTTCCACCGGGTCCAGGCTCAAGGCATCCATCAAACGGCGCTTGCGGCGCTCCTTGCGGTACTGGGTAATGCATTCGTTGTAGGTGATGCTGTAGAGCCAGGTCTTGAACTTGGACTTGCCTTCGAAGTTCTTCAACCCGTAGAGCACTTTCAGCATGACCTCCTGACAGACATCGTCCGCGTCACGGTCGTTCCCCAGGTAACGCGCACAGACGTTGAACAGGGTCCGTTGATAGCGCCGCATGAGCTCCTCATAGGCGCGGGTAACGTGGTACAGCTCCTCATGCGAACGCGCCACCAACTCTTCGTCGGTGAGCTCGCGGGGGTCATAGCGCATGGGCGGCGAATGAACTTTATTCAAAACGGATCTGGCCGACAGTCAGGTCAATGTCGCCGCGTGACCCCGTGGGTCGATTTTCGCGGCGGCATACATTAACAGCTTTGTGCGGTTAGCGGCTATTGACTCGCTGTTCCAGCAGCTCGCGGTTGGACAGCGACACCAGTTCGCCATCATCGGTCAGCAGTGTAGTCTTCACCGTACCGATCTCCTCGATCTGCCCTTCGACCTCGCCAATCCGCACCTGCTGGCCTACCTGGTACAGCTCGCGCACGTAGATGCCAGCCAGGATCTGCCCGGCAATTTCGCGGCTACCGAGGCCCATCGCCAGCGCAACGGCCAGACCAACGGTAATCAGCCCGATCACGATCACGTGGTTCAGCAGGTCGGTTTTCACCTCCAGCTGACTGATGGCCACCGAGATGCTGATGATGATCACCAGGCCCTGGGTGATACGCCCCAGGCCGGCCGAGTATTCCAGGCCAATGCCTTCGGCAGCGCCACGCACCAGGCCGTTGGCGACCTGGGCCAGGAGCACGCCGGCGAGCAGCACCAGGGCCGCGCCGAATACCTTCGGCAGGTACAGGGCGAGCATGTCGAGGGTCGCCGAGACCCGTTCCAGGCCCAGCGACTCCGCCGCCGAGACCAGGAAGATGAGCAGCACGAACCAGTAGACGACCTTGCCGATCAAGGTCGAAATCGGCACCTGGATGCCGACCCGGCCGAGCATCTTGGTCAGCCCGGTGCCGGCCATCAGGCGGTCCAGGCCGAACTTGGCGAGCAGTTTGGACAGCAGCGTGTCGAGCAGCTTGGCCACCACGAAACCGAGCAGCACCACGACCAGCGCGCCGAACAGGTTGGGGATGAAGTTCGCTACCTTGGTCCAAAGGGCAGTCATGGCAGTGACCAGGCTCTGGGTCCAGAGATCGAGTTCCATATTCAATCGGCCTTATCTGCTTTGCTGCCATTGGCAGCGTTGCGGGAAGAATGTCGGCGCACCGGCGCAACATGCGCCGCGCCATTGTTCACGGCGATCAGCAGCGCCTGGCTCCAGCGGCCAAGCAGGCTGAACAGGTCACCGGCGCCAACCTGGCGGTTGGCGGTTTTCAGCACGCGACCCAGGCAGGCGGCGTCATCCCGGTCGTCCCGGTCATTGCCGGAGGGTGACGCCTTGAGCAGGTCACGCAGGGATTCTTCAAACGGATCGTGCATGGGCACCTCGCGCAGTGTCAGTCAGAGACGAGATGGCCGGGCGATGGGTCACACATCGCACTGGGACGGATGTTTCAAAATGCATGCGCGCTGGCTTATTAGCGGACAGGCCCGTTCCCACCGGAGTGCCACTCGCCCTCAAACCTGTGCTGTTCCTGTGGGAGCGGGCATGCCCGCGAAGAGGCCGGTGCAGGTCAATCAACATCTACACCCACCGCAACCGGCGGAACAGCCACCACTGCCCCACCGCCAGGCCCAGCACCACGATGCAGGCAAACAGGAAGCCGTAGGGGTTTTCCGCGCCCGGTATCCCACCGACATTGATGCCCAGCAGCCCGGTGATGAAGCTCATGGGCAGGAAGATGCAGGTGATGATGCCGAAACGGTACATGGTGCGGTTCATCCGCTCGCTGCGCCGGCGGTCCTGGCTTTCCAGTACCAGCGCGGCACGTTCACGGGCCAGTTCCAGCTCTTCGAGGTAGCGGATCAGGCTGTTGTTCAGTTCGTTCCAGTAATCGGCATCGGCATTGGCAAACCAGCTCCATTTGCTGCGTGACAGCTGGGCGTAGATTTCCCGCTGCGGGGCGAGAAAACGGCGCAGGCTGGCAGCGCGCCGGCGGATCTGCTGCAGGCAACCGTTTTCAGGTGTGTACCGTTCGTCGGATTCGACCTTTTCTTCCTCCAGGTCGACCTGTTCGGACAGGTCGCTGACCAGGCCCTGGACCTTCTCCGTCAGCAGTTCGCCCATCAGCAGCAACAGTTCGGAGGCCGATTTTGGCCCCCGGCCCTCTTCGAGCTGCTGGAGAATCTCGTCACTGGCACGCAATGGCCGCAGGCGTAGCGAGATGACCCGCTGCGCCTCGGCGAAGATGCGCACCGAGACCATGTCTTCAGGCTCGGCACCCGGGTTGAGGTTGACCCCACGCAGGAACAGCAACAGTTGCTCCGGCGCCATGGGCAGCAAACGCGGGCGGGTGTTTTCTTCCAGCAGCAGCTCACAGGCGAACTCGCTCAGCCCGCTGTCGTGCAGCAGCCAGGTACGGGTTTGCGGATGGCTGCGGTCCCAGTGCAGCCACAGGCTCTGCTCGGGTTGCAGCTGCAGGTCGTCCAGTTCGGTACGGGCAATCGAGCGCGCGCCGCCTTTGCCATCGAGCACCAGGGCATGGACCAGCCCCCACTGCGCGTTGTCTTCCTCGAACATCAAAGCTCCATCAGCGCGGCTGGCGCATTACGCCGGCATTTCCAGCGGGCTTGGCGAGACCAGCACGCCATTGTTGTCGGCATACACATATTCACCCGGGCGGAAAGTCACCCCGGCGAAGGTCACCGGCACATTGAGGTCGCCGATGCCACGCTTGTCGGTCTTCATCGGGTGACTGGCCAGGGCCTGTATGCCGACATCGGTCTGGATCAGCACATCGACGTCACGCACGCAGCCATAGATCACCAGGCCTTCCCAGCCGTTCCTGGCGGCCTTCTCGGCGAGCATGTCACCAAGCAATGCACGGCGTAGCGAGCCACCGCCATCGACCACCAGGACCTTGCCCCTGCCATCGAGCTCGACCTGTTCCTTGACCAGCGAGTTGTCCTCGAAGCACTTGATGGTGACGATCTGGCCGCCGAAGGAATCGCGGCCACCGAAATTGCTGAACATCGGTTCCAGCACCTGCACCAGGTCCGGGTAGGCGTCACACAGGTCGGGCGTTACGTAATGCTGCATGGGAAACTCCTGTCAGTCACAACGAAAGCGGTTATCGGCCAAGGCTACACCCTGGAGGCTGTTGCAGTCATCCAGGACTGAGCAGTCATGTTTGCCCGTACGGTCCTATTGCCGGTACAGGCGCAGCAGAATCAGCTGGCGGGCACAGGCTGCGCCGCCACCGTGGACGCATGCACCGGCAGCAACGGGTCACGCAACCAGCGCTCCACCAATGGCCACACCTGCAGCTGCGCGGCCTTGCTCACCAGCATGTCGACATGCCCGAAAGCTTCGAAGCCTTCTTCGCGGCCCAGCCGCAGAAACTGCTTGCGCTCCCCGCCGATCTGCTCGAACAGCTTGTGGCAAGCCCATACCGGGTCCTGGAAGTCGCCCGCGCCGGCCACTGCCAGCAACGGCACATCCACCCCGGCAAGCCCGGCCCACCAGTCGTTGTGCTTGTCGCCAAAGCGCCCGAACAGGCCATGCCAGCACATACTCTCCAAGGCCAGGCCAATCGGCTCGTCCTCCGGCCCACGCTTGAAGCGCGGCCCGGAGATCTGCCCCCAGCGCTTGAGCAGCAGCTTCGCTCCCCAGGCCAGCGGCGGCACCTTCAACGGCCAGTAGACGCGGCTGATCTGGGTGCCGAACAACGCCACGCTGGCTACCTGCCCAGCCTCCAGAAAGCCACCACCCAGAGCTGCCGCCAGGGTCGTGCCGCCCAGCGAATGACCGACCCAGTGTGGCGCCTGGCCCGACTGCTCACGCACGAACGCGGCAATCAACGGCAGGTCATCACGGGCATAGGCAGCAACGTTGTTGTGCTTCCAGTCGCGGTTGCGCGGCGACAGCCCGTGGCCGCGCATTTCCGGGATCCACACATCGAAGCCAGCACGGGCGAGAAAGGCACCCAGGCCGACCCCTTTTGGCGAATACCAGAAGCGGCGGTTGGAAAAGCTGCCGTGCAAAAGGATGACCGGCGCACCCTGGGCCTGCCCCTGGTCGGCCAAACCCAGGCGGGTCACCGCCAGTTCGACGCTAGGGTCAGGGCCGTTGCCGGCCTTGATCCGGTACACGTCTTCGCTGAGGTCGCCGCGGCGTTCGGCACTGAGCAGGGCCACGGGGAATAAAGTGCTGCTGCTTTGCATAAGGTTGCTTGGTGCATAAAAAAGGGCGGGATCCATTGCTGGAGCTCGCCCTGGAAAAACCAGGCGGGGGTACGCCAGACGTACCCCCGCGTTCTGCTGCGTCAGGCTTCGCCCTGGCCTTCGGCCAGGTAGAACCAGGTTTCGAGTACCGAATCCGGGTTCAGCGACACGCTGTCGATACCCTGTTCCATCAGCCACTTGGCCAGGTCCGGGTGGTCCGACGGGCCCTGGCCGCAAATGCCGATGTACTTGCCGGCCTTGTTGCACGCGGCAATGGCATTGGCCAGCAGCTTCTTCACCGCAGGGTTACGCTCGTCGAACAGGTGAGCGATGATGCCCGAGTCGCGGTCCAGGCCCAGGGTCAGCTGGGTCAGGTCGTTGGAGCCGATCGAGAAGCCGTCGAAGTATTCGAGGAACTCTTCGGCAAGGATGGCGTTGGACGGCAGTTCGCACATCATGATCACGCGCAAGCCGTTGTCGCCGCGGGCCAGGCCGTTTTCAGCGAGCAGGTCGACGACCTGGTTGGCTTCGCCCAGGGTACGCACGAACGGCACCATGATCTCGACGTTGGTCAGGCCCATCTCGTTGCGCACGCGCTTCAGCGCGCGGCACTCGAGCTCGAAGCAGTCGCGGAACGACTCGCTGATGTAGCGCGAGGCACCGCGGAAGCCCAGCATCGGGTTCTCTTCTTCCGGCTCGTATAGCTTGCCGCCGATCAGGTTGGCGTACTCGTTGGACTTGAAGTCCGACAGGCGCACGATGACCTTTTTCGGGTAGAAGGCCGCCGCCAGGGTGCTGATGCCCTCGACCAGTTTCTCGACGTAGAAGCCGACCGGGTCGTTGTAGCCGGCGATGCGCTTGTCGACGCTGTCCTTCAGGTCGGCTGGCAGGCCGGCGTAGTTCAGCAGTGCCTTGGGGTGCACGCCGATCATGCGGTTGATGATGAATTCCAGGCGCGCCAGGCCGACACCGGCGTTGGGCAGCTGGGCGAAGTCGAAGGCACGGTCCGGGTTGCCGACGTTCATCATGATCTTGAACGGCAGGTCGGGCATGGCATCGACCGAGTTCTGCTTGACGTCGAAGCCCAGCTCGCCCTCGAAGATGAAACCGGTGTCGCCTTCGGCGCAGGATACGGTCACGCCCTGGCCATCCTTCAGCACTTGGGTGGCGTTGCCGCAACCGACCACGGCCGGGATACCCAGTTCACGGGCGATGATCGCCGCGTGGCAGGTGCGCCCGCCACGGTTGGTGACAATGGCGCTGGCGCGCTTCATGACCGGTTCCCAGTCCGGGTCGGTCATGTCGGAAACCAGCACGTCGCCCGGCTGGACCTTGTCCATTTCCGAGACATCGTGGATCACGCGGACCTTGCCGGCGCCGATGCGCTGGCCGATCGCGCGGCCCTCGACCAGGACGGTGCCCTTTTCCTTCAGCAGGTAGCGTTCCATGACATTGGCGCTGGAGCGGCTCTTCACCGTTTCAGGGCGGGCCTGGACGATGTACAGCTTGCCGTCATCACCGTCCTTGGCCCACTCGATGTCCATCGGGCGCTGGTAGTGCTGCTCGATGATCATGGCCTGCTTGGCCAGCTCGCTGACCTCGGCATCGGTCAGGCAGAAGCGCGCGCGCTCGGCGCGGTCCACTTCCACGGTCTTGACCGAACGGCCGGCCTTGGCTTCTTCGCCGTAGACCATCTTGATCGCCTTGCTGCCCAGGTTGCGGCGCAGGATGGCCGGGCGCCCTGCCTGCAAGGTGCTCTTGTGCACGTAGAATTCGTCGGGGTTGACCGCACCCTGCACCACGGTTTCACCCAGGCCGTAGGCGCCGGTGATGAACACCACGTCGCGGAAGCCCGACTCGGTGTCGAGGGTGAACATGACGCCGGCGGTGCCGGTTTCCGAGCGGACCATGCGCTGCACGCCAGCCGACAGGGCGACCAGCTTGTGGTCGAAGCCCTGGTGCACGCGGTAGGCGATGGCACGGTCGTTGAACAGCGAGGCGAACACTTCCTTGGCGGCGCGGATCACGTTGTCGACGCCACGGATGTTGAGGAAGGTTTCCTGCTGGCCGGCGAACGAGGCGTCCGGCAGGTCTTCGGCGGTGGCCGAGGAACGCACGGCCACGGCCATGTTGTCGTTGCCGGCAGCCATGGCGGCGAATGCGCTGCGGATTTCCGCATCCAGGCGCGGCGGGAAGTCGGCTTCCATGACCCACTGGCGAATCTGCGCGCCGGTCTTGGTCAGGGCGTTGATGTCATCCACGTCCAGTGCGTCGAGCGCCGCATGGATACGGTCGTTGAGACCACTCTGTTCGAGAAAATCGCGGTACGCCTGCGCCGTAGTGGCAAAGCCGCCCGGCACCGATACACCAGCACCTGCGAGGTTGCTGATCATCTCGCCCAGGGATGCGTTCTTGCCCCCCACATGCTCCACATCATGGACGCCGAGCTTATCGAGGGAAACTACGTACTCTACCAAGGTGATCTCTCCACTAACTGTGTTGGAAAAGCTCAAGGGCGCCCGCCTGCCTTCATTGACTTGGCCGGACGCTTGTGGCCTGTACATGGAAAATAAGTGAGAATGCCGACAGCCGCATTCGGCAAACCGAACTTATCATATCCAAGAAACGTCATCAGCTTAAGGCCCAGATCGCAAATGAAACGAACCGCGTTCTTCATCTCCGACGGCACCGGCATCACTGCGGAAACCCTGGGCCAGAGTCTGCTCGCTCAATTCGAGAGCATTCCTTTCAATAAATTCACTCGTCCCTACATCGATTCGCCGGACAAGGCACGGACCATGGTCCAGCAGATCAATGCCGCGGCCGAGCGCGACGGTGTCCGCCCGATCATCTTCGACACCATCGTCAATCAGGACATCCGTGAAATCCTGGCGACCTCGAACGGCTTCATGATCGACATCTTTTCTTCATTTTTGTCCCCGCTTGAACAGGAATTGACGGCCCATTCGTCGTATTCCGTCGGTAAATCGCACTCGATTGGCGGCAACTCCAACTACATGGAGCGCATCGAGGCGGTCAACTTCGCCCTGGACAACGACGATGGCGCGCGCACCCATTACTATGACAAGGCCGACCTGATCCTGGTTGGCGTGTCGCGCTGCGGCAAGACCCCGACCTGCCTGTACATGGCCATGCAGTTCGGCATCCGGGCGGCCAACTACCCGCTGACCGAAGACGACATGGAGCGCCTGCAGCTGCCGGCGGTGCTGAAAAAGCACCACAACAAGCTGTTCGGCCTGACCATCGACCCCGACCGCCTGACCGCCATTCGCCACGAGCGCAAACCCAACAGCCGCTATTCGAGCTTTGCCCAGTGCGAGTTCGAAGTGCGCGAGGTGGAGAACCTGTTCCGCCGGGAAAACATTCCCAACATCAATTCCACGCATTTTTCGGTGGAGGAGATTTCGGCGAAGATTTTGGTGGAAAAAGGCGTGGAGCGCAGGTTCAAGTAAGGCCTGCACCGGCCTCTTCGCGGGTAAACCCGCTCCCACAGGTACCTCACTGCCCTGAAGCCTTGTGATATCCCTGTGGGAGCGGGTTTACCCGCGAAAGGGCCAGCACAGGAATACAAAAAAAGCCCCGGCATCACTGCCGGGGCTTTCTTCTTACCGCGTCACCAGACTCAGGACGGCACCACCGTCGCCTGCCCGCTCATGGCCAGGTCGACCAGCTCGCGGTTGGCCACCGCGTACATCGCATAGTCGTTACCGGTAGCGTTGCGCAGGTCGTCGAGCATGGTGCGCCAGCGCTCCACCATCACCCGGTGCTGCTCGGCCCACAGCGCCACACGGGCGTCCATGTCTTCCGGCCCGTCGGCCATCTGCAGTACCGAAATGGTGATCGCCCGCTGCTGCAGGTCGATGTCGTCGCGGAAAGCTTCGCGGGCCAGCGCCTGCCAGTTGTTCTCCACCGGCAGGTTGCTGATTTCCTGCAGGTACCAGGTCAGGTCCAGCGCGCTGCCCACGGCGAAGAACGCCTTGGCCACCTGCGCCGGGTCATGCCCGGTAACGTCAGCCGCCTCGATGATCGGCAGCAGGGTGTACAGGTGGCTGGTACCGGCCACCATGCGCGCCAGCAGCTCCGGCACACCGGCCTCGACAAAGCCCTGGTAACGCACCATCCAGCGCTCGCGGGTCGGCCCTTCGAGCAACTCGTCGAGCTTGAGCCCCAACTGCGCGATCTTCGGCCCGAAGTGCGCGGCGTCACGCCCGGCGTCCTGTTCGTTGCGGCGGCTGCGCAGGAACCAGCGAGTGGCACGGCGGCCCAGGCGCATCAGCTCGTCCATCAGGGTCAACTGGACTTCCGCCGGTACCTGGTAGTCGAGTGCCTCGATCTGGCGGAACCAGTGCGGCAAGTGGAAGATGTCGCGCACGATCACATAGGCCCCGGCCACGTTGGCCGGGCTCATGCCGGTCGACTCTTTCAGGCGCTGGACGAAGGTGATGCCCATGTTGTTGACCAGGTCGTTGGCGATCTGGGTGCTGACGATCTCGCGTTTCAGGCGGTGGCGGCGCATGGACTCGGCGAACTTGCTGACCAGCGACGGCGGGAAGGCGGTTTCCATGTCGCGGGTCAGGTAGTCGTCGTCCGGCACCAGCGACTTGAGCAATTGCTCCTTGAGGTCGATCTTGCTGTACGAGATCAATACCGACAGCTCGGCGCGGGTCAGGCCCTGGCCAGCGGCCAGGCGTTCGGCCAGCTGCTCTTCGGACGGCAGGAACTCGATGGCGCGGTCCAGCTTGCCACGGGCTTCCAGGTCGGCCATCAGGCGCTTGTACTCGGCAATCCGCTCGCGGGCGCGGCGGGCCGCCAGCGACAGCGCCTGGGTCTGCTTGTAGTTGTTGCCCAGCACCAGCCCGGCCACTTCGTCGGTCATGCTGCCCAGCAGCTGGTTGCGTTGCTTCTCGGTCATGTCGCCACCCTGCACCACTTCATTGAGCAGGATCTTGATGTTGACTTCGTGGTCGGAGCAGTCCACGCCGCCGGCGTTGTCGATGAAGTCGGTGTTGGTGGCGCCGCCGTTGAGGCCGAACTCGACCCGGCCAAGCTGGGTCATGCCCAGGTTGCCGCCCTCGCCCACCACCTTGCAGCGCAGCTCGTTGCCATTGACCCGCAGCGCGTCGTTGGCCTTGTCGCCGACATCGGCGTGGCTCTCGGTGCTGGCCTTGACGTAGGTACCGATGCCACCGTTCCACAGCAGGTCTACCGGTGCCTTGAGCAGCGCATTGAGCAGCTCGGTCGGGGTCAGGCGATCGGCTTCGATGGCGAAGCGCTCTTTCATCTGCGGGCTGATGGCGATGCTCTTGGCACTGCGCGGGAAGATCCCGCCGCCTTCGGACATGATGCTGGTGTCGTAGTCGCTCCAGGCCGAACGCGGCAGGTCGAACAGGCGCTTGCGCTCGGCAAAGCTGGAGGCCGGCTCCGGGTTCGGGTCGATGAAGATATGCAAGTGGTTGAACGCGGCCACCAACTGCAGTTTGTCGGACATCAGCAGGCCATTGCCGAACACGTCGCCAGCCATGTCGCCGATGCCGATCACGGTGATCGGGTCTTCCTGCACATTGATACCGCGCTCGCGGAAGTGACGCTGCACGCCAACCCAGGCGCCGCGGGCGGTAATGCCCATCTTCTTGTGGTCGTAACCGGCCGAACCGCCCGAGGCGAAGGCGTCGCCCAGCCAGAAGCCGTAGTCGATGGCGATGCCGTTGGCGATGTCGGAGAAGGTCGCGGTGCCTTTGTCGGCGGCCACCACCAGGTACGGGTCGTCATCGTCGTGGCGTACCACGTTGGCCGGCGGCACCACGCCACCGTCCTTGAGATTGTCGGTGATGTCGAGCAGGCCGGAAATGAAGATGCGGTAGCACGCCACGCCTTCGGCAGCGATCTCGTCACGGCTGCCGCCCAGCGGCAGACGGCGCGGCAGGAAGCCGCCCTTGGCACCGACCGGTACGATCACCGAGTTCTTCACCTGCTGGGCTTTCACCAGGCCCAGCACCTCGGTACGGAAGTCTTCCTCTCGGTCGGACCAGCGCAGGCCGCCACGGGCCACGTTGCCAAAGCGCAGGTGCACGCCCTCGACCCGTGGCGAGTAGACGAAGATCTCGAACTTGGGCACCGGCTTGGGCAGCTCGGGGATCAGCTTGGGGTTGAACTTGAAGCTGAAGTACGACTTGTTCTGGCCGTTGGCATCCGGCTGGTAGAAGTTGGTGCGCAGGGTGGCCTTGATCAGGTCCAGGTAGCGGCGCAGGATGCGGTCTTCGTTGAGCACCTGCACATCGTCCAGCGCCGTCAGGATGGCCTGCTCCAGGCGCAGTTGCTTGTCATCCAGGTCTTCCTGGGTGAGCTTGCGCGCCAGGTAGAAGCGGGTCTTGAACAGCCGGGTCAGCTCGCGGGCGATGTCAGTGTGGTTGTTCAGGGTGCTGGCGATATAGCCCAGGTCGAAGCCCAGGCGGATCTGCTTCAGGTAGCGGGCATAGGCGCGCAGCAGCGCCACGTCACGCCATGGCAGGCCGGCGGTCAGCACCAGGCGGTTGAAGGCGTCGTTCTCGGCATCGCCACGGACGATATGGATGAAGGCATCCTGGAGGATGTCGTTGAGCTGCTGGATATCCAGGCTCAGGCCTTCGCTGTAGGTGAAGGCGAAGTCATGGATCCAGTACTCACGGCCGCTGGCATGGCGCAGCCGGTACGGGAACTCGCCAAGCACGCGCAGGCCGAGATTCTCCAGGATCGGCAGCACATCGGACAACGCCAGCGGCGTATCGGCGTGGTACAGCTTGCAATGCAGGATGCGCTCGCCGACCTGGGTCAGCGGCTGGTAGAAGCTCATCGCCAGGGGTTTGCTTTCCGACAGGTTCAGCACGTGCTGCAGGTCGACCACCGCCGAGTGCGCGGCGAAGCGCTCGCGGTAGCCGGCCGGGAAGCCTTTGGGGAAGTCGGCAAGGATGTTGGTGCCCTGGGCTTCGCCGAAGTTCTCGATCACCAGCGCGGAGTAGTCGTCGTGCCAGGAGCGGCAGGCCTGGATCACTTCGCGTTCCAGCTGCTGCGGGTCGATGTCGATGCGGTTCTTCGGGTCCACCCGCAGGATCAGCTGGACACGCGCCAGCACCGACTCGGAGAAGAAAGTCCAGAACTCGCAGTCGCTGGCCTTCAGGCGCTCCATCAGTACCTGCTGGATCTTCTGCCGCACTTCGGTGGAGTAGATTTCCCGCGGCACGTAGGCCAGGCAGTAGCAGAAGCGGCCGTAGGGGTCCTTGCGCAGGAACACACGGATCTTGTTGCGCTCCTGGATCTGCACGATCGACATGACGGTGCTGAACAGCTCGTCGACCGGTGTCTGGAACAGGTCGTCGCGCGGCAGCACTTCCAGCACCTGAGCCAGTTCCTTGCCCAGGTGCGCCTTGGGGTCGAAGCCCGAGCGGCGCTCGACTTCGTTGACCTTGACCCGGATATAGGGGATGGCATGCACGCTTTCGCCATACACCGACGAGGTGTACAGGCCCATGAAGCGGTGTTCCTTGATGACCTTGCCGTCGGCGTCCAGCTGGCGGATCGACACATAGTCCGGGTAGGCCGGGCGGTGCACGCGGCTGGGCAGCGCGGCCTTGGCGAACGACAGCAGCAGCGGCTCGTTGAGGTAGGCCACGGCGTAGTCTTCGATGCGCAGCTCGTCGCTGGTCAGGCCTACGCGCAAGCGGCGCGGCAGGCCAAGGAACGACTGCTCGTCGTAGACCATCTGGCCGCCATCGGCGTCGCCCTTGACGGTAAATTCTTCATAGCCGAGGAAGGTGAAGTGGTTGTCCAGCAGCCACTCGAGGAACGCCTTGACCTCGCCCTTTTCGTGCTGCGCCGGGGCAAAGGCGGTCTGTTCCACCTCCGCCACCACCTGGCGCAGCTTGGCCTTCATCGGCTCGAAGTCGGCCACCACCACGCGCACCTCGGCCAGTACCTGCTCGATCTCGCGGGCCAGCACCGTCAGTTCGGCGGCATTGGCGCAACGGTCGATTTCCAGGTACATCAGCGATTCGTGGCGTACGCCCTCGCCCTGGGTACCCTTGGGCAGCAGTTCGAGCAATTCGCCCTTGGCGCCACGGCGCACGCTGAGCACGGTGGTCTGCAGGGTGTGGATGCTGTAGCCGCGACGGTTGAGTTCGGTACGCACCGAGTCGACCAGGAACGGCAGGTCGTGGTGCAGCACCTCGACCACCGTGTGGGTCGACTGCCAGCCATTGCGTTCGTAATCGGGGTTGTACACCCGTACTTGCGGGTACTCGGGGTCGAAACGTTCGATGATGCGCCAGGCTGAAAGAGTGCAGCCGGCCAGGTCGGAAAGCCTGCGCTGGGTGAGTTCGTCCAGAGAGATGATGCCGAAGAACTGCTCGGCGAACAGCGCCACTTGTGGCAGGGACTGTTCGCTGATGTGCTGCGCCAGGGCCGCTTGCAGTTGATGCTGGAAGTCGGCTTTGCTGGCTGCGGTGAAGAACGCCATCTGTGGTACTCCGCTTGGGCTTTGTAATAGTTGAAGCGTCGCTGCGTGCGCCATGTACGGATCAACGATAGCCAACCCGTGGCAAGGCGGACGGTAAAACCAGACGTTGAACGTGCGCAGGCACGCCCAGGGCTCGCCGAAGCTTACCGACTGACCGGTCATTTAGGCTTGCAGCGCTGCGACAATTTCGGTCAAGGGGCGGTAACTTTACGTTTATGCCTGCTGACAAGACTGTCAGAATTCACCTCCGTTTCCTTTGATCCGAGCCTTGTCCATGCAAATCAATACTGCCCTGCTGTTCGCCACCCCTTGCGATGACGAGGAAGACAACATGGCGACCCTGTGCTGCCACAGCGACAAGGGCCAGATGTTCCTGCTGACCCGCTACCCGGACGAAGACACCGTCGACCTGACCCTGGACGACGAACCGTCGACGCTGGATGGGTTGAAAGTGACCTTGGGCGCCAAGCGCCTGCTGATCGAGGTGGCGGCCGGTGACCGCGATGCGCTGAAGGGGGATGAAACGCTGGAGATCAACCTGACCAGCGCGCTGAGCGACATGGATGAGGTGAAGCAGACCCTGGAGAACATCCTGGCCGGGACCGGCACCTTCGTCTGCGAGTTTTGAGCTACCAGGCAGGCACCGTGGTGGATGGCACCGGCTTTGCCGGTGTTCGCGGCTAAAGCCGCTCCCACAGGGACCGCGTGAGGCCCGAACCTGCGCGGCGAGCGCTACATCAACGCCGCCTGCATCACCTGCGCCTGCACCCGCAACGCCGCGCAGAACGGTTCCACCGCCGCCGACGCCGGCCGGTGGTCCGGCCGTATCAACATCACCTGGTACGGCACCGATACCCGCAACCGGCGGATCGGCAACCCGCCCTGCGCGGCTTCCAGCCCGCTCAGCGGGTTGATGATCGCCACCCCCAGGCCTTGCCTGACCATGGCGCACACCGAGGCGGCACTGGTGGTCTCGATGACCGTGCGGCGGTTCACCCCCGCCGCCCGGAAGTGCTGGTCCAGGCGTTGCCGGTAAGTGTCCAGGCTGGCCAGGTTGATGAAGTCGACCTCATGGAAATCGCTCAGCTCCAGTTCGGCCTTGGCCTGCAGCGGGTGCCCCGCGGGCAGCACGCAGACCATGTTGGCGCTGAACAGCAATTCGCCGTACGCGCCGCGTGGTATCTGCTCGACCTCGGTCAGCCCCAGGTCATGCTGCTGGGCGACCAGCGACTCCTCCAGCAACGGCGATTCCTGAGCCAGAATGCTCACGCTCACACCCCGGTGCTGCTGATGAAAGCGCTGGCACGCCTTGGGCAACAAGGTCTGGGAAAACAGCGGCAAGCAGGTGATGGCCAGCCGGCCTTGCTCGAAATTGCGGATGGCCTGGGCAAAGCGCTCGATCCGCTCCAGCCCGAGGTAGGCGCGCTCCACCTCCTCAAGCAACAGCAACGCCTGGGCCGTCGCCACCAGGCGCCCACCCTCGCGCTCGAACAGGTTCAGGCCAGTCACCTGCTCCAGGCGCGCCAGTTCACGGCTGACGGTGGGCTGCGAGGTAAACAGCAGGCGCGCCGCACCGGTGACACTGCCAGCGGCCATGATGGCGCGGAACACTTCGATATGGCGAATGGAGAGTTTCACGGCGGTCCCCGGCACATGGTGGATGGCATATCAGATATGAATAGCTAACGGAAAAATAGCTATTTTTCTGAATTTCCACTTTGGCCCATCCTCGAACCCTTCCTTGATTTGAGTAGCGCCACCATGACCGCACCCTTCTCCCTTCTGGCCGAGGCGGCCCACCAGCACGGCACGCCGCTGTGGGCCTACGACGCCAGCACCATCGCCGAACGGGTCGAACAACTGAAGGTGTTCGACACCGTGCGTTTCGCCCAGAAGGCCAACCCCAACCTGCATGTGCTGCGGCTGATGCGCGCCCATGGCCTGGTGCTGGACGCGGTATCGCTGGGCGAGATGGAGCGTGCCTTCGCTGCCGGTGCAAGCGTGGATGGCGACCCCGCCGGCGTGGTACTGACCTGCGATGCGCTGGACCGGCCGACCCTGGAACGGGTGGTGGCGTCGAAAATCGAGGTGAATGCCGGCTCCATCGACATGCTCCGCCAGTTGGGTGAACGCTCCCCCGGCCATCGCGTATGGCTGCGCATCAACCCTGGTTTCGGCCATGGCCACAGCCGCAAGACCAACACCGGTGGCGAGAACAGCAAGCACGGCATCTGGCACGAGCAACTGGACGAGGCGCTGGCCTGCGTGAGGGCTCACGGCCTGCATCTGGTGGGCGTGCACATGCACATCGGCTCCGGCGTGGATTACCAGCACCTGGAGCAGGTAGCCCGGGCGATGATCGAGCTGGTTGGCCGCCTGGGAGTGGACATCGAAGCCTTCTCCATCGGCGGCGGGCTTTCCACCCCGTATCGCAGCACCGACAAACCGGTCGACCTGCAGCGCTACGCCCGCACCTGGGCCGTGGCGCGCCAGGAAATCGAAGCCATGCTGGGCCACCCGGTGCGCATGGAGATCGAGCCAGGGCGCTTCCTGGTGGCGGAATCGGGCTACCTGGTGGCCGAAGTGCGTGCCGTGAAGCAGGCCGGCCGCAACACCTTCGTCATCATCGATGCCGGCTTCAACGACCTGATGCGCCCGGCCATGTATGGCGCCTACCACCGCATGACCCTGCTCGACGCCCACGGCCAGCCGGTGGAGCGCCCACGCCAGCCGACCGTGGTGGCCGGGCCGCTGTGCGAGTCGGGTGACGTGTTTACCCAGGATGACCAGGAACTGACCCCGCACGACCTGCCCCAGGCACAGGTGGGCGACCTGCTGGTGATCCACGACGCCGGCGCTTACGGGGCATCGATGTCGTCGAACTACAACAGCCGGCCACTGCTGCCGGAATTCCTGATCGAGGATGGCGCGTTGCGCATGATTCGCCGCAGGCAGACCGTGCAGGACTTGCTGAGCCTGGAGTGACAGGCAGTGCAACCTGCAGCGTCGGGGGGCTCTGTTAAACTGCCCTTCTTTCATTTTGCCGATAGGGCAAGGCATGAACCCGACGCGCTATGCCCGTGTGGCAAAGGACTTGATGCAAGGCATCACCAGCGGCCGTTACCCGGTGGGCAGCCTGCTGCCCACCGAACTCGAGCTGTGCGACCTGTACGATGTCAGCCGGCACACGGTGCGCACGGCCATCGACCAGTTGCTCGACCAGGGGCTGGTGTCGCGCCGCAAGCGCGTGGGCACCCGGGTCGAGGCCAGCACCCCGCGTGGCGGCTATACCCAGTCACTGGCCAGCGTGGCGGACCTTGCGCAACTCGGGCAAAACCAGCACCGGCAAATACAGGACGTGCGCCAATTCGTCGCCGACCTGAGCGAAGCCGAGCGGTTGGGCCTGGTACCCGGTGAGCATTACCTCTGCGTGTCGAGCGTCCGTGTCGACCGCGTGCACGATAGCTTGCCGCAGTGCTGGTGCGATGTTTACGTACCGCGAGACTATGCCGAGGTCATTGAACTGGCCCGCGCACACCCTGACCAGGTGATCGCAGGGTTGATCGAGCAACGCTATGACCGGGCAATCGCGGTGGTCGAGCAACAGGTACGGGCGGTCTTGCTGACAGCGCAAGTCGCCCAGGCGCTGAAGGCTGAAGCAGGTTCCGCAGCGCTCAAGATCCTCCGTCATTACCGCGAGGAAAACGGCGACCTGATGGCGGTGTCCGAGACGGTGCTTCCGGATGACCGCTTTACCTTGATCAGCCAGATGCGCCGGGATCGTTCACCGGGTTGAACACCTCTGCAGGTTAACGTGAGACCAACAGGCATGGCAGTAGACAGCACACGAATGCTAACGGTAGGTGAAGTGGCCAGACGCAGCGGCGTGGCCGTGTCTGCGCTGCATTTCTACGAAACCAAGGGGTTGATCGCCAGCACTCGTACCGCTGGCAATCAGCGCCGCTATCCGGCGCTGGTACTGCGTACATTAGCCATCATCAAGGTGGCGCAGCGCACCGGCATTCCCTTGGAGGAAATCAGGCAGGCGTTCAGCCGGTATCCGCCGAACAGCAAGCTGACGGCGGCGCAATGGGGGGAAATGTCCACCGCCTGGCGCGAAGACCTGAATGCGCGCATCCGCACGCTGGAAGCGTTGCGCGACAGCCTGGACAATTGCATTGGTTGCGGTTGCCTGTCACTGGAGGAATGCCCGCTGCGCAACCCTGAGGATGTGTTGGCCAAGCAAGGCACCGGTGGGCGGATCCTGGAGAGCAAGGCCCGATAAGGCATGCGCCCCGACAAGGCGTGCCCGTGAAACAGGCAGCGCGGTGGATGGCACCGGCTGTGCCGGTGATCGCGGATAAATCCGCTCCTACCAGGTGCAACCTCAACCTCAAGCCGTTCACCCTTGTAGGAGCGGATTCATCCGCGATGCAGGCAACGCGGTTCGCGGCTGAAGCCCGGCCCCCTTACCAGATGGCGATATCGTAGGTCAGGTAAAGGCGATTACTGTCCCGCCCCCGAGCAAAATCCGAACGGTAGACATAATTGCGCAACTTCACCCCCAGGCCTTTCAACGGCCCGGCCTGCACCACATAGGCAAGCTCGGCGTCACGCTCCCACTCCTTGATCCCCTCGCTACCGGAGCGGCCATTGTCGCCACTCAGGTAGCGCGTCATGAAGGTCAGCCCGGGCACACCGGCGGCGGCAAAGTTGTAGGCGTAACTGGCCATCCAGGTCTTCTCCTCTTCCTCGATGAACTTGCCGATACCGACGTTACTGAACGAATAGACCGTCGCACCACTGATATACGGCAACCCCGCTTCGCCATCGAGCACCTGGTAGCCAGCACCAACGGTATGGCCAGAATGGGCATAGGCCAGTTGCCCGCTGAACATGTCGTTGTCGATGGCGCCACCGTAGGCCGCCCCGCTGTCGCGGCTCTTGAAATAGCGCAGGTCGGTAGTCAGGACGCCGCCAGCCAGCGGCAGGTCATGGACCACCCCGGCGAAATCCTGGCGATAGAAATGCTCGAGCTGGCCATGGTAGTAGCTCAGGCGCAACTGTTTGTTCACGGCATAATCGGCACCGGCAAAATTGAAGTCACCCGACTTGTCGCCGCCATAGCCATCCAGGTAAAGGCCGGTGCTGTCGGAGGAGTCACGCTGCTTGAAGCGGTCCAGGTGGCCAGCCGTCAAGGCCAGCCCGTCAATGTCGGTGCTGGTGAGCTGCGTGCCCTGGTAGGTCTGCGGCAACAACCGCGCATCGTTGTACACCAGCAGCGGTGTCTTCGGCAGCAAGGTGCCGTGCTTGACCACGGTCTGGCCCAGGCGTGCCTTGGCCGTCACCCCAGCGCTGGCGAACTCGTCCGCAGCGCGGCCATCATCATGCACCGGCAGCAGCCCCGTGCCACTGCGCCCACGACCGGAGTCGAGGCGTACCCCCCACAGGCCAAGCGCATCCAGCCCCACGCCCAGCGTGCCGTTGGTAAAGCCCGACTGGTAGTCGAGCAGGAAGCCCTGTGCCCACTCCACCCGCTCGCTCTTGGCATTGGCCGCGGCTCGGGCGCTCATGCCCTGCTCGTCACGGAAATTCTCGTTGAAATAGACATTGCGCAGTTGCAGCTTGAGCTTGCTGTCATCGACGAAACCAGCGGCGCCGGCAACAGGCAGCCAGCCGCACAGCAGGCCACAGGTGGCCCCACGGAACACAGCTCGGGACATGATCGGTACTCTGTTGTTGTTTTCAGAATGAGTAGTGGCGGGCGCCTGACAGCGCCCGGTAACGCTTAGACGAAGAAGGACAAGGCCCCGGTGAGCAAAGCCAGCGCGGTGATGACCAGCGAGGTGAGTACTGCCCATTTCACCGTGGCTTTCTGGAAGTCGCCGATATCCCGGTCGACCATGCCCACCAACAGCAGGGTCGATGCGACCAGGGGGCTCATCAGGTGCACCGGCTGACCCAGCACCGAGGCGCGGGCGATTTCCACCGGGTCGATGCCATAGGCTGCCGCAGCATTGGCCAGGATCGGCACTACGCCGAAGTAGTAGGCATCGTTGGACAGCACGAAGGTCAGCGGCATGCTGGTCAGCGCCACCACCAGCGGGAACCAGTGGCTCCAGGCTTCGGGAATCCAGTCCACCAGGGTTTGCGCCAGGGCATCGACCATCTTGGTGCCGGAGAAAATTCCGGCGAAGATGCCCGCCGCGAACACCAGCAGCACCACGGTCATCGCATTGCCCGAATGGGCGAGGATGCGCTCTTTCTGCAGCTCCAGCTGCGGGTAGTTGATCATCAGCGCGGCGACGAAACCGATCATGAACAGGATGGCGGCGTGCATCAGCCCCAGCACCAGGGCGGTCATCACGGCAATCACCAGCACCAGGTTCACATAGGCAAGGCGCGGGCGCTTGTGCGGGCTATCGCCGAGGATTTCCTTGATGTAGCAGTTGCCACCACCGGACTCCAGCGCGATGTTGCCGATACGCCGGCGTTCGGCGCGGCCCAGCAGGAAGGCGGTGAACACCACCCAGGCGGCGCCACCGATGACGGTGGGCAACATCGGGATGAAGTATTCGGTGGCATCCAGCCCCAGCGCGGCAATGGCACGCGTGGCCGGGCCGCCCCAGGGGCTCATGCCGCTCATGATGCTCAGCGACAGCATCGACACCGTGGCCAGGATCATCGGGTTCATGCCGATCCGCTTGTACAGCGGCAGCATGGCGGCACAGGTGATCATGTAGGTGGTGGTGCCATCACCGTCCAGTGCCACCAGCAGCGACAGCAGTGCGGTGCCGATGGCGATCTTGACCGGGTCACCGTTCACCCGCTTGAGGATCTTGCGGATCAGCGGGTCGAACAGGCCGGCGTCGATCATCAGGCCGAAAAACAGGATCGCGAACAGCAGCAACGCAGCGGACGGTGCGACCATTTTCAGCCCGTCGAGCATCATCTTGCCCAGCTCGGGCGCAAAGCCGCCGATCAGGGCGAAGACGATCGGAACGACGGTCAGTGCAACGATCGGCGACAGGCGTTTACTCATGATCAGGTAGGTGAAGGTCACCACCATGATCAGGCCCAGAAGTGCAAGCATGGTTTGTTCTCTTGTTGTTATTTTCCAGTGTGGCCGAGCGCAGCGCAGACGGCCCCCTACCCCACCCGGCCAAAGCGGGTGGGGGGATTGGTCGACAAAGGTTCAGGGCACCGCGGTTCAGCCGTGACGACGCGGCTCGACGGTCCATTCAGGTGTTTGCGCAACCGGACTGGCCGGCGCTTCGCCATTCAGGCGGCGCTGCAGGGTCTCGCGGTCACAGGCGTTTTCCGACAGCGACACCACCACCGTTGCCACCGCGTTGCTGGCAAGGCTGGTCAGGGCACGGGCTTCCGACATGAAGCGGTCGATGCCGATCAGCAGGGCCAGGCCGGCCAGGGGGATGTCATGGATCACGGTCAGGGTCGAAGCCAGCGCCACGAAGCCGCTGCCGGTCACGCCTGCGGCGCCCTTGGACGACAGCAGCATGATCGCCAGCATGGTGACCACCTGGCCCAGGCTCAGGTCGATGTTGCAGGCCTGGGCGATGAACACCGCGGCCAGTGACAGGTAGATGGCGGTCCCGTCCAGGTTGAACGAGTAGCCGGTGGGCAACACCAGGCCGACCACGCCCTTCTTGCAGCCCAGTTTCTCCAGTTTCTCGAGCATGCGCGGCAACACCGGCTCGGTCGAGGACGTGCCCAGCACTACCAGGAACTCTTCGCGGAAGTAGCGCAGCAGCTTCCACAGGCTGAAGCCATGGGCACGGCAGATGCCCCCCAGCACCACCAGGACGAAGAATGCGCAGGCGATGTACAGCGTACCCACCAGCTTGGCCAGCGAACCGAGCGAGGTGATGCCGTACTGGCCAACGGTGAACGCCAGCGCACCGAAGGCACCGACCGGGGCGAAACGCATCAGGTAGCCGAAGATACGGAACACCATGGTCGATGCCGACTCCAGCACATCCAGTACCGGCTTGCCCTTCTCGCCCATCGACGACAGGGCGAAACCGCTGAGCACGGCAATGAACAGCACCGGCAGCACCTCACCCTTGTTGAACGCACCGATGAAGGTGTCCGGGATGATGTGCATGAAGAAGTCCACCACGCTCAGCTTGGCAGCCGACGCGGTGTACTGGCTGAGGCCGGCGGTGCTCAGGGTGGCCGGGTCGATGTTCATGCCGACGCCGGGCTTGAACAGGTACACCGCCGCCAGGCCGATCACCAGGCTGACCACGGTCAGGCCCAGGAACAGCAGCAGGGTCTTGCTCATCAGGCGCCCCAGGGAGCGCTTGTCGGTCATGCCGGCGATGCCGGTGACGATGGTGCAGAACACCACCGGGGCGATCATCATCTTGATCAGTTTGATGAACGCATCACCCAGCGGCTTCAGGGCCACCGCCTGTTGCGCCCAGAAATGGCCGACCACCACGCCCAGCAGGACGGCGCAGAGGATCTGGAAGTACAGCGATTTGGCGAGTTTCATGTGGCATCACCCATTGTTGAAATTGTGCGGATGCGCTTGTTGCGAATGTGCAGGTCTGGATAACGCCTGGGCTTACCCCGCCAACCTGCGGAATGTAGGGGCGTAGACGAACCCTGAGAAGAGCCGCCGGGCGGTTCGCACCACCGAGGCCTGGATCGTCTTGCCATCGGCGCCGCTGCGCGACAGCGCGACATCGATGCCACCGCTCGGGTGTTCCAGGCGCACCTCGGTGAGTTGCCCGGCGCCCTCGCCCAGCAAGTCGCCGATCACCGTACCGGGGCTGACGCAGGCAGTCGCCAGCCCTACCGCGCCGGTGATGGCCAGGGCGCGATGGCAGTTGTGCGGCATGAAGTAGCGAACCTGCACGGTGCCGTCGTAGCGTGGTTTGGACACCAGCACCGGCTTGGGAATGACCATGCCACTGACATCACCCAGGCCCATGGCCTTGCCGGCCTTCAGGCGCAACGCCTCGAGGCGTGCGAGCAGCGCACCGTTGGCGTCGAGTTCGGCCGGGGTTTCCGAGCCGCTGACCCCCAGTTCGCTGGCTTGCACCACCATCATCGGCATGGCCATGTCGATGCAGGTGACGGGCACACCGTCGATCACGTCCTTGGCCTGGCCGGTGGGGAACAGCTTGCCGGTCTTGCTGCCGACCGCGTCGAGGAAGGTCAGGTGCACCGGGGCGGCAGTGCCCGGTACGCCATCGATCGCCGTGCGGCCTTCGTAGCGCACGATACCGCCGGGGGTTTCCACCAGCGAATTGACGAAGGTACCGGTGTTGAGGTTGCGAATACGCACCAGCGTCTTGCCGTCCTGGCCTTTGACCAGGCCTTGCTCGATGGCGAACGGCCCCACGGCACACAGCATGTTGCCGCAGTTGGGGGCAGTGTCGACCCGGCGCTGGGCGACCATGACCTGGACGAACAGGTAGTCGACGTCGGCGTCGGCATGCAACGACGGGCTGATGATGGCGACCTTGCTGGTCTGCGGGCTGCCGCCACCGATGCCGTCGATTTCCAGTTCGTGACCGGAGCCCATCAGGTTGATCAGCAATTCGTCGCGCTCGACCACATTGGCAGGCAGGTCCCAGGCGTGAAAGAACGGCCCCTTGGAGGTGCCGCCGCGCATGAGTACGCAAGGAATTCGTTGCATGATTTCGCACTCTTGTTGATCAATGGACATCATTGATGCTGTGAACAAAAGAGTGACAGGGATGGATAAATCAATCCAATGCAAATATCGTAGTCATTATTGCTTTTCACAAAACAATCCTCCGTCGTACGGGCTGTGGTTTATTTATGGAATATGAGCTGCAAGACATCCGATCTTTCGTGAAAATCGCCGAACTCGGCAGCTTCCATGAAGCCGCCGAAGCACTGCACTTGTCGCAACCGGCCCTGAGTCGGCGGATCAAGAAGCTGGAAGAAGGCCTGGGTACATCGTTGCTGGAACGCACCACCCGTCGGGTCAGCCTGACCAGTGTCGGGCGCGACTTCCTGCCCAAGGCCAGGCGGCTGCTGGATGATTTCGAGGACTCGATCCTCAGCATCCGCGAGCTGGCTGAGCGCCAGACCGGCCAGGTCACCCTCGCCTGCATTCCCACGGCCGCGTTCTACTTCCTGCCGTCGGTGATTCGCGACTACAACGAGCAGTACCCGAAAATCCGTATCCGCCTGCTCGACCTCAGCGCCAATGATGGGCTGGAAGCCGTGCTGCGCGGCGAAGCCGACTTCGGCATCAACATGATGAGCGGGCAACACCCGGACATCGAATTCGTCTCGCTGGTGCAGGAGCACTTTGTCCTGGCCTGCCGGCGTGACCACAAACTGGCGGGGCGTGAGGCCGTTACCTGGACCGAGCTTGCCGACTACCGGCTGATTGGCGTCGGCCGCCTGAGCGGCAACCGCATGCTGCTCGACCACGCCCTCTCCGGCCTCAACCTGCGCCCCAAGTGGTTCTACGAGGTGCAGCACCTGTCCACCTCGCTGGGGATGGTCGAGGCCGGGCTGGGGGTATCCGCCATGCCCAGCCTGGCCATGCCCAGCGCCGACCATCCGACGCTGGTCAGCGTGCCGCTGATCGAACCCCAGGTAACGCGCACCCTGGGCCTGGTGTACCGGCGCGGGGCGTCGCTGTCGCCTGCCGCGGAAAAGTTCGTTTCGATCCTCCTGGAAAAGTGGCCCAACCGCTGAACGAGGGCGGCCACCAGGCCGATGCCCGACCCGGAAAAACACCAGCGTCGTGCCCATGCTTCAGTCCCCACCCAGGCCATGCGGGTCGGGCCGGCGTTTCTCGATGGCGAACTTCAGCAACGCGGCGCTGCGGAACAGGCCGTGGGCGAACTTGCCGTACGGCAGCGTGAGGAACAGCGCCATCACCGTGCCCAGGTGGATGGCCAGCAGAATGGCCATGGCCCCGCTGTCACGCAGCGCCAGCAGTGCCAGCCCGGTGACGCTGACCAGCAACAGCAGCAGGATGAAGGCCCGGTCCATCGGCCTTTGCCGAGCATCGCCGTGCTCCGGCGCCCGGCGCAGGTTCAGCGCCAGCAGCCCGACCGGGCCGATAACCAGGCCAGCCCCACCGACCGTGCCCAGCAGCACCGGCAGGCTCAGCACCGGGTAAGGCGCTGCCAGGCCGAGCAGGTAGTGATAACCGGTGGCGACCAGCGTGGCCGCGAAGCACAGCAGGAAGCCGTAGAAGGTCAGATGATGGAAGCGCCGACGCCAGAGCGTGTAGCGATCATCCTCATTGTTGCACCCCTGGCCATGCCCTCCGTCGAGGTACTTGAGTGTCAGTACTGCCGCCGATGCCTCGAACACAGCGCCATCGGCCGGCGCTGCCTGGCGCTCGGCGGGCGAAACCTGGCGCCAGAAGCGCCGCACCGCCACCGCCAGCGCCACACCGGCAAGGCTGAAGACGCTACCGAACAACAGCGCCAGGGTGTTGTGCGGGAACACCGCATAGAAGTCACCCGCCAGCCGACCCGGCAGCAAGGTGCCATTGACCGCCAGGGCCAGCAGCAAGAACAGCGACAGTGCCACGGCCAGCGCGCCGGCGACATAGGCGCCATTGTGCCGGTACAACCGGCCGAACGCCGCCGGCCAGGCATAGTCGGCATAGGTCTGGCCGCGCACCTTGGCCATGGCCTGTGGCACGTTGACGGCGAACTCATGGGGCGCGGCGTACTGGCAGGCGTGCAGGCAGGCACCGCAGTTGTGGCACAGGTTGGCCAGGTAATGAATATCGGCCTTGCCGAAGTTCAGCCGGCGGGTCATCGCCGGGAACACGGCGCAAAACCCTTCACAATAGCGACAGGCGTTGCAGATGCTCATCTGCCGCTGCACTTCCTGTTCGTCCAGATTCAGCAACGGGATCAGTTCGGCGCCGCTTGCGGCAGGCTGGTACTGGCGGGGTTCAGGCAGTTGCGCGGTCATGGCGGGCCTCGTCTGGGGATGAAATGCGCTCGGCAGCGGCAGCGGCGCGGGTGCCGGCAATACGGCCGAAGGCGGTGCCGATGGACATGCCGACACCGGCGGTGTAGCCCTTGCCGAGTACGTTGCCGGCCATCATTTCACCGGCCACGAACAGGTTCGGGCTGCGCCGACCGGCGAAGTGCACGGCGGCGCTCTCGTCGGTGCGCAGGCCCAGGTAGGTGAAGGTGACACCAGGGCGCAACGGGTAGCCGTAGAACGGCGGCGTATCGATGGGCAGGGCCCAGTGGCTCTTGGCGGGGGCGATGCCGACGGTGTGGCAGTCGTCCAGCCGGGTATGGTCGAAGGTGCCAGGTTGGCAGGCCTGGTTGTAGGCCTGCACGCTGTCCACGAAGGCCGCCGGCGGCAGCCCAAGCAGGCCCGCCAGTTCTTCCAGGGTATTGGCGGCGGTGCCCGGAAACACCGGCGGCATGAACCGGCCCAGGGCCTTCTGGTCGATGATGGAAAACCCGACCTGGCCCGGCTGATGGGCCACCAGGCGCCCCCAGATCGCGTAGCGTTTGGGCCAGAAGTCTTCGCCCTCATCGTAGAAGCGCCGCCCGTCGCGATTGACCACCACCCCCAGCGACACGCAGTCGATGCGGGTGCAGATGCCGCCGTCGTAAAGGGGCGCGCGCGCATCGATGGCCACCATGTGTGCCTGGGTCGGGTCACCGATGGTGTCGGCGCCCAGGTCGATCATGCGCCGCAGCAGCACGCCGTCATTGAAGCGGGTACCACGCACCAGGAAGTTGTCCGCCGGCCATTCGCCGCGTTCGTTCTGCCCCCAGGCCTCACGCAGCCAGCGGCGGTTGGATTCGAAGCCACCGGCGGCCAGCACGCAGCTGCGCGCCTGGATACGTTCGGCCGGCAACTGCCGCCCGCCCACCTCGCGCGGCGGCACATGAGCGGCCACGAAGCGGTCGCCCTGCAGCTCGATGTCGCACACCGGGGTGTCGTAGCGAACCTGCACGCCGAGGCGTTCGGCGCTGCGGAAATAGGCATTGACCAAGGCCTTGCCGCCGCCCATGAAAAACGCATTGGTACGCGCCGTGTGCAAGGCCCCGGACAACGACGGCTGGAAATGCACACCGTGGCGCCGCATCCAGTCGCGGCAATCGGACGACTCCCTGATCACCAGCCGCGCCAGTTTTTCGTTGGTCTGGCCGTCGGTGACCTTCAGCAGGTCTTGCCAGAACTCTTCTTCCGGGTATGCATCGACCAGTACATCCTGGGGTGCATCGTGCATGCACCGCAGGTTGCGGGTGTGTTGCGAGTTGCCACCACGCCAGGCACGCGGCGCGGCCTCCAGCAGCAGCACGCTGGCGCCGGCCTCACGCGCCATCAACGCAGCGCACAGGGCGGCATTGCCACCGCCAATGACAAGCACATCGATCATTTTGCCTCCAGGTCTCGAGGAGCCAGAACGGTCGGTGTGCTCCTCGCGGACCACGGAATCTAATGACACCGTGCGGGTGACGAAACGCGATCAGCGGGGGTAGGTGTTCAGTTTTTCTAAAGGGTGGCGGGGCGGCACGCCCCCGTCAGAGCAGGCGCGCCCCTGGCCATTGGTCTTGGGCGACTAGGTCGCGGGCCACCTCATGCAGCACGATCCGGGTGGCCAGCGCAGCTGGCGAGAGTTCGTCCTCACTCAGGCTCACCACCAGGTTGCGGCGCTGCGCCTGGGCATCGTCGATGGCGAATACTCGCACGCCAGCCTGGGCTGCCCGGGCTACCGCGGCACCGGGCTGCAGGGTGGCGGCGTGACCCGCCGCCACGCAATCCATGAGCAGCGACAAGCCGTCGACCTCCATGACGATGTCGGCTTCCAGCCCGGCCCGGGCCAGGATCGCCTGCAACGTCGAGCGCAGGCCGTGCTGGGTACTGGGCATTACCAGCGGCAGGGTGGCGATCTGCTGCAGGGTCAGCGCTTCGCCCCAGCCCTCCTGCACCAGGCGCTGCGGCACCAGGGCGAACAAGCGCTCCTGCAGCAGCGGGCGCACCTCCAGCCGCGCCCCCGCTTCCACCTGGAACAATACCGCCAGGTCCAGGTGCCGGGCGTTGAGCTGGCTCACCAGATAGCCCGAGAGCATTTCCACCAGGTGCAGGTGGATATCCGGATAACGCTGGCGCATCCGCTCGATCAGGGCCAGGCCCAGCACCGATGCGCTGGTCGGCGCCAGGCCGACGCTGACGTAGCCGCTCATGCGCCCGCTCTGCGCCGCCAGCATGGCGTGCTCGGCCTGGCGCAGCGCCAGCCGGGCGTGGTATTCGAAGGCCAGGCCCGCCGCCGTCGGCGTAACGCCGGTACTCGAGCGGGTCAGCAGGCGGGTGCTCAGCTCGCTTTCCAGCTTCGACAGCTGCTGGCTCAGGGCGGACGCGCCCACCCCGAGCTCGAGCGCGGCCCTGCCCAGGCTGCCGTGCTCCAGCACACTCAAAAAGTAGCGAAACTGGCGTAACTCCACATTGACCTCGCGATGCCCCTGCCCTGCCCGCATTGTACGCAGGATCGGCGCCTGTCCGCGGCCTACTTGTCGCTCGGGGTGACCAGTACCGTCTCGTTGCTGTCGAGCACGAACACCGCCATCAGCTTGGCAGGCTTGCTGTCGCTGGCGTTGGCGCTGACGCCATGGAACGCACCCGGGGCTTCGTACCAGTTCTCGCCGGGCTTGTAGACCTTGGCCGGCTCGCCATTGACGCTGCTGCGTACTTCGCCTTCGAGCACGGTGGCGTAGATGAAAGCCGAATTCGGGTGGCGGTGCGCAGGTGACGCAGCGCCCGGCGCATAATCGACGATGACCCCGCGCATGCTCTTGCCTGGCACGTTAGGCAGCGGCTTGTCGAACACCACCGTGACCTTGCTCAGCGGGCGTTCGGCGGCGATTGCCGGGGTGATGGCCAGCACGCTGAACGCGGCGGCCAGGAGAGTGCGATTGAACATGCTGATGCTCCTTGGTTAACGGGTGGGGGCTGGGCGGCTCACTGGCGCGCCAGCCAGTCTTCGAAACGGATGGCGCCAAGCCGCGCGCCGCTGCCGGGGGTGAGTGCCTTGTCGTCGAGCTCGGCGCCGAAATAGCGAGCGTGCACGTCGGCCACCACCTTGCGGCTGTCGCCACGCAGGCGCAGGAAGCGGCGCACCAGCTCGTCCATCGGCAGCGCCTCTGGCCCGGCCACTTCCAGCGTAGCGTTGGCCGCAGGTGCCAGGGCCACGTCGATCAGCGCCGCCACCACGTCGTCGGAAGCCAGCGGCTGGAACAGCGCCGGCGACAGGTGGACTTCCTCACCGACAGTACCCGCCTGGGCGATGCCTTCGACGAACTCGAAGAACTGCGTGGCCCGCAGCACGGTGTACGGCAGCGCCGAGTCCTTGATCAGCGCCTCCTGGGCGACCTTGGCGCGGAAGTAGCCGTTGTCCGGCAGCCGTTCGGTACCGACGATCGACAACGCCACATGATGCTTCACCCCGGCGGCTTTCTCGGCTGCCAGCAGGTTGCGCGTGGAGGTCTCGAAGAAGTCCAGCACCGCCTGGTCCTCCCAGGACGGGGCGTTGGCCACGTCCACCACCACATCCGCACCATCCATCGCCTCGGCCAGGCCCTGGCGGGTGATGCTGTTGACCCCGGTGCTCGGCGCTGCCGCGACGGCCTGGTGGCCGCGCTCACGCAGGCCGTTGACAAGCTTCGAACCAATGAGGCCTGTGCCTCCGATGACCACGATTTTCATTGGGGCTGTCTCCACATGCACGACCGCAACCATTGCCGTCGTCTGGCTGCAGCATGCGCCGCCTGGCACAGCGAGTCCTTGTTCGCGGGCTGGATTTGCCTCCACGCAGGCTTTAATTTGCGTCCAAACTATTCAAACCGAGCGCAGGCCAGTACTGCCGCCTGGGCGGCTGCCGTATCATCGAGCGAAACCTGAAACCAGGCGCCTCGGCCACCAGGCCCAGGGCGTGCGAGGGATGCCCACGTGCCATTCGTGTTTGACGACTATCAGCTCGACGAGCAGCGCCGGGAACTGACCCGCCAGGGCCAGGCCGTGGCCATCGGCCCGCAGGTGTTCGACCTGCTGGTACAACTGGTCAGCCACCGCGACCGGGTGCTGGGCCGCGACGAATTGCTGGCACGGGTGTGGAACGGCAAGGTGGTCTCCGAATCGACCATCACCAGCCACATCAATGCCCTGCGCAAAGCTATCGGCGACTCCGGCGAGGAACAACGGCTGCTGCGTACCGTGGCGCGCAAGGGCTATCGCTTCGTCGGCGAGGTCCGTGAACCAGCCACCGGCCCAACGCAAGCTGCGGCCGAAACGGCGCCGGCGCCCAGCGGGCCTGCGCTGCCGGACAAGCCGTCGATCACCGTGCTGCCGTTCCACAACCTCAGCGGTGACCCCGAGCAGGACTATTTCGCCGACGGCATGGTCGAGGACATCATCGCCGCCCTGTCACGCATCCGCTGGCTGTTCGTCATCGCCCGCAACTCCAGCTTCACCTTCAAGGGCCAGCCCATCGACGTGCAGCAGGTGGGCCAGGCCCTGGGCGTGCGCTATGTACTCGAAGGCAGCGTGCGCCAGGCCGGCCAGCGGCTGCGCATCACCGGCCAGCTGATCGACGCCAGCAGCGGCGAGCACCTGTGGGCCGAGCGTTTCGAAGGGTCGCTGGATGATGTGTTCGAGTTGCAGGACCAGGTCACGGAAAGCGTGGTAGGGGCGATCGCGCCACAGCTGGAGCGGGCCGAGATCGAGCGGGCCAAACGCAAGCCTACCGCCGACCTTGGCGCCTACGATTTCTACCTGCGCGGCACGGCCAAGCTGCACCACGGCACCCGCGAGGCGATCGCCGAGGCGTTGACGCTGTATTACCACGCCATCGAGCGCGACGCGGAATTCGCTTCGGCGTATGGCATGGCCGCATGGTGCTACTTCTGGCGCAAGCTCAATGGCTGGATGGACAACCGCACCGAGGAGATCGCCGAGGGCGCCCGGCTCGCCCGCCTTGCCGTGGCGCTGGGGCGTGACGATGCCGTGGCCCTGACCCGCGGTGGCCATGCCCTTGGCCATCTGGCCGGCGACCTGGACGGAGCCATCGCCTTGCTCGATCGGGCACGCCTGCTCAACCCCAACCTGGCACCGGCCTGGTACCTGGGCGGGGTGTTGCGGGCACTGCGTGGCGAGACCCAGACTGCCATCGACAACCTCAGCCACGCCACTCGGCTGAGCCCGCTGGACCCGGAGATGTTTCGCATGCAGGTGGGTATGGCATTGGCGCACTTCTTTGCCGGGCGCCTGGATGAGGCGGTGGAGTGGGCGGAAAAATCCCTGGGCAACCTGCCCAACCTGCTGGTGGCGGTGGCCCTGGTGGCTGCCAGCCATGCCCTGAGCGGGCGGATGGACAGCGCCCACCGGGCCATGGCGCGCCTGCGCGAGCAAGATCCAGGATTACGCGTGTCGACCCTGCGTGAATGGTTGCCGATCTATCGCGATGAAGACCTGGCCCGGCTGGCCGAGGGCCTGCAACTGGCAGGGCTGCCAGTGTGACTGGAAAGCCGCTGACCAGGCTCAAGCCACTAGCGGCCTGGCTTCACGCTGCCCAGCCAGTCGCTGCGGGTCATTTCCCAGATCTCGACGCGCATTGGCCCGGAGACGAAATCGCCATCGCGTACCTCGACCAGGCGCATGCCTTCGTGCTCTGAAACCTTGCGAGACGCTTTGTTGGCAACCGCCTTGGGAACCCGCATGACAGGGCGCGACAAAGTCTCGAACCAATAAGCATTGATGGCCCGGCATGCTTCCCGCATATAGCCTTTGCCCCACCACTGCGGCGCCAGCCAGAATCCCCGGTTGTTTCCAGCCTGGTCATACAGGCTGATGCTGCCGATGGTGCGCTGGTCTTCGTCGCGCAGACGGATCATCCAGTGCCACTCTCGGCCGGCGGCCATCGCAGGCAGGGCGATATCACGCACATAGCTCAGCGCCCCGTCTGGCGGATATGGCCATGGCACGCGACGGTCAAGGTAGCGCACGATCTCCCATTGGGGGAACAACGCCTGTATTGCCTGGGCATCCTCCAATCGAAGCGGCGTCAGCAGCAGACGCTCTGTGAACAAGGCAGGAAGGCCATCCATGCTTTCGCTCCCGAATATCCCCAGCAATCGGAACGGCATGCCCGCGAACGCCGGCACAGCCGGTGCCAGGCACGGCGCCGTCAACCGGCAGACGTACCTGGCTCAAGAGGAAAGACAACCCTGAAGGTCGTACCCCGTTCTGCACTGGAAACGACCTCGATCGTGCCACCATGGCTGGTGACAATCTCGTTGGCAATGAACAAGCCAAGCCCCAGCCCATGCGGTTTTCCACCTTCGGCTTGGGCTGCCCGGGCCAAGCGTGCCTCGGGATTGAACAGGTCCGTCATGCGGTCTGGCGAAATGGGGTTGCCCCGGTTGTGAATCTCGATCACCGCGCAATTGTCCTCGCTCGCAAGCCGCACCAGGATCGGCAAGCGGGTATCGCCATGGCGTATGGCATTGTTGACCAGGTTCGACACCGCCTGTGACATGCGTGAGGGATCGAAGCTGGCCGGCAATGGCGCCGCCTGCTCCAAGCGCAGGTCTAGCTGTGGATGGGCCAGGCTGACTTCCTTGACGATAGCGTTACACAGTGCGCTGAGCTCATTCGGTTCACGCTGTATGGGTATGCCCAGGCTCAGATTGCATCGGGCCAGGTCGAGCAAATCGTTCACCAGGTCGTTGGCGCGCCCGACGCTCGCGTAGATCTGGGTGACCACGGTCTGTTCCCGGGGGCCCAGCTGTTGACTCTTGGCAAGCATACCGGCCCCCATGGTGATCGCTGTCAGTGGCGAGCGAAGATCATGGCCGAGCACCCCCAGCACCATCTTTCGTGTGGTCTCGACGGCCTTGCCATACGAAGCGATGGACTCGACCAGAGCCTGGTCGATGGCTTCGTTGAAGCGAATGATTTCCGTCACCCGCTCGGACTGGTCGACCGACGCTTCCTGCGAAAGCCACAGGCGCAGCACGCTTGATCGAAGGGCCCGGTACTCCGACACCATCTGGTCCATGCTGAAGCCATCCATCAGGCGCATCACCGCGTGGGTTTCTGCTGCAGTTTCGCTCGCCGACACCGGCGCCAGGCCCTGGGATTTGTCTATCTCCTGTTGTACGGTCTGGTGGGTTTGCATGTCCCGAGCCACGGCCAGGAGAATGTGCGCAGCATGGTTTCTCAGGCCCGATATGCTCAGTGCTTCCCTGGGCAGCTCAACCGTTCGGGCGAAGTCCTCCCAAGCCTGGAGGATCCTTTCCATCTGCTGAATGATGAACGTAGACAACCGCATGCAGTCATTCCTCCGCTGCTTGACCAGGGCAGTTTTCGATTGGGTGGGATAAGCGTAGCGCTGCAAAGCCCGGTTTTCGAGCCGAGCACCACCCGCCTGGCGCTTGTAGTGCTACCGCCTGGCAGTTTCTCGGCAGGTAGAAATGTACTGCTTGCTCGTGAACCAGTGTCGGGTGGCGCAGTCATAGCCGGGGCCTTTTTTATCGGCCTCACTGCCCCCCCTCTGCCGAGCTGTCTGCCCCATGCGCCAAGCTGCCCGCTGCTCCCGCCTTGTCTCGCTCTGCCTGTTGCCGCTCCTGCCGCTGTTGACCAACCCCGCCCATGCCAGCGGGGAACGCCAGCTGGTGGCCGCGATCAACGACTACCGCGCCCAGCCACAGCGCTGCGAGCGGCGCCTGGTTCGGGTCTCGACGCCGCTGGCGATGAAGGCAAACCTGGCGCTGCCGATCGGCTACGGTGGTGGCTTGCGCGACGGCTTGAAGGCGGTTGGCTATCAGGCAGTGAAGGTGCGGGCTATCCGCCTGGTTGGTGCGCACGATGCCGAGGAGGCCTTCGACATGCTGCGCAGCGACTACTGCGCTGCGTTGCTCGATAGCCAGTATGCCGACATTGGCGTGCGGCGGGCCCGCAATGAGTGGCAGGTGGTGCTGGCGCGCCCCTTGCTGGATGCGCGTCTCGGCGACCGGCGCAGCACTGGCCAGGCGTTGCTGGCCCAGGTCAACGCTGCCCGGGCCAAGCCGCGCCTGTGCGGGCGCCAGCGCTTCGCCGCCGCACGCCCGTTGACCTGGAACACTGCCCTGGGCGCGGCTGCACAGCGCCATAGCCGGGCGATGGCCAACGAAAACTTCTTCGCCCACCGCGACCTCGACGGTGACCTGCCGGCAGACCGGGCGCGGGATGCCGGCTACCGGGGGCGCCAGATCGGCGAGAACATCGCCGCCGGGCAGGGCTCAGCGAGCAAGGCGATGGCAGGCTGGCTGGCCAGCCCGGGGCATTGCGCCAACCTGATGAACCCGATGTTCACCCAGGTGGGGGCCGCCGTGGCGGAAAATTCGCGGAGCGATGACGGGGTTTACTGGACGATGCTGTTTGGCGCGCCTTGACAGTGGGAGCGGGATCACCCGCGAACAACGGCGCAGGCGGTGGCAGGCAAACCCACTCCTGCAGTCTCATGCGACCGGGTTGGGATGCGCTACTCGCCCGCCCACCCCGGGCCGATTGACGAACAACACATCCAGCACACTGCCATGCAACCCCTTCAGCGCATTCCAGTTCGCCGACGCATGTATGTACCTGTGACGCAACAGCTGCTCCTCCTCCACCGTCAACCCCGGCTGTTGCCGGTCGCCCATGGCAAAGGCATGCAACTTGCGGCTGATCTCCAGCAACTCCTCCGGCAACCGATGCTCGGTCTGCCCGCCCAATGGCGCCAACGGCACCCCCGCCCGCACCGCCAGTTCGCGCATGATGCTCAGGTATACCCGAGATAGCTGCCCCGCCACCTGCCGTTCACGGTATACCGCCGCATACACCTGCTTTTGCGCCCCATCCAGCCGGTCGCCAGCAACCGGCACCTCCCAGGCCAGCACCTGGCTCCCACGTGCCTCCGCCATCGAAGCCAGCAAGGCGTTCATCGTGGCATATACGCCTGTCTGCTCGGCGCGCACATCCCACGGCACGCGCTGTGATTGCGGTTTGCACAGCAGTACCTGCTCCTGCATGGTCTCCGGATAACCACCGCCGATGTTCGAGTGCACGCCCGGTAGCACAATGTCATGGCCACTGCACACCAGCGGGTAGTTGTGCCGCTGCTCGTCCCGCGCCACCAATTGCACCGTTTGCCGGGCAATGCCTGGCCCCAGCCCCAGGCGCAAGCTCGCGTAGCGGTCATCCGCCGGATCGAAGTCGCCCTGCAACGGCGCGACGATCCCCGCCACGGTGTCGAACAAGCCGATGAAATTGATCACCACCCGACAGGGCACCGGCATCAGCCGTTCTCCGCTGTCGTGCAGCAGGTTGGCCAGATGCCGGGCTGCCGCTGCCCCCCGACTGAAGCCGAACAGATCGAACTCGACGCGCTCCGGCCTGGCCTGTGGATGCGCCTGGCACCAGCCACGCAGTTGCTCGGCCACATCGGCCAGCGCCTCGGCTACCCGCGCCTCCACCCCCGTCGCGCCACTCCCGGTGGCAAACGCGTACATCTGGTCCGCCTCGCCCGCCAGGGTACCCACGCCTTCGACATAACGTTTCAGAAACGCCATGCGACCATCGCTCCCCTGCGCCGGGTACAGCGCATGCAACAGGGCCACATTGCTCAGTGCATTGGCATAACTGGCCCCCAAGCTCTCCAACGCCTCCACCTGCGCCACATTGTTCTGGTTGTTACCGGTACCATCGAAGAACACCCCAAACCGCAGGGCTACCGGGGACATGCATTCATTGTTACAGCTGTTCAGTACCATCATCGTGCTTCCTGCTTGCTGAAGAAGCACAAGCAAGCGCGAGCACGCTGCGGCGGAACATCAGCCAATGGCCAGCCATGATCCGGAAAATTCCGGACGTGCATGGCCCCCGGCAAGGATAAATTTCCCTGCCGCCATTGGTCGCCACCCCCCCGGATGGATTAAAGTATCAGCCCTTGCCAGGGCAGCTGCTTTCAGTTGCCTGCGGCCCCACACCAGGAACCGTCGCCGATGGAACACCGTGAAGCGCTGATCGCGCTGCGCACTTTTCTTTCTTCCCAGATCCTGGGCCAGGAAAAACTGGTCGAGCGACTGCTGATCGTGCTCCTGGCCGATGGCCACATGCTGGTCGAGGGCGCGCCGGGCCTGGCCAAGACCAAGGCCATCAAAGAGCTCGCCGAAGGCATCGAGGCGCAGTTCCATCGCATCCAGTTCACCCCCGACCTGCTCCCGGCCGATATTACCGGCACCGAGATCTACCGCCCGGAAACCGGCAGCTTCGTGTTCCAGCAAGGGCCGATCTTCCACAACCTGGTGCTGGCCGACGAAATCAACCGCGCCCCAGCCAAGGTGCAGTCGGCGCTGCTCGAAGCCATGGCCGAGCGCCAGGTCAGCGTGGGCCGCAGCACCTACGACCTGTCGCCGTTGTTCCTGGTCATGGCCACGCAGAACCCGATCGAGCAGGAAGGTACCTATCCGCTGCCCGAAGCCCAGCTTGACCGCTTCCTGATGCACGTGAAAATCGGCTTCCCCGACGCCGCGGTAGAACGGCGCATCCTGTTGCAGGCCCGAGGTGAAGCCCTGGGTGGCGAGACCAAGCCCGAGCGCCGGGTCAGCCAGCAGGCGATTTTTGCCGCCCGCAAGGAAATCCTCGGCCTGTACATGGCCGACGCGGTGGAGGAATACCTGGTGCAGCTGGTAATGGCCACCCGCACCCCGGCCAAGTTCGACACCGAGCTGGCCGACTGGATCGCCTACGGAGCCAGCCCACGCGGTTCCATTTCGCTGGACCGCTGCGCGCGCGCGCATGCCTGGCTGGCCGGGCGCGACTTCGTCAGCCCCGAGGACATCCAGGCGGTGCTGTTCGACGTACTGCGCCACCGCATCATCCTCTCGTTCGAGGCCGAGGCCGCCGGGATCGACCAGGACCGCGTGGTCCAGCGTATCCTCGACGTCGTCGCCGTTGCCTGAGCCCATGCCCACCGCTTCGCTGGCCGAACCCGGCATCCGTATCGGCCTTGCCGAGCTGATCGACATGCGCCACCGCGTGCGTGAAATCCAGCTGTTTTCCCGGCCCGGCCAGCGCAGCCCGCTGGTGGGCCTGCACCATTCCAAGCTGCGCGGGCGCGGCGTGGACTTCGATCAGGTGCGCGTGTACCAGGCCGGCGACGATGTGCGCAACATCGACTGGCGGGTCACCGCGCGCACCCAGGAACCGCACACCAAGCTGTTCCACGAAGAACGCGAACGGCCGATCTTCATCCTCGTCGAGCAGAGCCAACGGCTGTTCTTCGGCTCGGGGCTGATGTTCAAGTCGGTGCTGGCCGCCCAGGCTGCAGCGCTGTTCGGCTGGGCCGCGCTGGGCCACAACGACCGCATCGGCGGGCTGGTGTTCGGCGACAACGAACACCACGAAATCAAGCCGCGACGCAGCAAGCAGAGCCTGCTGCAGTTGCTCAACCGCCTGGCCAAGGTCAACCAGGCGCTGCACACCGAGGCCACCCCAGGCACAGACAGCCTGGGCCTGGCCCTGCGCCGCGCCCGCGAAGTGCTGCGCCCCGGCAGCCTGGCCATCATCATCTGCGACGAACGCTCGCTCACCGCCCAGGTGGAACAGCACCTGGCCATGCTCTCGCGCCATTGCGACCTGCTGCTGATGCCAGTATCCGACCCGCTCGACCACGCCCTGCCCGCCGCCGGCCTGTTGCGTTTTGCCCAGCGCAGTGCGCAACTGGAGCTCGACACCCTCGACGCCAACCTGCGCCAGGCGTACCGCCAGCAGGCCGAGGCGCGCATCGAGCGCTGGGAGCTGATGGCGCAGAAGCTGCGCGTGCTGCTGATGCCACTGAGCACCCAGAGCGAAATGATCGAGCAACTGCGCGAATACCTGAATGCCCAGCGGCCACGGAGCGCGTCATGAAGAGCAGTGGCCAATGAACCCGCTTGACCAACTGCAACCGCTGATCGCCCCGGCGCCGGTCGGCCTGTGGCCGCCGGCCCCTGGCTGGTGGGTGTTGCTGGCCGTGCTGCCGCTGCTGGCCTGGGGCCTGTGGCGGGTACGCCGCTGGCGCCCGGGCAAACGCCGCATCGTGCGCGCCGAGCAACCACTGGACCCGGTGCGGGTAGAGGCACTGGCCGAGCTGGCCCGCCTGCCGCGCCCCTATGACGGCGCCCCCGCTGGTGCCTGGCTGCAACAGATCAACGCATTGCTCAAGCGCCTGTGCCGCATCCACTACCCGGGGGCCAACAGCCATACCCTCAATGGCCGCCAGTGGCTGGCGTTTCTCGACAACCGCTGCCCGGCCGCCGGCCTGACCCGCTGGATGGTGCTGGTCGAAGGCGCCTACAAACCCGAGTGCAAGCTCGACGACAAAGCCATCGCCGGGCTCAGTCAAGCCGTCGAAACCTGGATTCGCAAGCATGTTTGAACTGGCCTGGCCGTGGGTCTTCGCCCTGTTGCCGTTGCCGTGGCTGGCCCGTCTGGTGCTGCCGGCCGCCGACAGCGGCGAGCCGGTGCTCAAGGTAGGCTTCCTCGACGAACTGGAAAGCCTGGCCGGGCGCCGCGCGCGGCTGAACCTGCCGACCTGGCGCCAGCAGGCACCGTTTGTCGTCATCTGGCTGTTGCTGTTGTGTGCCGCCGCACGCCCGCAGTGGCTGGGCGACCCGGTTCCGGTGGCCGCCAGCGGTCGTGACCTGCTGGTGGCGGTGGACGTGTCCGGGTCGATGGATTTCCCCGACATGCAATGGCAGAACGAAGAGATCAGCCGCCTCGACCTGGTCAAGGCGCTGCTCGGCGACTTTCTGCAGGACCGCGAAGGCGACCGCGTGGGCCTGATCCTGTTCGGCAGCCAGGCCTACCTGCAAGCCCCGCTCACCTTCGACCGGCGCACCGTACGGACCTTCCTCGACGAAGCCCAGATCGGCATCGCCGGCAAGAACACGGCGATCGGCGACGCCATTGGCCTGGCGGTCAAGCGCCTGCGCCAGCGCCCGGCACAAAGCCGGGTGCTGGTGCTGATCACCGACGGCGCCAACAACGGCGGGCAGATCCACCCACTGACCGCCGCCCGCCTGGCCGCGCAGGAAGGCGTGCGCATCTACACCATCGGCATCGGCGCCAACCCCGAAGCCAGTGGCACCCCAGGCCTGCTCGGCCTCAACCCGAGCCTGGACCTGGACGAAGCCTCGCTCAAGGAAATTGCCGAGATCACCCACGGCAGCTACTTCCGCGCGCATGACGGCGCCGAGCTGGACGCCATTGGCGACACCCTTGACCAACTTGAACCGGTAGCCCAGCAGCCGACCCAGTCGCGCACCGCCAAGGCCCTTTACGCCTGGCCGCTGGCCCTGGCGCTGCTGTTGAGCGTGCTGCTGGTGGTCGCCGTGCAATGGCCCGACAACCTGCTGCAGCGCGTGCTGCGTAAACCGCGCTTCCTGCAGCCGCACCCGGAGTGGCGCCAGCGCCTGAAGCGCCTGCGCCTGAGGAGGCGGCGATGACCGAACTGTGGCCTGAATGGTTGCGCCCGTTATGGCTGCTGGCTGTGCCCCTGCTTGGCTGGCTGCTGTACAAGCTATGGCACCGGCGCAAGCGCGCCGGGCGCTGGCAGATGATCCTGCCGCCAGCGTTTCATGGCGTGCTGCTCGGCGGTGGCAGTGGCAGCACCAGCAAGCTGCCGTGGGTGGCACTGGGCCTGGCCTGGGCGCTGGTGGTCCTGGCCCTGCTCGGGCCCAGCTGGCAGCGCGTGGAGGAAAGCCGCCAGCGCCCGGCCGACCCGCTGGTGATCCTGCTTGAACTGACCCCGCAGATGCTCGCCGAGGACAGCCCACCCAACCGCCTGGAACAGGCCCGGCGCAAGATCCTCGATGTGCTGGAGCACCGCCGCGACAGCCAGACTGCACTGGTGGTTTACGCCGGCTCGGCGCACACCCTGGTGCCGCTCTCCGACGACCTGGCGACCACCCGCAACCTGCTGGAGGCGATCGATCCGTCGATCATGCCCAAACCCGGCCAGCGCGCCGATCTCGCCGTGCAGAAAGGCCTTGCCCTGCTGGCCCAGAGCGGCCTGGGCCAGGGCCGCCTGCTGCTGATCGGTTCTTCGCTAAGTGCCCCGGAGCGCCAGGGTATCGCCCAGGCCCTTGGCCGCCAGGGCCCGAGCCTGCTGATGCTGGGCATCGGCAGCCGCGAAGGTGCGCCAGTGCGCCAGGCCAACGGCGAATACCTCAAGGACGACCAGGGCGGCATCCTCTTGCCACGGTTGGACAGCGCCAGCCTCAAGGGCTTCATCAGCGGCACCGGCGGGCGCTACCGGCATGCCCGGATCGACGACCTGGACCTGCGCGGCCTGGGCCTGTTCGACAGCCCGCGTGCCGGGCGCAGTGACGGCCAGACCTTGCAACTGGACAGCTGGGCCGACCAGGGTTATTGGCTGTTGCTGCCGCTGTTGCTGCTGGCCGCCTGTGCCGGCCGACGCGGCTGGCTGTTCTGCCTGCCATTGCTATTGGCCGTGCCACAACCCAGCTACGCCTTCGATTTCAATGACCTGTGGCTGCGTCCCGACCAGCAAGGCCAGCGCCTGCTCGAGCAGAACCGCCCGGCCAGCGCCGCGCGCCACTTCCACGACCCGCAATGGCGCGGCATGGCCCTGTACCAGGCCGGCGACTATGCCGCTGCCGCCGAAGCGTTTTCCCAGGGCGATACGGCCGCAGCCCACTACAATCGAGGCAATGCGTTGGCCCGCAGCGGCGAGTTGGAAGCTGCGCTGGACGCCTACGAACAGGCCCTGGAACGCCAGCCCGACCTGCAAGCGGCGCTGGACAACCAGGCGCTGGTGCAGCAACTGCTGCAACAGCGGGAGGCCAAGGCCGACCAGCAACCGGCCAGCAGCGACGCCCAGGGCACGCCCGGCAGCGAAACCGAAGGCAACAGCAGCTCGGCCAGCAGCCCGGCCCAAGGCAACCCCGGCGATGATGAACAGCCTGGCAGCGAACAGTCCGGTGAAGGCAGCGGCAACAGCCAGGCAGCTTCCGGCAACCAGGCAGGCGCAGATGACAGCGTGATCCAGCCGCCGCAGCGCCCGGTGTCAACCAGCCTTGATGCCGAACAGCGCCAGGCCCTGGAACAGTGGCTGCGCGAGATTCCCGACAACCCGGCCGAGCTGCTGCGGCGCAAATTCTGGTATGAACAGCAATTGCAACAGGAAAATCCACAATGAGTCGCTTCGGCGTCTTTCTACTCAGCCTGCTGTGGGCCGTGCTGGCCCAGGCAGAACCGCTGCTGCGAGCCAGTGTTGACCGAACCCGCCTGGAGGCCGGCGAAAGCCTGGAGCTGACCCTGGAAAGCCAGGACGTCACCGAATTTGGCAAGCCCGACCTGCGCGCGCTGGATAACGACTTCGAAGTACGCGGCACGCGCCAGCTGAACAGCCTGCACAGCCTTGATGGCGAAACCCGCGCCAGCACCCGCTGGATCATCACCCTGCTGCCACGGCGCAGTGGCAGCCTGCGCATCCCCGAGCTGCAACTGGGCCAGTCGCACAGCCAAGCCATCGAACTGCAAGTCCTGCAGGCCGACGCCAGCCGCCAGGACAGCGCCTCCCAGGTGTTCATCGAAGCGAGCCTCGACAGTTCCGATGTCTATGTCCAGGCCCAGGCCGTGCTGACCCTGCGCATCTACCACTCGGTGGCACTGTACGACGACAGCAGCCTGAGCCCGCTGCAACTGGAGAATGCCAAGGTCGAACCGCTGGGTGAATCGCGCACCTATGAAAAGGAAATCAACGGCGTACGCCATGGCGTGATCGAAACCCGCTATGCCATTTATGCCCAGCAGAGCGGCACCCTCGAGATACCGTCGTTGACGTTCACTGCCACCGCTGCCGCCAGCCCCGACGCTGCCTCGGCCGCCAACGGCACGGCCCGGGCCGGTCGCCAGGTGCAGGTCAGCTCGCTGCCATTGCGCCTGGCCGTACGGCCAATTCCGGCGGCGTGGCCCGCTGGCGTGCCGTGGCTACCGGCCCGTAGCCTGAGCCTGGAAGAGCACTGGAACCCCGACCCCGGCGACCAGCAGGTACAGATTGGCGACTCGCTGACCCGTAACATCACCTTGCGTGCCGAAGGCTTGTCCAGCACTCAGCTGCCACAGTTGCCGGCCACCGAAATCACCGGGCTGCGCCGTTACCCCGACCAGCCGCTGCTGCGCAACGAGATAGGCGAACGGGGCATGACCGCCAACCGTGAAGAACGCGAGGCGCTGGTGCCGACCCACAGCGGCGCACTGGCCCTGCCGGTACTGGAAGTAGCCTGGTGGAACACCCGCGAGGACCACCTGGAGCACAGCAGCCTGCCGGCGCGCGCACTCAACGTGCAGGACAACCCGGCACTGAGCGCCGACACCCCGGCGGGCGACAGCAGCAGCGCCAGCAGCCTGCTGTGGCCGTGGCAGCTGGCCACGTTGCTGTTTGCCCTGACCAGCGTGCTGGGCTTCGCCCTGTGGTGGCGCGCCCGTTCGCAACCGGCCGTGCTGCGCGCCGCGCAGACCGGGCCGAGCCCGCGTACCTTGCTGGATGACCTCAAGCGCGCGTGCCAGGCCAACGATCCCCAGGCCACCCGCCAGGCATTGGACGCCTGGGCCCGCCAACAGCCGGAAACCCTGGCCGAAATGGCCGCCCGGTTCGTGCCGTTGTCGGACGCGCTGGATGGCTTGAACGGGGCGCTGTACAGCGAGAGCGGGCAGTATTGGCAGGGTGAGGATCTGTGGCGGGCGATCGGTACCATTCCGCCGGCTGAGCAGGTGTTGTTGCCGGCTGGGGAAAACGGCAGCTTGCCACCGCTTTATCCCAAGTAATTGCTGCCTGCAGCCGTTCACGCCGCAAACGGGATCGCAGGGTTGCCAGGGGTTCGTCTAGGCAGGTTCAGCGCCTGCGAGATCGAGCGCCGCCCGCGCGGCGCATCGCGAGCTGCGCTCGCTCCTACGTTTGTTTCGGGCGAATTATTCCTGGGGGATTTGCGCGCGAACGCCTTGGCGCATGACGGGATATCACGTGGTATGAACCAGGCGGTCGCGCGCGCCTGCCACAGGCGTTACTGGCCCGAAACAGACGTAGGAGCGAGCGCAGCTCGCGATGCGCCGCGCGGGCGGCGCACGATCTCACCCACACCGAACATCTCCAGCCGAGCACCGTTGCCCCCACGCTTGGGTTACCATACCCCGCTTGCGCAACGCCCATCACCCAAGCCAAGCCCTCGCTTGCTCGACTCGACACCAACAGGTCATCCATGCGTCTGTTTCATACCTCCGACTGGCACCTGGGCCAAAGCCTGCACGGCCAGGAACGCGATTTCGAACACGCCTGCTTCCTCGAATGGCTGCTCGGCCAGCTGCGCCTGCGTCAGCCGGATGCGCTGCTGATCGCCGGGGATATCTTCGACACGGTCAACCCGCCGGTCAAAGCCCAGGAGCGCCTCTACGATTTCATCGTCCAGGCCCACGAGCAATCGCCCAAGCTGGACATCGTGATGATCGCCGGCAACCATGACTCCGGCTCGCGCATCGAGTTGCCCGCCGCACTCATGCGTCGCCTGCGTACCCATGCCCTGGGCCGCGTGCACTGGCTGGACGAAGGCCAGCTGGACGCCGAGCGCCTGCTGATCCCGCTGACCAATGGCCGCGGCAAGGTCGCTGCCTGGTGCCTGGCACTGCCCTTCCTGCGCCCGGCCGAGGTGACCGGCCCGCAACTGGGCGATGACTACCTGCAAGGCATCACCCAGGTGCACCAGCAACTGATCGCCGCTGCGCAGAAGAAGCGCAAGAAAGACCAGGCGCTGATCGCCATCAGCCACGCGCATATGGCCGGTGGCGCAGTGTCGGAGGACTCCGAACGCAGCCTGATCATCGGCAACGCCGAAGCGCTGCCGGCCAAGCTGTTCGACAAAGCCATCAGCTATGTCGCCCTGGGCCACCTGCACAAGCCGCAGAAGGTCAACCGCGAAGAACGCATTCGCTACAGCGGCTCGCCGATCCCGTTGTCGTTCGCCGAGATCAACTACCCGCACCAGGTGCTGGAAGTGGAACTGGATGGCAGCGGCCTGGTCAGCGTCGAGCCGCGCCCGGTACCACGCGCAGTGGCCCTGCAACGGGTTGGCCCGGCACCGCTGGGCGAACTGCTGGCGCAACTGGGCGAGCTGCCAGTGATCGACCTGCTCGAAGACCCCAACCGCCAGCCCTGGCTGGAAGTGCGGGTGATCCTCGACGAACCGCAACCCGACCTGCGCCAGCAGATCGAAGGTGCCCTGCACGGCAAGGCCGTGCGCCTGGTCCGCATCAGTGCCGAATATGCCGGCCGCAACAACGCCGAAGACGATGACCTGGCCTTCGTCGAACTGGCCCAGATGACCCCGCAGGACCTGTTCAGCCGCGCCTGGGAGCAGGCCTACGGCAACCCGGTCGACGAGCAGGCGCTGGCCGACTTTGCCCTGCTGTTGCAGGACGTGCAGCAGGAAGAGGAACAGCCATGAAGATTCTCGCCATCCGCCTGAAGAATCTGGCATCGCTGGCCGGCCCGATCGACATCGACTTCACCGCCGAGCCGCTGGCCAGCGCCGGCCTGTTCGCCATCACCGGTCCTACCGGCGCCGGCAAGAGTACCCTGCTCGACGCCCTGTGCCTGGCGCTGTTCGGCAGCGTACCGCGGCTGAACGACATCGGCCGCGAGGCCAAGGTACCAGACGCCGACGGCGACATTCCCACCTCCGACCCGCGCAACCTGCTGCGCCGGGGTACCGGTAGCGGCTTTGCCGAAGTCGACTTCGTCGGTATCGACGGCCGCCGCTACCGTGCCCGCTGGGAGGCCAACCGCGCCCGCGACAAGGCCAACGGCAAGCTGCAGCTCAGCCGCCAGAGCTTCTACGACCTGGACAGCGAGCAGGTGCTGGCCAGCGGCAAGAACGAATACAAACAACTGGTCGAAGCCCGCCTGGGCCTGAACTTCGAGCAGTTCACCCGCGCGGTGATGTTGGCCCAGAGCGAGTTCGGCGCCTTCCTCAAGGCCGACGACAAAGAACGCAGCGAGCTGCTGGAAAAACTCACCAACACCGCCATCTACACCCGCCTGGGCCAGCGCGCCTTCAGCAAGGCACGCGAAGCCGGCGAAGCCCACAACGCCCTGAAGGAGCGTGCCAGCCACCTGCTGCCGATGGCCGCCGAAGCCCGCACCGAACTCGACCAGCGGCTGGAGCTGGCACAGCAGCAGTTCAAGGCCGACCAGGCCGCCGAGCGCCAGCTGGAACAGCAACGCAACTGGCTGAATGAACAACGCCAGTTGCAGGCCCAGCATGCCGAAGCCGGCAGCGCACTGCAGGCCGCCGAACAGGCCTGGCAACAACTGGCTGACCAGCGCCTGGACCTTGTGCGCCTGGAGCGCCTGGCCCCGCAGCGTCACCAGTTCCACCGCCAGCAGACACTGACCGCGCAACTGGCACCGGTGGCAGCGAAGATCGCCGAGCAACAGCAGCAGCAAGCCGAGCTGCAAGCGCGCACCAGCGAACTCGAACAGGCGCTGGACGCCGCGCGCCAGGCGCTTGCCATCAGCCAGGCCCAACACAGCGAGAACGCCCCTCGCCTGCGCCAGGCCTTTGTCGCCCAGGACAACCTGGCCCGCCTGGACCAGGAGCTGGCAGCACAGCGCAGCGCCAGCCAGCAGGCTGAGCAGCAGGTCGTCGAAGGCCAGCAACACCTGCAGCAGCTGGAAGACAACCAGCAGCGCAGCTTGCAGCAACTGGCGCAGATCGATACCGCGCTCGCCGACAGCCAGCACCTGGCAGGCCTGGCCAACGCCTGGCATGCCTATCTGCCACAACTGAAACAGGTGATGCTGATCGGCGGCCGCCTGGCCAAGGGCCGTGAAGAGCTGCCCGGCCTGCAGGCCCAGGTCAGCCAGGCCAATGCGCACTTGCAGGCCGAGCGCGATGCCTTCGAGCTGCTGTTTCGCGAAGCCAAGGCCGAACCCCAGGCCCTGGCAGAACAGATCGACCTGCTGGGTGGCATGCTGCAGGACAACCGCAAGCAGCAGCGCGCCGTGGAAGAACTGTCACGCCTGCATGGCCGTGAACTGGAACTGCGCCAGCAGCTGGAGGCCGTGCGCCTGCGTCAGCAGCAGGCCATGCAGCAGCGCCAGCAGCTGATTACCGAAGGCACCGCCGCCAAGGCCGAGCTGGAGGCCGCCGAGCAAGCGCTCAACCTCACCCGCCAGTTGCTGGAACGCCAGCGCCTGGCACGTAACACCAGCGTCGAAGAGTTGCGCGGCCAGTTGCGCGACGGCGAACCCTGCCCGGTGTGCGGCAGCGCCGAGCACCCGTTCCACCAGCCTGAAGCGCTGCTGCAAAGCCTGGGGCGCCATGACCAGGCCGAGGAACAGGCCGCGCAGAAGCAGGTCGAAACCCTCAACAGCAAGCTGGTGGAGCTGCGCACCCAGTTGGGCGTGGTCAACGCCCAGCTCAAGGATTATCAGCAGCAACAGCAGCAACTGGGCGAACAGCTGCAACCGCTGGTGACCCAGGTGCAGGCGCACAGCCTGTGGCCGGCCCTGGCCCCGCAGGACGACAAGGCCCGCAGTGCCTGGCTCGACAGCCAGCTGCGGCGCCTGGAGGAAGAAATCGGCCAGGACGAGAAACGCCAGAGCGCCCTGCTCGCCCTGCAAAAAGATGCAGCACGTCTCAACCAGCAATTGCAGGCCGCCCAGCAGGCGCAACAGCAGGCCCAGCGCCAACTTGAGCAACAGCACCAGGCCCTGGCCAGCGACGAGCAGCAGTTGCAGCAAGGCCTTGAGGACCTTGCCGGCGTATTGCCCGAAGAGGCCCTCAAGGCCTTGAACGACGATCCGGCCAATGCTTTCCTCGCCCTGGACCAGCAGATCGCCCAACGCCTGCAACAACTGGAGCAGCGCAAGGACGAACAGGAAGAACAGCAAGCCCGCCAGGCCCAGCTGGACAAGCTGCGCGACCAACAACAGGCTCGCGTGCAGACCCAGCAGCAGCTGCAGCAGAAACTTGCCGCTCTCGACGAGCAGCGCCAGCACGCCCAGGCTTCGCTCGGCGACCTGCTGGGCGGACACGCCAGCGCCGAAGCCTGGCAACAGCACATGGATGCCGCGCTGGAGCAGGCCCGCGCCCTCGATGCCGACACTGCCCAGCGCCTGCAGGATTTGCGTACCCAAGGCGTGCAACTGGCCAGCGAACTCAAGGCCAACACCCAGCAGCAGCAGGCGCTGGACGCCGAGTGCCAGCAGTTGCAGGGCCAGATCGTCCAGTGGCGCGGTGAACACCCGGAACTGGACGACGCCGGCCTGGATCGCCTGCTGGGCATGGAGGACGCGCAGGTCAATGAGCTGCGCCAGCGCCTGCAAGGCGCCGAAAAGGCCATCGAACAGGGCCGCGTGCTGCTGCAGGAACGTGAACAACGCCTGCAGCAACATGCCGCGCAAATGACCGTGGACACCTCGGCCGATGCCTTGGAGCAGGCCCTGGCCGAACTGCGCGAACGCATGGCCAGCCACGAGCAGCAATGCGCCGAACTGCGCGCCCAGCAGGCCGACGACCAGCGGCGCCAACAGGCGCACCAGGCGCTGGCGGCGGAAATCGAGCAGGCCCACCAGCAATGGCAGCGCTGGGCCCGCCTGAATGCCCTGATCGGCTCGGCCTCGGGCGATGTGTTCCGCAAGATCGCCCAGGGCTACAACCTCGACCTGCTGCTGCACCACGCCAACGCCCAACTGCGCCAGCTGGCCCGCCGCTATCGCCTCAAGCGCGGCGGCAGCGCCCTCGGCCTGCTGGTACTCGACACCGAAATGGGCGACGAACTGCGTTCGGTGCACTCGCTGTCCGGCGGGGAAACCTTCCTGGTGTCGCTGGCCCTGGCCCTGGGCCTGGCCTCGATGGCCTCCAGCACGCTGCGCATCGAATCGCTGTTCATCGATGAGGGCTTCGGCAGCCTCGACCCCGAGTCGCTGCAACTGGCCATGGATGCCCTCGACGGCCTGCAAGCCCAGGGCCGCAAGGTGGCGGTGATTTCCCACGTGCAGGAAATGCACGAACGCATCCCAGTGCAGATCCAGGTGCGCCGCCAGGGCAACGGCCTGAGTGACGTGGAGGTGTGCGGGTGATCCTCTACTCGTTCCGCCGCTGCCCCTGGGCCATGCGCGCGCGCCTGGCCCTGCGCTATGCGGGGTGCGAGGTGGAGATTCGCGAGGTGGCGATGAAGAACAAGCCGGCAGAGCTGCTGGCCTTGTCGCCCAAGGGCACGGTGCCAGTGCTGGATACCGGTGCCGAGGTGCTGGAAGAGAGCCTGGACATCATGCACTGGGCGCTGGCGCAAAACGACCCGCAGGACTGGCGGCTGCAGGCCGACCCTGCGGCGGCGCAGCAGGCTGAAACACTGATTGCGCGCAACGACAGCACGTTCAAGGCGCAGGTGAACCTGTACAAGTATGCCGAGCGCTACCCCGAGCATACCCGCGAGCATTACCGCCAGCACGCCGAAGCCTGGCTGGCGGAACTCGAAGGCCTGCTGGCAGGCAGGCCCTATTTGCTGGCCACGCACCCGAGCATTGCCGATGCCGCGTTGCTACCCCTGATGCGCCAGTTTGCCGGGGTCGAACCGCAGTGGTTCGCCGAGGCGGCTTATCCGCGGGTGCGGAGCTGGCTGGAGGGGTGGTTGGCTTCGGAGCTGTTCAGGTCAGTCATGGCCAAATGAACAATAATCAGCATTGCACGGTCCCACAGGATCCGTATCAGGCTTGAGTCAGTGGTTGTGCTTGCCACTCAATGCCGCATGGAAATGGGCACTCTGGCGCAGGTACTGCTCGGTGTAGCTGTGGGTAGCGGACGCTTTGCCGCTGCTGTCGGCATGGGCATGCGTGGGCAGAACGACCGAAGCGGAAATGGCGGATGCAGCAATGACCGGGAAGAGATTGAAGTTCATCTGGGCTGACCTCGACGGCGGTGGTTTGACGTTGGCCCGATCGGGCCTTAGGTCAAACTTACGCCGCCGAGGACGCCGGCAGAAATTCATTGCGGCAGTATCGGTTATCACGCCAATCGATATCACTCGATGAACTTCAGGTCCGAAGGGGCGTCCTGCTTCAGCGTCTGCACCGTCTCCCCCAGCTCGCCGCTGCGCGGGTCACGGCGTATCACCACGATCTGGTTGCTCTTCTGGTTGGCCACCAGCAGGAAGTTGTCACTCGGGTCGAGAGCGAACTCCCGGGGATGATCACCCTCCACCGGGCGCCGCTGCAGAAACTTCAGTTGGCCGTCCTGCATGCCCACGCTGAAGGCGACGATCTCGTTGCTCGTGCCACGGTTGCTCACGTACAGGAAGCGCCCGTCCGCCGACAGGTGCAAGCCACCCGCCGCTTTCGCCGCCGCCTGCTGGCGCTCGGTCAGGGGCAGGCGCTGGCGTTCGACCAGGTTGCCGTCCTGCACGTCGAACATGACCACCTCGGCACTCATCTCCAAGGTCAGGTAGGCATGCCGGCCCTTGGCATCGAACAACAGGTGGCGCGGCCCGCTACCCGGTGGCAGCTCCACCGACGCCGGGATCGCCGGCGTCAACGGGTGGTCGGCGCTGGCGCCGTCGTAGCGGTAGATGAACACCTTGTCGGCGCCCAGGTCGCTGGCGTACAGGTGCCGACCGTCCGCTGACAGCACCAGCGAATGCACGTGGGCACTGGCCTGGCGCTCGGGGTTGATCCCGCTGGCCTGGTGCCGGGCATGTTGCACCACCGGCTTGAGCTTGCCGTCCCTGGCCACCGGGATCACCACCAGGCTGCTGCCGGGCTCGGGCTTGACCGCATAGTTGGCGACGAACAGGTAACGCTGGTCGCGGCTGAGGCTGGCATGGGTCGGCTCGTCACCCTGGCTGGCCACCTGGTTGAGGGGCTTGATCTCGCCCTTGGCACTGACGCTGAAACTGCTGACCTGGCCGCCTGGGGTTTCATTGACCGCGAACAGCTGGCGCTGGTCGGCCGAGAGCACCAGCCACGAGGGGCTGACGCTTTTCACCACTTGCAGCGGCGTGGGGTCGATGTGGCCGGTCTTGCTGTCAAAGCGATAACGGTAGATGCCCTGGCTGGCACCGTCGGTGTAACTGCCCACCAGCAAGGTGGCGGCATGGGCATTGAGGCTCAGGCTCATCAGGCTAGCGGCCAGCAGGCTCGTCCAGATCCGGTTCATTGTCATTATCATCCGGGGCACGAAAGGCACTCATACAGACTAGTCGATGCGCGCCGCTGGCATCGTCGAGTTGCCATTCGTCACCGATGGCGACGGCTGCGGCGACCTGTTCGGCGGTGAACACCCAGCGGCGCAGCTGGCGGCCGTCCATGCATTCGACGCTGAGGCCGGAGGCGTCGGCGGTGAAATCGAAAGCGTGCAGGCCGTCGATCAGGAGCATGTCGCAGGACTGCAGGGCGGTGGCGAGGGGGGACATGGCGGTACCAATCTGAAATGAACCGGCATTATAACCTTGGGGCTGCGTTGCCGGCGATGGGGCCGCAACGCGGCCCCGTGCGCTTCAATGGGCGAAAATCGAGCCCCCTTCCTTGCCCACCATCTTCTCCGGCTTGATCAGGAACCTGGCCAAGGCCGGCAGCAGCCACAGCGCACCAAACATGTTCCACAGCAACATGAAGGTCAGCATCAGGCCCATGTCCGCCTGGAACTTGATCGCCGAGAAGATCCAGGTGCACACACCAATCGCCAGGCACAACCCGGTGAACAGCACCGCCTTGCCGGTCGAGCGCAGGGTCTGGTAGTAGGCTTCCTGCAACGACAGCCCCGCGCGCAGGAAACTCTCCAGGCGGCTGTAGATGTAGATGCCGTAGTCCACGCCGATGCCGACGCCCAGCGCCACCACCGGCAGGGTCGCCACCTTGACCCCGATGCCCAGGTAGGCCATCAGCGCGTTGCCCAGCACCGAGGTCAGCACCAGTGGCAGGACGATGCACAGGGTGGCGGCGAACGAGCGGAAGGTGATCAGGCACATCACCGCCACGCAGATGTACACCATGATCAGGATGGTCAGCTCGGCCGACTTGATCACTTCGTTGGTCGCCGCCTCGATGCCGGCGTTGCCCGCCGCCAGCAGGAACTGCAGGCCTTCCTTGTTGTGACTGTCGGCAAAGGCCTTGGCTACGGCAGTGACCCGCTCCAGAGTCTCGGCCTTGTGGTCGTTGAGGAACACCAGCACCGGTGCCAACGAACAGTCGCCGTTGTACAGGCCATCGGCACGGGCGATGGAGTTGTTGAGGATGTCCGGGTTACGCGACAAGGTCTCCCACTTCAGGCTGCCCTCGTTCATGCCCTTGATCACCTGTTTGGACACGGTCACCAGGGAGATAGCCGATTGCACCCCCGGGGTGTTCTGCATGGTCCACATCAGCTCGTCGATCGGCGCCATGGTCGAGTGGACCGAGCAGTGTTCCGCCGGGGTCTTGACCATGATCACCAGCACATCGGAGCTGGTCGAGTAGTTGCTGATGATGAAGTTGTTGTCCTGGTTGTAGCGCGAGTCGGGGCGCAGTTCCGGCGCGCCCTGGTCGAGGTCGCCGATCTTCAGGTTCTGGCTGTACCACAGGCCACCGGCAAAGGCGACCAGCGCCAGCGCCACCGACACCGGTGCCACCCGGGCACTGGCGAAGTTCGACAGCAGGCGCCAGAACGGATGCTCGCGGGTGGCATCCTGCTTGCTGCGCGCGACAGCCTTGTTGCTGATGCCGACGTAGGAGATGGCCACCGGCAACAGGATCAGGTTGGTGAACACGATCACCGCCACGCCGATGGACGCGCCGATGGCCAGTTCCCGAATCACCCCGATGTCGATGATCAGCAGGGTGATGAAGCCCACGGCATCGGCGAGGATGGCGATCATCCCCGGCAGGAACAGCTGGCGGAAGGTGCGGCGGGCCGCGGTGAGGGCATTGTCGGCGTCGCTGGACTGCAGGGCGATGCCGTTGATTTTCTGCACCCCGTGGGAAATACCGATGGCGAAGATCAGGAACGGCACCAGCATCGAGTAGGGGTCCAGGCCGAAGCCCACCGCATGCATCAGGCCCAGCTGCCAGACCACCGCCACCAGGGTGGTGATGAGCACGGCGATGGTGCTGCGGATGCACCAGGTGAACCAGTACAACAACACCCAGGTGATGGCCAGGGCGATGCCGAAGAACAGCGCCACCATCACCAGGCCATCGATCAGGTCGCCGACCTTCTTGGCGAAGCCGATGATATGCACCTTGACGTTGGGGTTCTGTGCCTGGAACTTGTCGCGGATCTTCTCTTCCAGCTGGTGCGAGAACTGCTGGTAGTCCAGCTTCACCTGCCTGCCCGGGTCCTGCGGGTCGGGGTAGCTCTCCAGCAGCGGCACGTCGACGATGCTGGACTTGAAGTTGTTCGCCACCAGGCGCCCTACCTGGCCCGACTTGAGCACGTTGTCGCGCAGGGTATCGAGGCTGTCCTGGGAGCCGTTGTAGGTGTTGGGTATGACCTCGCCACCGGAGAACCCTTCTTCGGTCACCTCGCTCCAGCGCACACTGGGGCTCCACAGCGACTTCAGCCCGGCCCGGTCGACACCGGGGATGTAGAACACTTCGTCATGGACCTGGCGCAGGGTCTCCATGTAGTCCTTGTCGAAGATGTCGCCATTCACCGCTTCCACCGAGATACGCACGGTATTGCCGAGGTTGGCCAGGTCGTTGCGGTGCTCCATCATCTGCTCGATGAACGGGTGCTGCAGCGGGATCATCTTCTCGAAGCTGGTGGACGGGCGAATCTGCGTGGCCTGCCAGAACAGGAAAATGCTGACCAGCAGGCACAGGGCGATGACCGCGGGGCGGTTGTTGAAGATCAGCCGTTCCAGCAGCGTGGCCTTGTCCTGGTGATGCGGGTGCATGGTGATGCTCTCCCTGCTGGTCATGGCTGCACCTCCTGGTCGGCACCCTGGGCAGTGGCCAGGTGCACACCTCCCTGCCCTACCAGCAGCAAGCCGCCATTGGCCAGGCCACTGACACCGGCCAGGGCAATGCGGTCGGCGCGGTTGTAGACGCTGAAGGTCTGGCCATCGTCGGTGCTGCGCAGCACACTGCCGCCATTGCCGACCAGCACCAGGCTGCCATCCTCGACAAGCGTAGCGCCTGCCAGGCCGAACTCGAGGTTGCCGCGTGCGGCCTTGAGTTCGATCGGCTGCCAGCTGTCACCGAAGTCAGTGGAACGGAACAGGTTGCCGCGCAGGCCGTAGGCCAGCAGTGCATGGGGCTGTGCCGTGCCGATCACGCCGAACAGCGAGCCCGCGTAGGGGCCCTGGACCTTGGCCCAGGTCTGGCCGTTGTCGGCCGAGCGGAACATGCCGCCCTGCTCGCCGACGATGAACAGCCCGGCCTCGCGTACCTGGGCAATGCCGTTCAGGTGCAACTGGTCGGGGTTGTCCAGGCGCTCGGCCACGTCCTGCCAGTGCTGGCCGCCATCGGTGGTTTCCAGCAAGGCGCCGTAGGCGCCCACGGCAAAGCCATGCTGGGCGTCGAGGAAGGCCACATCGAGCAGGGGGGCTTCGCGGGAAAGGTCTTCGAACTGCTTGCTCCAGGTGGCGCCGCCATCGTTGCTGGTGAGCACCTGCGCATCATGGCCGACCGCCCAGCCGCGCTTGTCGTCGAGGAAGAACACCGCCGTCAGCAGTTGCCGGGTGGGCACCCGCGCCTGGGTCCAGGTTCTGCCCTGGTCGTCGGAGAAAAGGATATGACCGCGATCGCCCACTACCACAAGGCGCTTGCCGGCATGGGTGGCGTCGATCAGCAGGCTTTGGCTGGCCTTGGCCGATTCGGTGGAATATTCGTCGGCGGCAGCGGCTTGCACGCTGTCAGCCCACACGCCGAGCCCCAGCGCCAGTACCGCGCTGGCTGCCAATGGCCAGGCAAAGCGCCTGCTCTGTTCCCTCATGACTGTCCCCCTGTTGTGTTCTTGTCTGGTGGGTCAATGCACTGCAGGTACTGCGAAAAGCCTGATCTAGAGGCTTGCAATAGCTTGAGGGGATCGTAGCGGGGATATTTGCGGGAACACAACGGGCGGGGTGTTATGTTTTGTTGTCGGCTCCAAAAGCCGGGGCCGCCGTGCGGCCGTTCGCGGGCACGCCCGCTCCCACAGGGGTATCACAGGCCTTGAAAGCAGTGATAACCCTGTGGGAGCGGGCGTGCCCGCGAAGGGCTGCACAGCACCCCCAAGCTCTTCCAGGCTCAAGCCAGGCTCTTGCTCACAACCTCATACACATCACTGGACAGCTCACCAGAAGCCAGAATCCGCTCCAGCTCGCCCTTCATCAGGGCCTGACGCGCAGTGTCATACTTGCGCCAGCGGGTCAGTGGTGCCAGTTGCCGCGAGGCGATCTGCGGGTTCAGCGCATTCAGCTCGATCACCAGGTCGGCCAGGAAGCGATACCCCGAACCATCCGCGGCATGGAAGTTGACCAGGTTCTGCCCGGCAAAGGCGCCGATCAACGCACGTACCTTGTTCGGGTTCTTCAGGGTGAACGCCGGGTGCTGCATCAGCGCCTTGACCCGCGCCAGCCCGCCCGGCAGCGCACTGGCCGCCTGCACGCTGAACCACTGGTCCATGACCAGCGGGTTGTCCTTGAAGTGCTCGGCAAAGGCCTCCAGGGCCTTGGCCCGCTCGGCCTCGAACGGCGAGTTGACCAGCACGGCCAGTGCGGTCAGGCGCTCGGTCATGTTGTCGCAGTGCTCGAACTGCTCCAAAGTCGCCTGCAGCACCTGCGGCTTGCCGCTCTGCATCAGGTACGACAGCGCGATGTTCTGCAGGCTGCGGCGAGCGAAATGCTCGGCCGAGGCCACGTAGGCGGTGCTGCGCGACACTTCGCGGTTGGCCTGGTAGCGCGCCCACAGGGCGTCGAACAGCTTCTCGGCGATCTGCTGGCGGGCGAACTCGCGGGCAGCGTGGATGCCGTCCACGTCGGCCACCTGGCTGATCTCGGTGAGGTAGGCCTCACCCGGCAGCGAGAGCATTTCGGCAACCATGGCCGGGTCCAGCGACTCGTTGCCGAGCACAGTGCCCAGGGCGGTGATCAGGCGCTGGTCGAGCTTCAGTGCCTCGCCGCGCTGATGCTGGCCGATCAGCGCCTGCAGCACCTGCACCGACAACTGCTGCCCCGCCTCCCAGCGATTGAAGCCGTCGCTGTCGTGCTGCATCAGGAACATCAGCTGGTCCCGGTCGTAGGGGAAGCTCAGCTTCACCGGTGCACTGAAACCACGCAGCAGCGACGGCAGCGGTTTGGCCTGGATGCCCTGGAAGGTGAAGGTCTGCTCGGTCTCGGTCACCGACAGCACGCGGCTGGTGCCCTGCGCCGTATCTTCGCCGGCAAGTTGCAGCGGCAGGTCGTTGCCTGCAGCATCCAGCAGGCCAAGCTCCACCGGGATCACGAACGGCAGCTTCTCGGCCTTGTCCGGGGTCGGCGGGCAGCTCTGGCGGAAGGTCAGGCTGTAGGTCTGCGCGGCCACATCATAGGCCTCGCTGACTTCCAGGCGCGGGGTGCCGGCCTGGTTGTACCAGCGCTTGAACTGGGTGAAGTCGACGCCGTTGGCGTCTTCCATGGCCTTGATGAAATCGTCGGTGGTCACCGCCTGGCCATCGTGGCGCTCGAAGTACAGGTCGCTGCCCTTGCGGAAGCCTTCGGCCCCCAGCAGGGTACGCACCATGCGCACCACTTCGGCACCCTTCTCGTACACGGTCAGGGTGTAGAAGTTGGAAATTTCGATGAAGCTGTCCGGGCGCACCGGATGCGCCATGGGGCCGGCGTCTTCGGCGAACTGGTGGGTACGCAGGTAGGCGACGTCCTCGATGCGCTTGACCGTGCGCGAGTTCATGTCGGCACTGAACTCGGCATCGCGGAACACCGTGAAGCCTTCCTTGAGCGACAGCTGGAACCAGTCACGGCAGGTGACGCGGTTGCCTGACCAGTTGTGGAAGTACTCGTGGGCCACTACGCCCTCGACGCGCTGGTGCGCGGCATCGGTAGCGGTTTCGGCACGGGCCAGCACACAGCTGGAGTTGAAGATGTTCAGGCCCTTGTTTTCCATGGCGCCCATGTTGAAGTCGTTGACCGCGACGATCATGAAGATGTCCAGGTCGTACTCGCGGCCATAGACTTCCTCGTCCCAGCGCATGGACTTCTTCAGGCTGACCATGGCGTGCTCGCACTTGTCGATGTTCTCGGGCTCGACGTAGATGCGCAGGGTCACGTCGCGGCCGGACTGGCGGGTGAAGCTGTCCTCGACGCACCACAGGTCACCGGCCACCAGGGCGAACAGGTAGGCCGGCTTCATGAACGGGTCTTCCCAGGTCGCCCAGTGGCGACCATCGTCTGCCGGCCCGCTGCCGATCGGGTTGCCGTTCGACAGCAATACCGGGTAGCGATGCTGCTCGGCGATCACCGTGGTGGTGAAGGTGCTCATCACATCCGGACGATCGAGGTAGTAGGTGATCTTGCGGAAGCCTTCGGCCTCGCACTGGGTGCAGAACATCTTGCCCGACTTGTACAAGCCTTCCAGCGCGGTGTTGCTCTCGGGGTGGATCTTCACGCTGGTGTCGAGGGTGAAGTGCTTGGCCTTGGGCTGCACGGTCAGGCTGTCGGCGTCGAGCTGGTAGTCGCCCGGCTGGAGTTCCTGGTCATCCAGCGAGGCGCGCAGCAGTTCCAGCTGCTGGCCATCGAGTACCAGTGGCGGCAGGCCGGCACCGCGTGCCGGGTTGCGGCGCATGACCAGTTGCGCGTGAACCAGGGTATGGTCCTCGAACAGCTCGAAGGTCAGGTGCGTCTCGTCGATCAGATACTCGGGCGCCTGGTAATCCTTGAGGTAGATCACTTGCGGTTGTTCGGTACGCATGTGCAGGTCCTTTTTACTGGAGTACGGCCAACTGGTAGGCCGTGTACTTGCGAATATTGATCACACCGGTGTCGAAGATCAGGTACTGGCCCTTGATGCCCAGCAGCGTGCCTTCCACTACCGGGTCCTTGTCGAGGTTGAAGCTGACGATCTTCGATGGGTAGGCCTCGACCGGGTACTTCATCTGCACCACTTCGGCATCGGCCAGCGGCTGAACCGCCTGCAGGCCGAAACGCCCCTGCAGCTCGCGCAGGCCCTCGGCACAGGCGTCAAAGACCTGTTCACGAATGGCCACCAGGTCGAGCTCCTCGGCGTCGCCCTTGAGCAGGGCGCGCCAGTTGGTGCGGTCCGGCACCTGGCTGCGCAGCAGATCTTCCACCAGGCCGGACTGCTGGCGGGTAGCCACGCGCAGGATCGGCAGGGCCTGGCTGGCGCCCTGGTCGAGCCAGCGGGTGGGCAGCTGGGTGGCGCGGGTGATACCGACCTTGATCCCCGACGAGTTGGCCAGGTAGACCACATGGTCGGTCATGCAGAACTGTTCGCCCCACGACGGTTCGCGGCAGGTGCCGGCGTCGTAGTGGCATTTTTCCGGGGCCATGATGCACACGTCGCACTGGGCCAGTTTGGTCATGCACGGGTAGCAGTAACCCTGGCTGAAGCTGGTCTTGGTGCGCTTGCCACAATGGCTGCAGTGAATGGCGCCAAGGTACTCAAGGCGCAGGCGCTGGCCGATCAGCGGGTTGACCGGCACCTGCGTGTCATCCAGGCGAAAGCTGTACTGCACCACTGGCGCCTGCAGGCTTACCGCCATCTTGCTCAACGAGCCACGTGCGAGTTCGATCAATGTACCGAGTCCGACTTGAACAGAATGTTGGCAATCGGTGCCGACTTCGACGCGCATTCCTGCGGGCCCATGTAACCGGTGCGCTGGTCTTCGGGCAGGTTTTTCATCTCCCAGGCGATGACCGCCTGCAGCGACAGCTCCTTCTGCTCGGCAGTGAGCTTGCGGCCATCGGACCATTTGCCGATTTCCACCGCCAGCTTCAGGCTCTGGTAGATCTCGGGCGTGATGTTTTCGATCATTTGCGCGAAAGTGGACATAGTGTCTCCTGATTCAAGCCGACAGTTTACGCCTGGCCAGCGCCCCACCCAAGAGCCCGGTCAGGCATCCGATGAGCAGCCCGCCGACATGCGCGGCATTGGCGATCTGGCCCAGGCCCAGGGTACCGACCACACCGGTCAGGCACACCACCAGCCAGATCAGCATCATGGCCAGCACGCCCTTGGGCAGGTTGAAGTAACGGTTGGGCGCCAGCCACTGGTACAGCCAGATGTGCCCGAGCAGGCCGTACAGCACCCCGGACAAGCCGCCGAACAGGCTCGGCCCGCTGGTGTAGTGCTGGGCCAGGTTGGACACCAGGCTGAACAGCACGGTCAGGCCCAGCAGCGCCCAGGGGCCCTGGCGCAATTCGATGCGTTTGCCCAGTTCCCAGTACCACAGGCTGTTCATCGCCAGGTGCAGCACGCCGAAGTGCAGCAGCATGGGCGAGACCAGGCGCCACCACTGGCCTTGCGCCAGGCTTTGTGCCAGTGGGCTGAAGTACAGGTAGTCGCCCTGCACGCGGAAGTCGAGGAAGGTGAACCAGCTGATGGTGGTGAAATTGTCGCCAAGGCCGGTGAGGCCGGCGACGATGAAGCACAACAGCAGGGTCAGGGTGGTGATCTTGCAGGCGCGGGCCTGTTCCGCCAGGGAGGGCCCTTTCGCGGGCTCGCCCGCTCCCACAGGATCGGTGGTGGCCGGCAGGTCGGCGTTGCCGTCGGGGTAGCGCTGGTAGAGTTCGCGGACGTCTGCGGCCAGGGTGTCGGGGGCCCAGAGCACCTGGACCTCACCCTCCTCGCTGACCCGGTGCGGCACCTGCAGGCGCTGCAGCAGCTGGACGAAGCCGCTGAGGTCAACCGACAGCGGCAGGCGCATCACTTCGATAATGTTCATTGGCTGGCCTGTGGGCGGTCGACATCGACCCAGACGAACTTGTGCGGGTCGATGCGGGTTTCATCATCCAGCCGGTAGGCGGCCAGCTTGCCGTAGAGCACGGCGCTGTAGTCCAGGCAGGCCAGGTTGGCACGGATCGGTGCCGGGCGGCCACTGCGCCAGTAATGGCCGACGAACAGCATGGGCTCGTCTTCGGCATAGCGCAGCAAGGCGTTCTTCTGGCTGTGGCTGAGTGGGGTATTGGCCACTTCCGCCGGCAGGGCGTCAGGCTGGAACACGATGTCGCCGTAGGTCTGCGGGTCTTCTTCCCAGAACTTGGTGCGGAAGAATGCCCGGGTCAGGCCGTCGCCGCCAGTCAGGGTCAGCCCGTCCGGCAGGCGCATGTCGGTACCGCGCAACAGCCGGTTGCACACGTTGGCAGCAAAGCTGCCGTTCACCGCCGAAGCCTGGATGAAGTGCTCGTCGATGCAGCCATCGGGGTATTGCTGGCGCAGCGGCTCGATCAGGCGTGGGTCCCAGCAGGCGTGCACCAGGCGGAAACGCCCGGCGTCGACGAACAGCGGCAGCTCGTAGAACCAGTTGACGAAGTCGTGCCAGTCAGCCGGGTGATGGGCGAACTGGGTCAGGGTTTCGTCGATCAGCCGGGCATGCCGTGGCGTGTGCTCGCGCACATAGGCCTTGCCGCTGCCAGGCAACGCCGGGGTCACCCAGCCCAGGGCGTTGTATTCATGGTTGCCCATGATGCAGAACGCCTGGCCGGCCTCGACCATGTCATGGACGATATGCAGCGCCTCGCGAATGCGTGGCCCGCGGTCGACGATGTCGCCCAGGAACAGCGCCTGGCGCCACGGATGACGCCAGACGCCGGCCTGGCGCTTGTAACCGAGGGCGTCGAGCAGGCGTTCGAGGGTCAGCGCACAGCCATGCACATCGCCGATGATGTCGAAACTTCGCGCCGGATCGAGCATCAGTCGTCCCTGCCTCCCAGGCGGCTGCCCCAGCCGAGCTTGGTGCGACAGACCTCGTAGTAGTTGTGGTCCAGCGGATGGATCAGGCGCAGTTTCTGCGGTTTCTTGCTCACCGTGATGGTGTCGCCGGGGGCGCAGGTGAAGTGGTTCTGGCCGTCACAGGACACCTGCGGGTAGATCTGCAGGTCCTTGGACACCACGATCTTCAGTTCGCTGTTGCCATCGACCACGATCGGCCGGCCCGACAGGGTGTGCGGGTACATCGGCACGATGACGATGGCGTCGAGCTTGGGGTGCATGATCGGGCCGCCAGCCGACAGCGCGTAGGCGGTGGAGCCGGTAGGCGTGGCGACGATCAGGCCGTCGGCCTTCTGGCTGCAGACGAACTGGCCATCGATGTAGATCTCGAACTCGATCATGCGCGTGGACTTGCCCGGGTGCAGCACCACGTCGTTCAGCGCATCGCCCTGGCCGATGGCTTCGTTGTGGCGGCGTACCTCGGCCTGCAGCAGGAAGCGGTTTTCCACCAGGTAGTGGCCGTCGAGCACTTCGGCGACCTTCTCTTCCAGTTCATCCGGGCGGATGTCGGTGAGAAAGCCCAGGTTGCCGCGGTTGATGCCGAGTACCGGAATGTTGTGCCGGGCCAGGGCGCGGGCAGCGCCAAGCAGGCTGCCATCGCCGCCGACCACGATGACCAGGTCGCAGACCTCGCCCAGCAGCTTGCGGGTGGAGGTTTGCAGGCCGTGGCCGGGCAACACTTCGGCGATGGTGTCCTCGAGGATCACGTGCAGATGGCGCTCGAGGAGGAATTTTTTCAGTCGGCGAATGGTGTCGAGCACCTGCGAGCTACCAAGGCGGCCGATGATACCGATATTGCGAAATTGCTCCATGGGGCTCCTGCGAGGCTCTGCGGCGGGTGACAATGCGCCGATTATGGGCGAAACCACCGGGCAGCGGCAAACCGGCTATGCTCGCAGGATGATGCCATTCGCCCTGCTCCACGCGCTGCCCCGACAGCTACGCCGCCCCGCTGTGCGCGACCTGGCCTGGGCGCTGTTGTCGCCGCCGTTGCTCAGCGCCCCGCCCTGCCCCCAGCGCCACCCGCTGGCAGGCAGCCTGTGGGCAGACCAGCCGCAACGCCTGGAACGCTGGTTACGGGCCCTGGACGACGATGACCGGCCGTTGCGCGAGTGGCTGGCGCAACTGGGTAGCCGGCGCCTGGGCCATTACTACGAACGCCTGTGGCAATTCGCCCTGGGCCAGGCGCCGGGCATCGAAGTGCTGGCGGCGAACCTGGCGATTCGCGATGGCGGGCGCACCTTGGGCGAGCTGGATATGCTGCTGCGCGACCGCGACGGCGTGCACCACCTGGAACTGGCCATCAAGCTGTACCTGGGACCGGAGCACGCCGGGCAGGACCCTGCCACCTGGCTGGGGCCGGGTTGCCATGACCGGCTGGGCACCAAGCTGGCGCACCTGGCGAGGCACCAGTTGCCCATGTCGAACAGTGCACACAGTCGCGAAGTGTTGGCGCAGCTGGGGGTTGGCCAGGTGCAGGCGCATGTTTGGCTGGGGGGGTATCTGTTCTACCCGTGGCCTGGCCACGCCGAGCCACCGCAGGGCGCCAACCCGCAGCACCTGCGCGGGCGCTGGCTGCGGCGGCGGGACTGGGTGCTGGCTGAAGGTGAGCATTGGCAGCCGCTGCAGCGGCATGCCTGGCTGGCACCGGCGCGGATCGAAGCGCAGGAATGCTGGGAGGTGGAGCAGTTTGCGGCGTGGCTGCACGTACTGCAGCGGCAGGCGCCAGCGCAATTGCTGGTCAGGCTGGAGCAGGAGGCCGATGGGGTCTGGCAGGAAGCCGAGCGGGTGTTTCTGGTGGCTGACTGCTGGCCGCTTGCGTCCGAGGCATGAGGTTGGGCGCAGGTGACACAATTTTCACAGACCCAGCGCAAAGATTCACTTCCCGATAACCTTTACAGTTGTACCTGAGCGCCGACAAGAGCGCCTTCCCGACCCTGATGACGAGGACCGATCATGGTTTCAACCACCCCCGCGCCCCATTACGCGCGCCTGTCCATTGCCTTGCACTGGCTGATGCTGGTGCTGCTGGCTGCTGTCTATGCCCTCATCGAGCTACGCGGCCTGTTCCCCAAGGACAGCGTCGAACGCAACCTGATGAAAGATTTGCACTTCATGCTCGGGCTCAGCGTGTTCGTGCTGGTCTGGCTGCGCCTGGCCATCCGCCTGAGCAACCCGACACCACCGATCACGCCAAAGCCGCCGGCCTGGCAGACCGGGCTGGCGCACCTGGTACACCTGGCGCTGTACCTGCTGATGATCGGCCTGCCACTGGCCGGCTGGCTGATCCTCAGCGCCGCCGATAAACCAGTGCCGTTCTTCGGCCTGGAGCTGCCGCACCTGATCGGCCCGAACCCGGACCAGGCCAAGTTCATCAAGGGCTGGCATGAACGCATCGGCAGCCTGGGCTACTGGTTGATCGGCATCCATGCCGTGGCCGGCCTGTACCATCACTACATCCAGCGCGACAACACGCTGTTGCGCATGCTGCCTTACAAATAACCACGCCGGCCCTGCAGGCCGCCGGTATGCACCACGATCAGGCGAGTGCCGGGCGCGAACAACCCGGCCTCGACCTGTTGCCGCAGGGCCAGCAGGGCCTTGCCGGTGTAAAGGGCTTCGAGTGGCACGCCAGTGTGCCGCTCGCAGTCGGCGATGAATGCCAGCAGCTCATCGTCGAACTTGCCGAAGCCGCCACGACAGGCGTCGTGGAGCTGATAGCCCTGCCTCCCCGCCAGTTCCGTCAGCACTTGCGCCACCCCATGATCCCGGGGCACGGCCAATGCGCCATGCACCGCATGCCGCCCCTCCTCGGCCAGCACCAGGCCGGCCAAGGTCGTCCCGGTTCCAGCGGCCAGCCACCAGGCGTCATAGTCAGCCCAGCCGAGTGCGGCGAGTTGCGCGCGGGCCTGCTGCAGGATCAGGGCACAGCCTTGCGCACCCGCCAGCCCGCCTCCGCCCTCGGGAATACACTGCCAACCCGGATAGCGCGCCTGCCAGGGTTGCCAGAAACCGGGCTGGTTGCGCGCGCGGTAGCCGCCGTAGCCTAGCCAGTGCAGCTGCATGCCCAGCGCCTGCAGGTCACGCACGGTCGGCGTGTCCTGGGCGTGCCCGCGCAACAGCCCGGCGGTGGCAAAACCGAAGCGTTTGCCGGCGGCGGCCAGGGCGTGCAGGTGGTTGGAATGATTGCCGCCCAGGCTGATCAGCCCGGGGGCGTTGCTGGCCGTGGCCTGCTGCAGGTGATGGCGCAGCTTGAACCATTTGTTGCCGCTGATCAGCGGGTCGATCAGGTCCAGGCGCAGGATGGCGGCTTCGACCCTGGCGTTTTCCAGCCAGGGTAGATTCAGAGGGTGCAGCGGGGCTTGGGGGAGGTCGAATGCATGCATGAATCGCAGTCTACAGGGAAATCCTGGGGGCGCTTTGCGCCCCCGGCGGTTTCAGAGTTCAGCCGCCAACCTCGAACCTTGATTGATCGCCCGCTTGGCATCCAGCTCCGCCGCCACATCCGCGCCGCCAATCAGGTGCACCGACTGCCCCGCCGCCACCAGCCCTTCCTGCAGCTCGCGCAGAGGCTCCTGCCCGGCACAGATCACCACATTGTCCACCGCCAGCACCTGCGGCTCGCCATCGGCCACGCGAATGTGCAGGCCGGCATCGTCGATGCCCAGGTACTCGACGCTGTTGAGCATCTGTACCTGTTTGTTCTTCAGCCCGGTGCGGTGAATCCAGCCGGTGGTCTTGCCCAGGCCGTCGCCCACCTTGGATTTCTTGCGCTGCAACAGGTAAACCTGCCGCGCCGGGGCATGGGGCTCGGGCTTCACCCCGGCGACGCCACCGCGTGCTTCCAGCTGGCTATCGATGCCCCATTCCTTCCAGAACGCGTCACGGTCCTGGCTGGTGGCCACACCTTGATGCACCAGGTATTCGGAAACGTCGAAGCCGATACCTCCCGCGCCGATCACCGCGACAGCCTTGCCGACCGGCTTGCGTTCAAGCAGCACATCCAGGTAGCTGAGCACCTTGGCATGCTCGACACCCGGAATGGCCGGCGTGCGCGGAGCGATGCCGGTGGCCAGGATGATCTCGTCGTAGTCTCCGGCGACCAGGCCCTGCACATCGACGCGTGTGTTCAGGCGCAGGTCCACGCCTGTGCTTTTTACCTTGTTGCGGAAATAACGCAGGGTTTCATGAAATTCTTCCTTGCCCGGCACCCGCTTGGCCACATTGAACTGCCCGCCGATCTCGCTGGCGGCATCGAACAGGGTCACCGCGTGGCCGCGCTCGGCTGCCACCGTCGCAGCGGCCAGGCCGGCCGGGCCAGCGCCAACCACGGCAATGCGCTTCACCGAGCGCACCGGCAGGTAGTTGAGCTCGGTCTCGTGGCAGGCACGCGGGTTGACCAGGCAACTGGTCAGCTTGCCGCCGAAGGTGTGGTCCAGGCAGGCCTGGTTGCAGCCGATGCAGGTATTGATTTCGTCGCTGCGCCCGGCGGCGGCCTTGTTGACGAAGTCCGGGTCGGCCAGGAACGGCCGGGCCATCGAGACCATGTCGGCATCACCCTCGGCCAGCACCGCCTCGGCCACTTCCGGGGTGTTGATGCGGTTGGTGGTGATCAGCGGAATGCCGACCACGCCCCGCAGCTTGGCGGTAACCTTGCTGAACGCCGCGCGCGGTACCTTGGTGGCGATGGTTGGGATGCGCGCCTCGTGCCAGCCGATACCGGTGTTGATCAGGGTCGCACCGGCCTGTTCGATGGCCTTGGCCAGCAACTCGATCTCGTCCCAGGTGCTGCCGCCCTCGACCAGGTCGAGCATCGACAGGCGGAAGATGATGATGAAGTTCGGCCCTACCGCGGCACGCACCCGGCTGACGACTTCCACGGCCAGGCGCATGCGGTTCTCATAGCTGCCGCCCCAACGGTCGGTGCGCTGGTTGGTGTGGGCGGCGAGGAACTGGTTGATGAAATAGCCTTCCGAACCCATGATCTCGACGCCATCGTAGCCGGCCCGCTGGGCGAGCACGGCGCAATTGACGAAGTCGGCGATCTGCTTCTCGATCCCCGCCTCGTCCAGTTCCCTGGGCTTGAACGGGTTGATCGGCGCCTGGATCGCGCTGGGTGCCACTTGCCGTGGGCTGTAGGCATAGCGCCCGGCGTGCAGGATCTGCAGGCAGATCTTGCCGCCGGCGGCGTGTACCGCCTCGGTGACGATGCGGTGCTTGTCGGCCTCCTCCGCGGTGCTGAGCTTGGCCGCGCCGGAGTACACCCCGCCTTCATCATTGGGCGCGATACCACCCGTGACCATCAGGCCTACGCCGCCTCGTGCGCGCTCGGCAAAATACGCGGCCATGCGCTCGAAGCCGCCAGGGCGCTCTTCCAGGCCGGTGTGCATCGAGCCCATCAGGGTGCGGTTGCGCAAGGTGGTGAAGCCCAGGTCCAGCGGGGCAAGCAGGTGTGGGTAGCGGTCGGCGGCCATGGAAGGTCCCCTGGTGGCGTGATCACGGGATGCGGGCGCCTCATCAGCCGATGGGCCCCCGTCGTTTGTCTGCCTGCGACATTAAACAGCCGTTTGAACCGGCTCAATGATCGAAACTGACAAGTTGATGATCCTGGTGCACAGCTAAGATCTCGGCATACGCGAACGCATCCGCTACAAGGAAACTCCCACCTCCCCGTCCGCTCGGCCGTCCACCAAAGCCTGGATCTCTGCAAAGACATCTGAAGCCAGGCTGGCCGGGACGCCCCAATAATCGAAGATCCCACCCTCATCTCGATTCTGGCCACAGGTCACAAAAACGCCGGTCCCAAACTTCTGCTTCAGGCGCATTGCCAACCAGCCCACGAAACCGCTGTTGTCGGCGCCTTGCGGAAAATGGAATCGGAAAACACCGAACAGCTCTTGCTCGACATCACCACAGGGGACCAGTTGACTCCATACCTGGTCATCCCGTACGAGCGCCAGCGCATCGCGGCAGGCAGCATCAGGAAACGATGAAAACGGAAACTCCAAAAAGGTGTAAGAGCCAGGGAAGAATCGCACATGGGCTTGGGTAATGACGCGCAACAAGCGGCGCTCCGTATCTTCGACCGTTTCATGGGAAATGTTCACCATTCCAGACTCTCCGTTCAGTAAAGCGCGCAGCGCTTCTATTGATTGACCGCAGAGATGCTAAGCAGGAAGATCTTCAAGATAAATGCTCGAATTCAAACAACATTAACAACTAAAGATTGAGGATATGGACAAGCTTAAAAGCATGGCGGCGTTCGTAGCAGCAGCTGAGTCAGACTCCTTCTCGGCAGCCGCCGCCGTGTTAGGCGTGACGCCGCAGCTGATTGCCAAACAGGTCAGCAATCTGGAATCTCAGCTAGGCCTTAAACTGATCACCCGCACCACTCGCCGACAAAGCCTGACCGCCGTGGGCAGGGACTATTACTTGCGCTGCAAGGCTATCCTGAGCGACGTTGAAGACGCCGATGAGCTGGCGCAGTCAGCAAGCTCGACACCGCGCGGAAAAATCCGCATCAGCGCGCCCTATAATTACGGCTCTCATCGACTCATCCCGTTCCTGACCCAATACCTGACGCGATACCCGGAAACGGAAATCGAGTTGGAGTTGACCGACAGGTTCGTGAATATCGTAGAAGAGGGATTCGAAGTCGTGTTTCGGTTGGGCAAACCCCAACTGGGCGACAGCGCGGCATTGGTGCAACGCGGCTTGAGGCCTTTCAGGATGTTTGCTTGCGCATCTCCCGCTTATCTGGCACGCAAAGGCACCCCGCTCCATCCCGAACAACTCGTGGACCATGATTGCCTGGGCTATCTGTTCTCCGATCGAATGACGGACAAACTCTGGCGATTCACCAAAGACAGGCAGACGTTTACGATCCCCATTGCGAGTCGACTGAACGTCAATAACACCCTGGCCAAGGTGAACGCCGCATTAGCGGATTTCGGCATCACGCTGTGCGTCGAGGACGTACTGATGCCTTACGTGCAACGGGGCGAACTGGTCGTACTCTTCGAGGAATTCGAAGGGCCCACGTATCCTGTCAATCTGATCTACCCCTTGGACCGTCGCCCCTCCGCAAAGCTCAGGCACTTCATAGACGAGGTTGTTGCTGCATTGGGTTCGCCGCAGGCTTAACGGAACAGGGCTGGTTGCGGATGACCGCTAACGACCCAAAGCGGCCCTTTAACCACCGACCCCCAAACGACGGTGCGAACCGTTTAAGACCATGTCCACCTCTGCTTTCCTTTTGATACCATCACGCCATCAGCAAGGGGGACATATGGCCAAGCGGAGCGGGTTCGAAAAGGTGATCCGAGCAATTGCTCGGGAGACAGCCAAGCAGCAGAGGTTGAACGAGTCTGAACGCCGCGCGGCACTGCGTGCCTCTGAACGTGCTGAACGCCAGCGGCTTAGGGCACATGCTATACGCGAGCGTGACCAGGCGCGATATGATCGCCAGTCGGAACGAGCCGCTAAGCAAAACTACATAGCGTTTCGTGAACAAGAAGTTCGTGACGCAAACGCGACCATTCGGTCCTGGGTAGACGGATTGCAAGCCATTTTGTCATCAACGCTGATGGTTGATGACACCATCACATTCGACTCGCTTCGCATCACTGAGAATCCACCCCAATTTGCACCAGCCAAGTCTTTGACAACAGTCATTGAAGGACCAGCACTGGAATTTTTCACCTCGAAGGTCCCCCCATTACCTTGGTATCTTTCGTTCATACCAAGGTTTAAAGCTAGACATGCTGAGCACTTGAAAGCCGCTAAAGAAAATTTTCAACTAAGTCAGGACGAGCATAAAACTCGGAATATTAAACGTCTTGAAACTCTCAAAAGCGCGCGAGAGGCCTATGAACGTGGCGTGTCTGAATTCCTCGAAAAAAAGGCTCTCCGCGACTCCGAAGTAGATGCGTTCCGCTATTCCTACTATGATGGAGATCCCGAGTCAATTGTTGCCTATTGCAGTATGGTTCTGGAGAAGTCCGATTATCCAGAAGGGTTCCCCCAAAATTTTTCTTTGGTGTTCCTGCCTGAATCGAAACAGCTAGTTATTGAATATGAGCTACCTACCTCGGACATCATTCCGGAAGTGGCCGAGTATCGTTATATAAAATCGAAAGATGAGGTCTCCACTAAGCAGCGCAAGCCAGCTGAGATCAAATCTCTCTATGCGGATCTCATCGCAAGTCTCACACTGAGGTGCCTCCATGAGCTTTTCGAGGCAGACCAAGGCGAGTTCATAGAGGTCTGCTGCTTCAATGGTTATGTGGATACCATTGATCCCGCAACGGGCCGCGGAGTGCAACCACATCTCGTTTCTGTCCGCACTACACGTGAAACATTCATGGAGATTGATCTTGCCCGTGTCGATCGTGCCGTGTGTCTGCGGAATCTCGGAGCGCATGTTTCCCGGTCTCCAAGTGAAGCGCATCCGGTTAGACCGATCATTGAATTCAATATGGTCGATAAGCGTTTTGTAGATCAGCAGGATCTCGCTTCGCATCTTACTTCTGCAACGAATCTCATGGATCTAAACCCCTACGAGTTTGAAGCATTGGTGGCCAACTTATTCGAAAAAATGGGTTTAGAATCAAAATTAACGAGATCATCGCGCGACGGAGGAGTCGATTGCATTGCTTATGATCCTCGCCCTGTATTAGGCGGCAAGGTAGTTATTCAAGCAAAGCGATACAAACATACAGTTGGTGTTTCAGCCGTTAGGGACCTTTATGGCACTATGATGAATGAAGGTGCCAATAAGGGGATTTTGGTTACAACAAGCGGGTACGGTCCAGACGCGTTTGAGTTCGCTAAGGACAAGCCCATCGAACTCATCGAAGGCGGAGGACTGCTTTTCCTCCTCCAAGAGATTGGAGTTGAAGCGCGAATTCTAATGCCCGTGGATTAGCCTCAAGACTTTGCCCCGGATAGGAGCATCCGGTTCAAATTCCTTAAGGCCAACTCAATGAGTCGTAGCTAAGTATGCTTCAAGCTGAAAACCGCCTAGTTGCGCAAGCAAATTCGAACGGCTGCTTTGGGTCGAAAGCGGCCTCTCGCGGACGGCAGCAATCGGCCAAATGCGTTCGTTCCGTATTTATGACGTTAAGAGCGGTTCAGGGTTCTGGCACCTGAACAGTTCAATCAATAGGTTCACAAGGAAGGGTCTAGGCATTCTTTGCCATGCTCAGACGATGCCGAATTGGAGTTCTATGTGATTATCTAGTGAATCTGGTCCCTGCCAGTTGTGATAGACCTCTCGGCTTTCGTCGGTTAGTCTACAGCCGGCTGCACGAGCCCCTTCGAAGAGCTTCGCATAACCATGGGAAAAGAGGTCACTGAGTGGCCCTCGGTAATCTTCATAGATGCAATGTAACGCCGGTAGCAGTTGATAGCGAACCCCTTCGATCTGCTCTTCGAAGTCACCCTCTACTGGCAGGCAGAATTCTATCCGAAAACGGTCGTTGGAATTGTTAGGCATCTTGTGGGAAACGAAAATCCATGGACCGACGACCTCAAGCCCCAGATCTTCGGCCGCGCTAATAATCTCCGCACAACATACTGACGCTTGGTCAGCAATTTCCGAGATGGATAGCTCGCGTCCGATGAAAAGTACCCGCTGAGAGGCGATGCTTTTCTCCTTCATCTATAACTCCTGTTTGTCAGGCACCCGTTGGGGATGGCTCTGCGAAGTTGCAGGGGCGACACGGCGCCCCTGCCTTTGATCACGTAGACATCCGTCGCATGATCAACTCGCCATCAATGACTTCACCGGTCTCGACAAAGCCTTCAGAAGCATAGAGACGTCGCGCGCCGATGTTCTCGGGGTCAACACCAAGGGCGACGCCAGGTCCTCCAGGCAAGGTGTGGAGATGTGCCATGAGCGCTCGTAGGGCAGCACGCCCGTAACCGCGGCCCTGGTGGTTGCGGTCAATCATCAGGCGGTAGATCCAGCGGCTGTTCTCATCCGGATCGAGGGCGTGCATCAGGAAACCGACTAGCTCACCAGTCTGCATGGCCCGTATGGCCAACGGCTCACACCACGGGCTATCGGCAGCCTGTTCCAGCGATTCGGCATTGCTGGCTATAAAATCACTTTGGTCGTCGCGTACCCGTAGGGCGCGGCAGAGTGCTTCTTCCTCTGGCGAGCTGAGGCTAACAAGAAACACCGGTGGGCAAAGATTGGACATGTTTGATTCTCCGCGGGGCAAAAGGGGCCCCTTCAGGATTTCGTTGACGGTTTATTAGCAGACACATCATTGAAAACCGGGTCATAGGGCACCTCCTTGTTTCGCGGATGGAAAAACATTCGGCTGATCCTGCCGAGCGATCGCATACTAATAGGCAGCTCGTGAATCACGCAAGGACTACATCGCGTGCTGAACACAGTCCAAACGCAAAACTGCTCGCCCCCTAGGCTCTGTGTGAAAAGCCTTGATACTCGGTGATGCTGCGTTGAAAACAGCCTCGGAATGCTCATTTACAACCCGTAAACTCCGCTTCCTCGGCTGTTTTCGCCTTGCCTGACCTTCGTCTCAAGACTTTTCACACAGAACCTAGCAACCATTTACCGAGAGCGACTTACAACCTGCCGACTAATTCAGCCAGGACGGTTACCCTGGAGGCATTTGCGCAGAAGCGACGCAAAGCCTGACTGCAATCCCTAACCGTGCAACAAAGATTGCAAAACTGGGCCATACCCTGTCCTTGATTGCCTTGATGGCCATTTCATTCTTGCTGAGCGCCGAAGAAGCCAAGCATCGGCGCCAGAACACTCGGTGTCTGCGCACCGAATACCACCGTACCGTTGATGCGCAAAGATGGAATCACACGCCCCGCCCACGCCGCAGCCGTGGCTTCGCTGGCCTGCAATTCCTCACTGAACGTGTCGCTGTGCATGAATTGCACGACTTCGCTCAAAGCTACTCGCTCTCGCAGCAGCAGCTGTTTCAGGACTGCCGGATCGCCGATGTCCTGGCCATGGCAATACAAGGCTTCGAAGACACTTTCCACAAAGTGATGAGCGGGTTTCCCGCTACGCTGCAGCCACAGTACAGCGGCAAGCGCGGGGCGCGTGTCGGGCAGGCGGACGATCTGGCTGAACGCCGGTTCAATGCCAAGCTGGCGCATTTCCGCAGCCACCAGGGATTGCTGGATCAGCGCCTGGGTGCCAAAGCGACGTTCAAGAAAGTCGTGGTAGGCCATGCCAGCGGCGGCACGGCTCAATGGCGAGCGGCAGGGTTGAAAGGTGACGTTAAATGGTTGCCCGACCTGGCTCATCGCGAGCGCAAGCCGACGCTGCGCTACCCAGCTCCAAGGGTCAAGAAAGTCGAACGCCAGGAGCGGGGGAATGTGCATGGTCCAGGCCCAGAGTAAGGTAGTTCAGCCCAGCGTACGGCGTCAGCTGCACAGGCAGAAGCCACACAGCACGCAATAGAGCGTTGCGCAATGTCGCTAGGCAACACTGACCAGCTCTTTCATGAAATGCGCAAAGGCCCTGATACGCGTCGAGGCGCGATTGATCGGCAGGTAGACGATATTGATCGAGGCATTGACTGATACCGGGTTCACTTCATATTCAGGCAGCAAGCGGGTGAGCCGGCCCTGTTGCACATCCTCGGCAACCAGCCAGTCGGCCAGCAGCGCAACGCCCTGCCCGGCGACCGCTGCCTGCCTGAGAATGTCGGCATTGTTGCTCTGCATCCGGCCCTGCACCGCGACGGGCACTGTCTCGTCAGCCACCTCGAACAGCCAGTCGCGCATCGGCCCGCCGTAATCGAAGCGCATGCAGGAATGCCGGGTGAGTTCGCTCGGTTGCGTCGGCGCACCGTGCCGCTGCAGATAGGCCGGGCTGGCCACCAGCCAACGCTGGAAATGACCGATGGTGGTGCAGATCACGTCCTCGCTGGAGACCGTCGACCCCAGGCGCACGGTCAGGTCGATACGGTCCTTGTAAAGGTCCACGCGCTCGTCGCTGAGGTTGAGGCTGACCTCCAGCTCCGGATGGCTCGCCAGAAAACGCCCCAGGTGGGGGGAAATCAAGCGTCGGCCGAACTCCACCGGCACGCTGACCCGCAGCTTGCCCTTCGCTTCGCTGCCCCTGTCGGTGACCATGCCATCGGCTGCAGCGAGCGCATCGAGAATGCCCACCGCGTTGTCGAAATAGGCTTGGCCCAGGTCGGTCAGGCGGTTCTGGCGGGTGCTGCGGGTAATGAGCGTGGTGCCCAGTTCCGCCTCCAATGCTGCAACCTGCCGCGCCACGGACGATGTTGCCACGCCAAGCTTGCGGGCTGCGGCGGAATAGCCACCGCAACGTACCGTCTCTACGAACATGCTCAAGGCGAGAAACTTGTCCATTGGCCGACCCTGTCGAAGATATCCATGAGGGAAGCTGGCGGCATCACCAGTCGAGGTTGCATCAGCCTGCAGCATAGCCACCTGCCTGGCCTGGGGATTGAACAGGCGTGCTCTCGGACACGCGCGGCCAGCCTTGCGTGATGAGCAAAGCTGCCTTGCGCGAGCGCCCCATACCCGCACCAGCCGTGGTCCTTTAGGCTCGCCCTCAACTGATCGGCATCCGGCAATACCGGGAGTTGCTGGTTGCCAATGGTGAAGAACGAGGTGGGTATCGATGTCGCACAGGAAGCGTTGGGCATTGGCAGCGATGGCGCTGGGCGTGGGCGGGCTAGCCGCAGCGCTCGGGTTGATGTGGCGACCGGCCATCGACCCGATCGAGCGGCCGATGGTGTTCGAACCCGCGCAGATCGCGCGCGGTGCCCAGGTAGTCACCGCCGGCGACTGCGCGGTTTGCCATACGCGTCCTGGTGGCAAGTACCTCGCGGGCGGCCTGCCACTGGTGACACCGTTTGGCACGCTGTACAGCACCAACATCACGCCTGATGCCCAGACCGGTATCGGCAAGTGGCCACTCGAAGCGTTCCAGCGCGCCATGCGCGACGGGATTTCCCGCGATGGGCATTTCCTCTACCCGGCCTTCCCCTACACGCATTACCGGCTGCTCGACGATCAGGACCTGGCGGACGCCTATGCCTACCTGATGAGCGGGCCACCGGCGTACGCGCCTGCAACCCCCAACCGCATGAAGTTCCCGATGAACCTTCGCCCGCTGGTCGCGGGCTGGAACCTGCTGTTCCTGCATTCAGCGCCGTTCGCACCGACAGCGCAGGCATCGGCGCAGTGGGACCGTGGCCGCTACCTGGTAGAAGGCGCGGGCCACTGCGGCGGATGCCATACCCCGTTGAACCTGCTGGGTGCCGAGAAAGCGGGCCAGGCGCTTGCCGGTGGCGTGGTTGACGGCTGGGCGGCTCCTTCCCTGCTCGGCCTGGCCAGTCGCGAAACACCCTGGACCCAAGCCCAGCTGGTGGACTACCTGCAAGCCAAGGTCGTCGACGGCCATGGCACTGCGGCCGGCCCCATGCGTCCGGTCAGCCAGGAACTCGCGCGGCTGCCTCGGGCCGACGTCGACGCCATGGCGGAGTACCTGCTGAGTTTGCCGGCGCCCCCTCATCCACCAGCCACGCTCGAAACGAAGGCGGCGGCCACGGCCGACTCGACCCGCCTCGGCGGTGATCTGTTCCAGGCCGCATGCGCGGGTTGCCACGGCGCGGCCGCCCCGATGCGCAGTATCGACGGCAGGCCAGCGTTGACCGCGACGTCCTCGGTGCAAGCCCCGGCGCCACGCAACTTCATCAAGACGGTACTGGAAGGCATTGCCCCCACACCCGGTGAGCCCGGCCCGGCGATGCCGCCCTTCGCGGTCAGCCTGAACGACCAGCAGCTCGCCGCCCTGGCGGCCTTCGTCCGTGGCCAAGCCGCCCCGGATCGGCCGTGGAGGGATTTGCATTCGACTATTCAGGCTCTGCGCGAGGAGACCCCATGAGCAACGTGAACCTTACAGTCAACGGCAAGTTGCATAGCCTGGATATCGATCCGGACATGCCGCTGCTCTATGCCTTGCGCAACCACCTGGAACTCAACGGCGCCAAGTATGGCTGCGGGCTGGGCCAGTGCGGCGCCTGCACCGTCATCGTCGACGACCAGCCGGTATTCTCCTGCGTGACCCCGTGTGCAGGCATGCAAGGCCGCAACGTGCGGACCGTGGAGAGCCTGGGCACACCTGAACGGCCAGGCCCGCTGCAACAAGCCTTCATCGATACCCAGGCCGCACAGTGCGGCTACTGCATCGCCGGGATGATCATGCGCGCCCAAGCCTTGCTGGAGCAGAATCCGCGGCCCGACGCAGCCACCATCCGCGCGCACATGGCCAGCAACCTGTGTCGCTGCGGCACGCATCTGCGAATCATCGAAGCGATCACCCGCGTCGTCGAAAACGGTGGCCTCCATGTCGTCCACAACTGAATTCGGTCGCCGCGCCTTCCTGCAGGGCGGCAGCCTGCTGATGGCATTCGCGCTGATGCCGGCCGCGCGCAAGGCGCTGGCCGATACCGAGGTGGATACCCTCGGTACTGTCGTGCTCGCCCCGGATCTGCCCGGCAGCTTGCGCACCAACCCTTACCTCGACGCGTGGATCAAGGTCGGCGTCGAAGGCATCACCGTGTATACCGGTAAAGTGGAGTTGGGCACCGGGGTAAAGACCGCGCTGTTGCAGATCGCGGCCGAGCGGCTGGACGTCTCGCCGGCGGCGGTCACTTTCCTCACGGCGGACACGGCGCTGACGCCGAACGAAGGCTACACGGCCGGCAGCCATACCATCTTCGACAGCGGCACGGCGCTGTTCAATGCCGCCGCGCAGGTGCGGCAGATGCTGATGGAGTCGGCCGCCAGGCGCTGGGGCGTGGAAGTGTCGTCGCTGCAGACAGGCGGTGCGATGATCACGGCCCCGTCCGGCGCCCGCATGAGCTATGCCGAGGCAGTAGCGGGCGTGGACCTGCATCAATATGCCAAGGCCAGCTCGCCGGACATTTCACCTGAGCAGTTCAAGCTCATCGGCCACGCCATCCCGCGCCTGGATATTCCGGCCAAGGTCAGTGGGGGCGCGGCGTTCGTGCAGGACATGCGCTTGCCGGGCATGCTCCATGCCCGGGTGATCCGGCCACCGCGGCCGGGCTGCACGCTCACCGGTTTCGATAAACAGGCGATTGAACGCCTGCCGGGCATCGTCAAGGTGGTCGAGGACGGCAACTATCTCGCCGTGGTGGCCAGGGATGAATGGCAGGCCATCAAGGCCATGCGGGCGGGCTACGCGGCGGCAACGTGGACCACTGGCGAGGTGATTCCGGACCAGGCCGTCATCCACCAGCTGCTGCCCAAGCTGCAATCCAGGCGCTACCCCATCCAGCACGAAGGCCAGCCGACGCCTTCAAGTGGCAAGACCTATCGGGCGCGTGTCACCAAACAGTACCTGATGCACGGTTCCATCGGCCCCTCCTGTTCGCTGGCCTGGTTCAAGGACGGTAGGTTGACCGTCTGGACCCATACCCAAGGTGTGTTCCCGCTGCGTGCGGGCATCGCCGAAATGCTCGGCCTGCCGCTGGCGGCCGTGCGCTGCATCCACGCCGAAGGTTCCGGATGCTACGGCCACAACGGTGCCGATGACGCCGCAGCCGACGCGGCGCTCATCGCCATGCGAGTACCAGGCCTGCCGGTGCGCGTGCAATGGATGCGCGAACAGGAAAACCTGTGGGAACCGTACAGCTCGGCCATGCTCACCGAACTGGAAGCCGGCCTGGACAGCAGCGGCCGCATCAACCACTGGAAGTACCAGCTATGGACCACGCCGCATAACGAGCGCATCACCAACGCCGGCCGCCTGGTGCCCGCGCGCATGCTCGCCCGTCCGTTCGCCTCGGCACCCTCGGTACCGATTGCCCACCCAGAAGGGGATGGCGACCGCAACGCGATCCCGCTGTACCAAACCGGCGCAAGCGACATCGACATGCACTTCATCAGCGAAATGCCGTTCCGCACTTCGGCAATGCGCTCGCTGGGTGCCCATATCAATGTGTTTGCCATCGAGGCCTGCCTGGACGAACTGGCGGCGCAGGCAGGCGTGGATGCCGTCGAGTTCCGCCTCAGCCACCTCACCGACCCGAGGGCCCGCGCCGTGGTCGAACGGGCCCGCGATGAATTCGCTTGGCCACGGCGTTCGTCTGCACCCGGCACGGGCATCGGCCTGGGCTTCGCCCGCTACAAGAACATCATGGGCTACTGCGCGGTGGCAGTGGAAATCCAGGTGCATCCGCAAACCGGCGAGATCGCGATTCAGCGGGTGGTCACGGCGGTGGACGTCGGGCAGATCGTCAATCCCGATGGGCTGCGCAACCAGGTCGAGGGCGGCATCGTCCAGTCGAGCAGCTGGACGCTCTACGAGGCGGTCAGTTATGACCCCGGCGGGGTACGCAGCTATGACTGGAGTGGCTATCCGATCCTGCGCTTCCCGCAACTGCCGAAACACGTGGAAGTGCACCTGATCGACCAGCCTGGCCAACCCTTCCTCGGTGCAGCCGAAATCGTCCAGGGCCCGATGGCCGCAGCCCTGGGTAACGCAGTGGCGGATGCCACCGGCCAGCGCCGGCTGGCGCTACCGCTGGCCCGCAAGGCATGAACCGGCGGCGCTTGAATCTGTGTCTTGCAAAGGTAACGGCAGATGCAACATCTTGATGTAACGGTCCTGGAGCAGGCGCTGGCCTGGGCAGACCAGGGACACAGCGTGTGGCTATGCACGGTCCTTTCCACCTTCGGTTCGGCACCGCGCGCGCCTGGCGCAATGCTGGTGGCCATCCAGTCCGGTGCGCACAGCGGCTCGTTGTCCGGCGGCTGCGTCGAGGAGGCATTTCTCGAAGCGCTCAGCCATGGCGAGCATGCCGCACCGGCACAGGTTATCTGCTACGGCGCCAGTGCCGAGGAGCGCAGTCGCCTGCAGTTGCCGTGTGGCGGTAGCCTGGACGTACTGGTCGAGCACAGGCGCCCGAGCGCCGAATGGCGCACCCACCTGCGCCAGTTGCTCGACGCTCTGCGCGGTCAACGTCGGCTGACCCGGGTGATTGACCTGGAAGGCGGCCTGTTCAGCACCCGCAGCCGCACCGACGGCAGCGACACCGTAGTGCGCAGCGGAAGCCGCCTGGAGATCGCCCTGGGCCCGGCACTGCGCTTGCTGCTGGCAGGCCTGTCACCGGTTGCCGAGGCCTGTGCACAGTTCGCCCGGGCCCTGGGCTTTGAAGTCATCGCTTGCGACCCCCGAGAAGAAGTGGCCACGCTGGTGCTGGAGGGCGTGACGGTGCTTCCGCTACTGCCGTCGATCTACATCGCCAACGGCGGTTGCCACGAAGCGACGGCGGTCGTTGCGCTGACCCATGATCCTAGAATCGACGACCTCGCATTGATGGAGGCCGTGCACACGCCTGCCTTCTACATCGGTGCCATGGGCTCGAAACGGACCTCGGAAAGACGCGCGGAGCGATTGCGCCGGATCGGCGGCTTGTTGCCTGCGGATGTCGATCGGCTGCACATGCCCATCGGCCTGGATATCGGCTCCAGGACCCCCGCCGAAATTGCATTGTCGGTCATGGCTGATGTGCTGCGGGTTTACCGAGGTAAAGCGCGAACGGCGCTTTGAAGGTTCCCGGGCTTTGCGAGTTGCGCAATGCACTTGCCCCGGTTGTGCTGATTATCAGTCTGGGCGCCGGACATTAACCTGACTCCAGCAAACAGCCGCGCTATCGCTGCACTTGCCAACCGCATTCAAACCACTTGCAAAGGAACTGAGTAATGGCCCGTCATCTGTTCAATCCCATTCGCGTGGGCGCCTTGCAACTGCCACACCGTATTGCCATGGCGCCACTGACCCGCTCCCGTGCGGGCCAACCCGGCGATATCCCGACGGCAATGGCAGCGGAATATTATGCCCAGCGCGCCAGCGCAGCGTTGATCATCACCGAAGCCACGCAAATCTCCCGGCAGGGGCAAGGTTATGCATGGACGCCCGGCATCTACACAGCTGAACAGGTCGCAGCCTGGAAGCAGGTGAGCGACAAGGTGCACGCACAGGGCGGCCGCATCTTCATGCAGTTGTGGCACGTCGGCCGCGTTTCGCACCCCAGCTTCCAGCCTGACCATGGCCTGCCCGTGGCACCGAGTGCGATCGCGGCGCCCGGCAAGACGTTCATCGTCGACCACGACGGCAATGGCGTGTGGGGTGATGTACCGGTCCCGCGCGCCCTGGAAGTCGAAGAGATCGCGGCGATCATCGATGATTACCGCAATGCAGCACTCAATGCCATGGCGGCTGGCATGGATGGCGTCGAGATCCACGCCGGCAACGGCTACCTGCTCGACCAGTTCATCAACAGCAACAGCAACCGGCGCAGCGACCCTTACGGCGGCTCGTACCAGAATCGGGCCCGCCTGCTGCTGGCGGTGGTCCAGGCCGTGGCGCAAGAGATCGGCGCAGATCGCGTCGGTGTGCGCCTCACCCCGATGGGGCGGTTCATGGGTATGGGCGATGACACCCCCTTCGAAACCTTCAGTCACATCGTCAAGTCGCTGAACCGCTACGGCCTGGCCTACCTGCACCTGGTCGAGCCTGCGGTTGTCGGCACCGTCAAGGACGAGAACTTCGACCCGCGCTGGGACGAGATCATCTTGCAGCTGCGCGATGCCTGGGAAGGTGTCCTGGTGATCGCAGGCGGGTATGACGCAGCCTCTGCCGAAAAAGCGATTGCCGAAGGCCGTGCCGACGTGGTGGCTTTCGGCCGACCGTTCCTGGCCAACCCGGACTTGCCACGCCGCATCCGCGATGGCCTGGAGCTCAACACACCCGACCCTGCAACCTTCTTCGGTGGCAACGAACGAGGCTACATCGACTATCCAGCCCACCCATGAGCGGGCCGTGCAGACTGGCTGGCCCAGCCAGTCGAACGCGGCGGTCCAGGCTTCAGACGCGCATTGGCGCGATGCTCATGGCTGCCGGGTGCATGCGAGAAGATGGCCGTAACCGGCAGCGCGGGTGAAATCGGCAAGATGCCAGAGGTTGCCGTTGGCGCCCCAGGTGCCATCGGCGATGTCGACCAGCTGTATCGAGGTCATCAGCATGCGCCCGTCATCCTGCCTCACGCAGTGTTCGATGGCCTGGTGCAGGCCCTGGACATAATCCTTGCGCATCTGTGCATCAAGGACCCCGGCAGGCACCTTTACCGTGACGATGCAGGGGATGGCCTGGGCGTGCATGTTCACCCCGCCACACAGCCAGTCAGCGCCACGCACCTCCTCGATGAGCACCCAGCACAGGCTGCGCTGCGGTAGCGCGCTGCCGATGTGTTCGTGCGCAATGGCAGCCTCGCTGACGTGTTTCAGCAGCTGTTCGCGTTGCGGCTCGTTGAAAGCCCCGGCAGGTACCTTGATCAGAATGTTGGGCATGGCGCAAACCTTGATGATGAATGGAAACGCCATTAGGCCTGTCACCCGCTTCACGCAGAAGTGTCTGATCCGTCCCGTTTCGAGCATAATCCGACAATGTACGATTTCACCATCCTGGTCACGCCGGGGGCATTCGCGACGAGCGTGGCTGCCACCCTGGATATCCTCGCCAGCGCCGCCACCGTCAGTGAGCGGCTCGGCTTCGCTGCACCACGCTGGCGGGTGTGCGGCCCGCAACCGGGGCCGGTTGCGCTGGGCCATGGCCTGCAACTGCCAGTGCAACCGCTCGAAGCGAGCGCCGAGGACCATTCCTGCTGGGTCATACCGGGCATCGGCGTCAGCGACATCGAGCTGCTCGAGCATCGCCTCGCGGAGCCATGGATAGCCCCCTTTCTCGCTGCGCTGCGCAGTCACACCGCCAACGGCAAGGAAATAGCCGCGTCGTGCTCGGCGGTGTTTCTGCTGCAGGCTGCCGGGCTGCTGGACGGCCGGCGGGTGACCACCTCCTGGTGGCTGGCAGCGCATCTGCAGCAACTGGCACCCGGCTGCCACGTGGACCCGGACTTCATGGTGCTGACCGATCATCCGGTGACCACGGCAGGGGCTGCCTTCGCGCAAACCGACCTGATGCTGCAGCTGCTACGTCGGCGCCTTTCACCTGAAATCGCCGACGCGGTGGGCAAAGCGCTGCTGCTCGATCGCCGGCAACTGCAGGCACCTTTCGTCATCCCTGCCGTGCTGGCGCAAGGTAATGCGCTGATCTCACGCCTGACTGCCGAGATCGACAATTCGCTGCCTGAACCGGCCAGCGTCAAGGCGCTGGCTGCAAGCGTCGGCATGTCCGAGCGGACCCTGTCGCGTCATGTGCACAAGGCAACGGGGCACTCCACCCGGCAGCTGATTCAGCGGGTACAGTTGCACAAGGCCCGGGCACTGCTCGAGTCTGGCGAGCATTCCGTCGAAGCGGTCGCGGCGCAGGTCGGCTACCAGGACGCCACGGCACTGCGGCGCCTGATGCGACGCCTGCTCAACGCCACCCCGCGACAATTGCGCCAGCGCTGACCAGGCACAGCGCTGGACGCTCATGATTGGTAGTAGAGAATACTCATGAGCACACGGTAGCTTTGGTATGATCCAGACGCGATTTTGCAGATACAGTCTGCAAACGATTCCAAATGAACAGGGCCGCACTATGTCCTTGATCTGCACTGCCGGCTCATTTTTAGGTGAAAGCTGAAGTTTGATGCGAAAACTCCTGGCAAGCACCCTGGCGCTGGTGATGGCCGCCGCACTCTGTGGCTACGGTTTCTGGACCCAGCAGCGCCCGGAGGGCCATTACCTGTCCGACCTGCGCATCGAACTGGCGCTGAACCATGGCGTGCCCGGTGAGCATGGCAACCTGCTCGGCGTCGAACCGCTGCTCTACCCAGGCGACTACCAGAACCTGCAACGCCTGCACAGAAAGCTCGCAGCCTACCTGGAGCAGGCCCGAGCCCATGGCCTGGTGGGCCCGCGCACGGTGGTGGTGCTGCCCGAGCACATCGGTACCTGGCTGTGGGCGCGCGGCGAAAAGAACGAGCTGTATCAGGTCACGCAAAGCCGTGAAGCCCTGCAATGGCTGGAGCTGAGCAACCCGCTGCGCTATGGCCTGGCCATGCTCGGTGCTGACGGCGACGACCGCCGCGCCGATGCCCATTTGCGCATGAAAGCCGAACAGATGGCCACGGACTATCAGCAGCTGTTCGGCGGCCTGGCCAAGGAATTCAACGTGACCCTGGTAGCCGGTTCGATCGTGCTGCCCGCCCCCTATGTGAAGCAGGGCGTACTGCATGCCGGCAGCGGCCCGCTGTTCAACAGCAGCATGGTGTTCGCCGGCGACGGCTCGCTGCTGGGCCAGCCCCAGCGTCAACAGTTCCCCGACAGCGAAATGCGCCGCTATGTCCACGATGGCCGCCAGCAGCCTTTGCAGGTGGTGCAAACCCCTGCCGGGCGCCTGGGCGTACTGGTGGGCAGCGACAGCTGGTACCCGGAAAACCACCAGCAACTGGCCCGCCAGGCAGTAGAACTGATCGCCAACCCGGTATTCCTCAGCGGCAAGGGCAGTTGGCAGGCACCCTGGCGTGGCAATCGCCATCAGGATGCCAGCGCCAGGCTGCCCTTGCAGCGCGGCGAAGTCAGCGAACAGGCTGCCTGGCAGCACCTGACCGAGGCCGCCGGGGCCAATGTCAGCAGCATGAGCGTGTTCATGCGCGGGCAGTTCTGGGAACAGGGCAGCGACGGCCAGGGCTTTGCCCGCCAGGCCGGCGAACTGCTGGCGGGAACACCCAGCCCCGGCGCCCGCCTGCTGAACCTGTGGCTGTAGGCCGATGGCCCGCCCCCGTGTGCGCCTGGGCGACCTTTCGGTCGGCTTTGTCCAGCCGCTGAGCGAGGCCCTGCGCGAGCTTGGCCACGACCCTGAGCCGCTGTTGCAGCGCTATGGCCTGGATGCGGCACGCCTGGGCGAGGCCAATGCACGCTTGTCGATACCGCGCTACATGCACCTGGGCCACGCCGCCATCGAACTGTGCGGCGAGCCTGCGCTGGGCCTGCACATGGGGCGCCTGAGCCGCCTGGCGCATGCCGGGCTGGCCGGGGTCACGGCGGCCCAGGCCCCCTCCGTGGGCGAGGCGGCACGCACCCTGCTGCGCTTCGAGCCGCTGTATGCGGCCAACTACCGTGGCCATTCCAGTTTCCATGAAGATGCCCATGGCGCCTGGCTGCGCTTCTACTCGATCAGCCCCTACAACGCCTACAACCGCTTTGTCGTCGATTCCCTGCTCGCGGGCTGGCTGGCCCAGTTGAGCGACCTTGCCGGCACACCGGTGCAGGCCGAACGCCTGGAAATCGAATTTGCCGCCCCCGCCTACGCCGAGCGTTACCAGCCGTTGTGCGGCACACCTGTGCAATTTGCCGCCGAACGCAATCAATTGCGCCTGAGCCGCGCCACGCTGCAGTTGGCCAACCCCCGACACTGCCCAAGCACCTGGCAGCACCTGTTGCAGTTGTGCGAGGCGGAGATGCTGCAACGCACGCGCGTACGCAGCCTGGGTGAGCGCATCACCCACCTGCTGGGCCCGTTGCTCAATGGCGGTCGCGAACCGGACCTGGAAGAAGTGGCGCTGCACCTGCAACTGCCGACCTGGACCTTGCGCCGCAAGCTGGCCGAGGAAGGTACGCGTTTTCGCGACCTGCTCAACGAAACACGGCGCGACCTGGCCGAGACCTACATCCGCGATACGGAACTGGCCTTCGGCGAGATCGCCTATCTGTTGGGGTTTGCATCGGCCGAGGCCTTCCAGCGCGCTTTCAAGCGCTGGACGGGCCTTACGCCGGGGGAGTTCCGCCGCAGCCAGCGGCGGGTGGGCTAGAGCTCGGTGGCGTCGTCGGCCGGTTCCAGGGGGTCCAGTTCATAGGCCTGGAATTCGAGCAGTTCTTCCTGGTATTCATCCATGCCCTGCGTCCTCTTTTCTCACGATCTTTATCGGTGTCGCCTTCAACCTAAACCGATGGGATGAAGGAATGATGACAAGCTTATGACCTTCTTACCTTAGCAGCTTCACTAAACCTTCTACATCAGCCAGTGCCGGTGCATGGGCTCCGGCATACCGGCATGATATGGATGCGCAGGCCGCTGAAAATCGCAGGCGCTCCTTCAAGTCTGCGATCCCGAGCATCTCCGCAGCCAGCCAACCCGCCATACACGCATCGCCTGCTCCCACCGTATCTTCCACTTCCACGGTAATAGCGGGCTGATCGAGTTGGCTGTCAGGGGTGTGGAGAATCATCCCGTGTTCCCCTAGGGTAAACAGGATCTGCGCCTGAGAATTCAGAGCACGCAGCTCATCCATTGCCTGGCATTCTGTCAGCCCTGGATAGAGATGCCGGAGGTCTTCGTCGGAAAGCTTGATCCTGTCAGCAAGGGGGGTTATCGCAGTGAAGGTCCGCTCGCGATAATGGCGATCCATCAACGTGCGCCAATTGGGGTCATAGCTGACCCGTTTACCGGCTTCCTTGGCCGCCCGAGCAATTTCAACCAGCCTGTCTGCGAGTGGCCGTCGAGCCAGGCTGATGCCACTGAAGTGACACAGCTCTGCTTGGCCGATCCATCCTTCGGGCAGCTGATCCGGATCGAAAAAAAGATCGGCATCCCCCGCAAAGAAGTAACGCGGAGGACGGTTCGATCGAACAATGGCGACCAAAGGATCTCGGTCTACCTGTTGCATGAAGTTCGTATCCAGCCCTGCGGCTTGCGACTGCGAGACTATCTCGTCGCCCATGGAATCTTTGCTCACTGCCCCGGCAAAAGCGCTGCTGACACCCAAGCGACTGAGTGCTCGCGCAACGTTCCAGGGAGCACCACCCGGGTAGCCCTTCCACTGTCCAGGGGTGCCTTGGACAAGGTCCGTCAGGGCTTCGCCAAATACTACTGCGCGAGGCAATACCATCGCCATTTCCTCAGTTTTTATCGTAGGGATAACTGCAGGCTGATCAGTTTTGACCGGTAACCCATCACGCCATGCGCCGGATTAACAGGCAGAGTTCGATGCGCGAAGGCGTGGTGGCCGCCATGTTCAAATATTAGAACCAGGTTTCCATCTGTATACCGTATTGCCATACACCGCCGGCGTTGAAGTCGGTCTTGCCGAAGTTGTCCGTGGCGCTGTATCGGTCCAGGTCCGACGACCAGTTCATGAAACTTGCAAACACTCGCAACTCGGGGCGTGTGAGAAGGTCTCCAACATCAGGTTTGAATGTCGGGGCAACCGTGATTTTCCAGAAGTTACCGTCGACGGCATTACGTTGCAGATAGCCCTTGGGATCGAGGTCCATGGTTTGCCAGCTCATTTCGTAGGCCATCTCGAAATTGCTGTTGATTTCATTGGCCAAGCGCACGTTCAGGGTCATCCACCGGTAGTCGTCACCCTTGACGTACCTGTCCTTGCTTTGCTCGGCCAGCACGCTGGGACCGATGCGCCAGCCAGACGCAATGGGGGTCTCGCCGTAAAGCGCCAGACGCAAGGCACGGGCATCGTCGATCAGTTCGCCATCCGAACCGATATTCTTGACCTCCGCCCCCAGACCTTGCCCATAGAGCAGTGCCGTTTTGAAGAAGCCTTCCCTGCCGAGAAAGTTTTTCTGGTGATTGGCCAGCATGCTGTGCATGCCTGATTCCGCAGGCGCCAGGCCCGCTTCATTGCTGCGGGTGCCGACGTCGTTCTTCTTTGAGCCAATGGCATTGAACATCCACTGCCACTGACCATCATCAAAAAACTGGTTAGAGGTCAGGATGTAGCTTTCCACATCGGCATTGATACCGCCTTCACTGAAATCACCGTAGTTACGCCCGATCAAGGAATAATTCGAGCGCCAGTTCTGGTTCATCTGCATGTCGTAGACGCCACCCCCGGTGCCAGCCAGGAAGACGACGTCCGAGTCCAGCCAGTGAATGTCGAAGTTATCCCTGTCGAAGCGCTTGCCTGCCCACAGGGTGGCGTTCTCGAATACTGAATTACCCTTGAACGCCGCGAGATGGTCGAGCTCTGTGAATACCTGGCGCACGTTCAGGCTGCTTTCATCGGCCGTCCAGTCGTTGGAGCTTTCCACGCCATCGGCAATGGAAACCGTGAATTTGGAACGGGTGCCGTTTTGCGCATAGGCTTCTTTCGAGAGGTCGATGCGCATGTAGGTGTCATCTTCGTTGCCGAGCCGCCCGACGGCCCCGCCGACCGAACCGGCAGGGGTTGTATAAGGGCCACCACGACCACCGCCAAGCCCATCGTTGATCAACAATCCGGAACGGGCGTAACCCTTGAAGCTGAAGCCGTCAGTAAGGTGTCCACTGCTGCTCTGCTTCTCCAGGCTTTGTTGACGGACTTCCAAACTTGCCAGCCGGGCATCCAATGTCTGTGCCGCAGCCGCCGTCGAAGTAGACCCAGGCGGTAATGTGTGCGTTGCAAGTTTGAGCTGCTGCAATTCCCTGGCGAGGGCCTGGGTCTGCTGTTCGGCTGCGGCAGCACGCTTTTCCGCTGCACTGGCACGGGCTTCAAACGCAGCCATGCGTTCCTCCAGGGTCGCGGCCTCAGAGGTCGCAACCGAAGTGCCGAGCACACCTGCTAGTAGCCAGCTTGATGCTTTCTGCATGTGGGTTTCCTATCTTGTTTTTATTGTTCACTCCTGCGAGCAGCCCTTTCCTACGTGCATTTCGAATTGCCGTGAACGACGAAAAAAAGGATGCCTCATCGCAACGAGGCTGCTACATTGGCGATGTTAACGTTAACTTTTCTAAAAACAAAAATAAAGGGCACTCAATGAAACCGCTGAAAACGCTCCTTCCAGCAGCATTCATCACCCTCTGCGGCGGACTGCCATCCGTTTCGAACGCCGCAGATTTGACGATTTCGTGTGGCGCAGTGGGTGCGGAGTTGGCACTCTGCAAGGAAGCTGTCGAGGCGTGGTCGAAACAGACCGGCAATAACGTCGAGGTGGTTTCCACGCCTAATTCGGCGACCGAGAGGTTGTCGTTCTACCAACAGATCCTCAGTGCGCAGTCCACCGACATCGACATCATCCAGATCGATATGGTGTGGCCGGGGATGCTGGCCAACCACCTGCTGGATCTGCGCGAGGTACTTCCTGCCAACGCTACCCAGGGCTACTTCCAGGCACAGGTGGATAACGCCACGGTGAACGGGCGGCTGGTGACGATGCCCTGGTTCACCGACTCGGGCCTGCTGTATTACCGCAAAGACTTGCTCGAGAAGTACAACCGGCCGGTTCCGCAGACCTGGGAGGAAATGACCGCTACCGCCAAGTATGTTCAACAGGCCGAGCGCACTGCCGGGAACGCCAATGCCTGGGGTTATATCTTCCAGGGACGCGCCTACGAGGGCCTGACGTGTAACGCACTGGAGTGGATCAGCAGCCAGCCGCAAGGCGGACTGATCAACCCTCTCGGCGACATCGTGGTTAACACTCAGGCCTCAAGGGCGGCTTTGACCCTGGCGCAAAGCTGGGTGGGAGACATCTCCCCGCGAGGCGTACTCAACTACACCGAGGAAGAAGGACGTGGCGTATTCCAATCGGGAAATGCGTTGTTCATGCGTAACTGGCCTTATGTCTGGGCCTTGGTACAAAGCCCGGACAGTGCCGTAAAAGACAAGGTCGGGGTCGCCCCCCTACCCCGTGGCGGCATAACCGGCACCCATGCCTCCACCCTCGGTGGCTGGGGCCTGGCAGTATCGCGCTACAGCGCCCATCCAAGACTTGCCGCAGAGTTGGTGAGCTACTTGAGCAGTGCCCAGCAGCAGAAACATCGTGCCCTGGTCGGCGCCTACAACCCGGTTATCGAGTCGCTGTATCAAGATCCCGACCTGCTCACGGCAATGCCTTATTACAGTCAGTTGCACAGCATTCTCAACGATGGGGTGATGCGCCCCGCCTCGATAACCGCCGACCGTTATCCCCGCGTCTCCAATGCGTTCTTCGATCGAGTGCATGGTGTGCTGGCGGGCGAGCAGCCTGTCGATCAGGCGCTGACCGAACTGGAGAGTGAACTCACTCGCATCAAACGTCGGAGCTGGTAAGCCACAAGGAAGGAAATCGCCATGACTGTCTCTACTACTCACGCCCCCGGTGAGCAGCTCGTGCTCACCCGGGAAACGCCTGTGCATCGCCGCCAAGTACGCGCCGCCTGGCTGTTTCTGACGCCGATGCTGCTATGTCTGGCGCTGGTGGCGGCCTGGCCACTAATGCGCACATTCTGGCTCAGCCTGACTGACGCCAGCCTGGCGGACACCCGAGATGTATCCTTCATAGGCGTGAGCAATTACCTGTTCCACAACGGTTCCAGCTGGTCAGGCATCCTGGTGGATGCCCAATGGTGGAACGCTGTTCGCAACACCTTGCATTTCACCGTGGTGTCGGTGGGGCTGGAGGTCGTCCTGGGATTACTGGTGGCGTTGCTGTTGAACATCAAGTTCACCGGCCGTTCCCTGGTGCGTGCCTTGATTCTGATTCCTTGGGCGATTCCTACCATTGTCTCGGCAAAGATCTGGTCGTGGATGCTCAACGACCAGTTCGGCATCATCAATCACCTGATGCTGAGCATCGGCCTGATTGACGCCCCCCTGGCCTGGACGGCAGATGCGGATCTGTCGATGTGGGCGGTGATCATTGTCGATGTCTGGAAAACCGTCCCGTTTGTCACGCTATTGATGCTGGCGGCCTTGCAGATGTTGCCAAGCGATTGCTACGAAGCCGCCAGGGTCGATGGCATTCATCCGCTGAAAGTGTTCTGGCGTGTCACGCTTCCGCTGTTGATACCTGCATTGTTGGTGGCGGCGATCTTCCGCATCCTCGATTCCCTGCGCGTGTTCGACGTGATCTATGTGCTGACCTCGAATGCTTCGAGCACCATGAGCATGTCGGTCTATGCCCGCCAACAACTGGTGGAGTTTCAGGATGTCGGTTATGGCAGTGCAGCCTCGACTCTGCTGTTTCTGGTCGTTGCAGTAATCGCCATGCTTTATCTCTACCTCGGACGCCGTCAGATGGAGGTCCGGTCATGAGCCTGCGCCTACTCAAGAAAACACTGTTACGTCTCGGGTTCTGGTGCCTGATCGTGGTTTTGCTGCTGTATGCGGTCTTTCCTTTCTACTACGCCATCGTAACTTCGCTGAAGCCGTCCGGCACCTTGTTCGAGGTGAGCTACTGGATCGAAAGCCTCGATTTCTCCAATTACGCGGCAGTACTCCACCAAGCCTCGTTCCTGCGAGCGATCGGTAACTCGCTGGTGGTCGCGCTTTGCGTGGTGACCCTGGCGCTGTTCCTCAGTGTGACCGCCGCCTATGCCTTGGGACGGGTGAAATTCCGTGGGCGTGGCACGGTATTGATGATGGTGCTCGGCGTGTCGATGTTTCCCCAGGTTGCCGTACTGTCGGGGCTGTTCGAAGTGGTACGCGCCCTGGGCCTGTACAACACCTCCTGGGCTTTGATCCTGAGCTACACGATTTTCACCCTGCCGTTCACCGTCTGGGTGCTGACGACGTTCATGGGCCAACTGCCACATGAACTGGAAGAAGCAGCAATCATGGATGGCGCTTCGCCCTGGGTAACGCTTACCCGGGTGCTGTTGCCGCTGCTATGGCCTGCACTGGTCACCACCGGTTTGCTGGCTTTTATTGCAGCGTGGAACGAGTTCCTGTTCGCCTTGACCTTCACCCTCACCGACACGCAACGCACGGTGCCGGTTGCCATCGCCTTGATTTCCGGTGGTAGCCCCCATGAGCTGCCATGGGGGCTGTTGATGGCCGCATCGGTGCTGGTCACTGTCCCTCTGGTGATGCTGGTACTGATCTTCCAGCGCCGAATCGTATCCGGTCTCACTGCCGGTGCGTTGAAGGGTTGATGCCCAACAAATACAAGGAACAGCATCATGATCAAATTGAAACTGGACAACGTGAACAAACAACTGGGCGGCGTGCAGATACTTCGCAACGTCAACCTGGAAATCAGTGCAGGTGAATTCGTGGTGTTCGTTGGCCCTTCGGGCTGCGGAAAGTCGACGCTGCTGCGCCTGATCGCCGGACTGGATTCGATCTGCGCGGGCAACCTGCTAATCGACGGGCAACGGGTCAACGACCTGGAACCGCGCGAGCGCGGCGTCGGCATGGTGTTTCAGTCGTACGCGCTGTATCCGCACATGAGCGTCTACGACAACATCAGCTTTGGCCTCAAGTTGGCCAGGACAGAAAAGAGCACCCTGCACGAACGCGTGATGAAAACGGCGAAAATCCTTCAACTGGACAAACTGCTGCAACGCAAACCCAAGCAACTGTCCGGGGGGCAGCGTCAACGTGTAGCAATGGGCAGAGCCATGGCGCGGGAGCCGGACATTCTGTTGTTCGACGAGCCCCTTTCCAATCTGGACGCCTCTCTACGGGTGCAGATGCGCAACGAAATCGCCCGGCTGCATGATCGACTGGGCTCGACCATGATCTACGTCACCCACGATCAAGTGGAAGCGATGACCCTGGCCGACAAAATCGTTGTGCTCAATGGCGGTCATGTAGAACAGATCGGCTCACCCCGCGAACTCTATGAACGGCCAGCGAGCCGCTTTGTCGCCGGCTTTCTTGGCTCGCCAAAAATGAACTTCCTAGCGGCACACCTGCATGCCCCAGGCGAAACCAGCCTGGTCGATGCCCCCGTTCTGGGTATCACCGCCCTACCCTTCGACAGCTCGCAACTGGCGGCAGGCACGCGACTGAGCCTGGGGGTTCGCCCAGAGCATGTTTCACTCAAGGCGGCAGAGGGAGCGACCGGGATCGTCGTGGCCGGGGTCGAATACCTTGGCAGCGAAACGTATGTGTATCTCGAAACAGGCCAGGAGGAGCCGCTGGTCTGTCGTTGCGAGGTCAATGCCGGATGGCAGGCGGGCGATCGAGTCGAAGTGCAGCTGGACCTCGACAACCTGCACCTGTTCGACGTCGATGGAGCGGTCTTGGAGCGTCATCCAAAAGCCATCGAAAACCTTCCGACTGCAGTCTCCGTGCGCTCAGGCCGAGCACGAGCCCTATGACCTTGTCTTCGAACAACATGAGCGATCCAATGCCTTCTCCCCTTGACCTTGCACAGCAGGCACTGAGTGACGGCCTGGCTCGTGTCATCCAGGATTATCGGCCTGGTTATCATATTGCCCCCCCTGCAGGCTGGATGAATGACCCTAATGGGGTCGTGTACTTTCGTGGCGAATATCACGTTTTCTATCAACATTACCCCTTCGAAGCGAAATGGGGCCCGATGCATTGGGGGCACGCCAAGAGTGCCGATCTGGTTCATTGGCAGCACCTGCCCATTGCCCTGGCACCCGGCGATGACTTCGACCGTGATGGATGTTTTTCCGGTAGTGCGGTGGTGTGCGGGGATACCCTCGCACTGATCTACACCGGGCACACCTGGCTGGGGGAAGTGGGCGACGAGCGCGCGATCCGTCAAGTACAGTGCCTGGCCACCAGCACCGACGGCATCCGTTTCGTCAAGCAGGGGGCCGTCATCGACAGCGCGCCGCACGACGCGATAATGCACTTTCGAGACCCCAAGGTATGGAAGGAAGATGGCTATTGGTACCTGATTGCCGGCGCACGCCTGGGCGATAGGCCGTTGCTCCCGCTGTACCGTTCAACAGACCTGTTCACCTGGGAGTTCCTCGACTACACGGCCAGTGGCAGCGCGGGCGATGGCTACATGTGGGAGTGTCCGGATCTGTTTCCACTGAATGGACGCGATGTGCTGCTGTACTCCCCCCAAGGCATGCAACCCCAAGGTTATGAACGGCTCAACAAATACCAGACCGGTTATCGAGTGGGCCGACTCGACAGCGAGTGGCACTTCACCGGCGGGCCTTTCATCGAGCTGGATAACGGCCACGATTTCTATGCAGCGCAAACGTTTTCAGGCGCCGATGGTCGACGACTTTTATGGGCCTGGCTCGACATGTGGGAAAGCCCGATGCCGACCAAAGCCCATCACTGGTGCGGCATGCTCGGTTTGCCTCGCGAACTCGAACTGCGCGCAGATCGTCTGTGCGTGTACCCGGCACGGGAGCTCACAGCTCTGCGCAAGGCGCCATTGCCAAGTACGCCATGGTGGGATGGGCCGGGAACCCGGTGGGTGCAGCAAGTGAATGGCGATATGCTCGAAATCCATGTGCACCTGGATCTGCTCGGCTGCACCGATGGCCACCTGGGGATCGCCTTGCGCTGCAGCGCCGATGGCCGTGAAGAAACCCTGCTCTACCATGATGCCTCGTTACGCCGCCTGGTGCTTGACCGCAGCCACTCGGGTGCGCACACCACAGGCCAGCGAAGCGTGGCGATAGACCCAGGGCAGGAGCGACTCGAACTGCGCATATACCTGGATCGTTCGTCCATTGAGGTGTTCGACGAAAACGGCCGCTTCAGCCTCAGCAGTCGCCTCTATCCGCAGACCGACAGCCTGGGAGTGAAGCTCCTTGCCAGCGGGAATGGCGGGCGTGTCTCCATTCCTAGAGCATGGTCTCTCGCCTCGGGATGGCTATGAGCAGCATCATGCAAATCGCAAAAAGCGCAGATCATGTGTCATGATTCGTCGCAAACCTGACCGGTCTCACCCCGAATGACTTCAGTGAAAGACGTTGCACAACTGGCCGGTGTGTCCCTGATGACAGTTTCCAGAGCGCTCAACAATCCGGAAAAATTGAGCCCCGAAACCTATCAGCGGGTACGTCGCGCCATTGATGAACTGCAATTCGTACCGAGCCTGTCGGCGCGCAAGATTCGCGGCGACAACCTCCAGACACGAACCATCGGCGTGTTCGCGCTGGACACAGCGACCACGCCGTTCGCCGTCGAACTGCTGCTGTCCATCGAACAGACTGCGCAACAGGCAGGCTGGAATGTCTTTATCCTTAACCTGCTAAGCAACCCGCCTACCGATCAGAACATCGACCTTATGTTGTCACACCGCCCTGACGGGTTGATTTTCAGCGCCATGGGACTGCGCCAGGTGTGTATTCCCGAGCGGTTGAAGAGCAAACCCCTGGTACTCGCCAATTGCCTGGCGGATGACAGCCACTTGGCGAGTTATGTGCCCGACGACGAAACGGGGCAGTATCGAGCCGTACATCACGCATTGAGCCAAGGCTATCAGCGCCCCTTGCTTATCAACCTGCCAAAGCAGAGTCTGGCCTGGGGGTTACGTCAAAAAGGCATGCAGCGAGCTTGTCAGGCATTCGGACTGGCGCCTGACGCACTCCTGCAGTACGACCTGTCCGAGCATGACGCCTATGGTGAAACTGCCGCCATCCTCGACCGGCACATCACTGATGGTCGCCCCCAATTCGACATTCTGATCTGTGGCAACGACCGCATTGCGTTATGTGCCTATCAGGTGTTGCTGGGCCGCGGCCTGAAAATTCCCGACGATGTCGCCGTGCTTGGCTACGACAACATGATCGGTATTGCCGAGCTGTTCATCCCGCCACTGACCACAGTGCAACTACCGTACTACGAGATCGGTCGCAAGGCTGCCCGGCACCTGATCGACGCCTTGGAGAAACCGGGAGCTGAGCCAGTGGATTGCCCGTTGGTGATCAGGGCATCCGTGTAAGAGCCAGCTTGCCGGTGGAGACGCCAGTAAAGGTCCCCCTTCAAAGAGAGGGGGGTGCCACCTCAACGGGCCGGGCGTCCTGCTGTACCTCAATCGGCGCCGCCTCCACCGGCGGTGCCACCGGCTGCGAGCCCTGGCTGTCATCCACCGCTGGCGCCGCTACCGCCTCAGTGGCTGGGGCTATGGCTGCAGGCGTTGGCGCAACCTCAGTCACAGGTGCAGCTGCCGGGGCTGGCGCCGGGTTGGCAGCCGCCTGCTCCGGTAGCCCCAGGGCTGCCGCCGGCTTCTCGACATTCGGCGCAGGCGCCTCGGCCTTGCTGGCCTGCTTCGGTTTGGGCTTGGGCAGATAGCTCTCCACCAAAGCGAAATAGCGGTCATAGAACTGCGCCGCCGTCACCGTCTCGCTGGCCACCTTGACCATGGAGTCGTCGCTGGAGCCGATCGGCATCGAAACCGAACCCAGCACCCCCACGCCCAGGCTGGCCGAGGTGTTGGACTTTTTCAGGGCATAGCGGTCCTGCAGGGCATTGGCGAACATGGTCGAGCGCTTCTCGTCGCTCACATCCGGTGCACAGGTGACGTTGAAGCTGATCTGCAGGTGATTCTCGCTGTTCTGCTGGAAACTCTTGTTGCCCATCACCTGGTTGGCGCCGCTGCTGGTGATGATGTAGCCCTGGCTGAGCAAGGCGCGCCGGGCGGCCTCGCAAGAGCCGGCATCGCTCACCGGGAAGCTGCGCGAAAAGGTGCCCGAGTCATCGAAATTCTCGTGCTCGTAGACGGCGGCTTTTTTTGAGGAACAACCGGTCACGCCCGCCAGCACCAGGGCCAGCCCGAGCGCACCAAAGACGGAAGATCTGGTCATTGCGTATTCCGGGTAAGTCAGAAAGGTGCCTATTGTGCAACACACGAGGCTGGCACAGGAACCGTTGATCGGTGAAGAGTCTGTCAGATTCGTGTAAATCTGGGCCAAGGCCGGCGATGGTCAGGCGTAGAAACGAAAAAAGCGACCCTGAGGTCGCTTTTTCGTGCTTCGAGGCGTTCAAGGGGCCTCGAGGCGAAGATGGCGCAGCGGACGGGACTCGAACCCGCGACCCCCGGCGTGACAGGCCGGTATTCTAACCGACTGAACTACCGCTGCGTATCATTCAGGCTTGCGCCCGATTGAAACCTGGGTCTACCCTTCCGGCTCGATGGCCTCAGGACAGGCACAAAAAAAGCGATGACTGGATCGCTTCTCTTGTGTTTGCTTCAAGGTGTTCAAGGGACCTTGAAACGAAGATGGCGCAGCGGACGGGACTCGAACCCGCGACCCCCGGCGTGACAGGCCGGTATTCTAACCGACTGAACTACCGCTGCGTATCGTTCAGGCTTGCGCCCGATTGAAACTGGGATCAGTCCAAGGCAGGTTGCCTTGCGACTTCAGACCGGTGCCAGGCACCCATCTGTTACTGAAAAATGGCGCAGCGGACGGGACTCGAACCCGCGACCCCCGGCGTGACAGGCCGGTATTCTAACCGACTGAACTACCGCTGCGCAGTGCGTTCCTCTCTGGCTATCGGCTTCTTGCGAAACCTGAAGCACCAGGAACATCTCAGGAAGTGGTGGGTGATGACGGGATCGAACCGCCGACCCTCTGCTTGTAAGGCAGATGCTCTCCCGGCTGAGCTAATCACCCTCGCGATGTTGCTTGTTGCGTTTGCTTCGCTGAGGCCGCGAAATTTACGCAGGTGGTGAAGCTAAGTCAATAGCCCCGTTGGCTTTTTTTCAAAAAAGGTCGGTTGGCTGCACCGACCTCTTCGCGGGCTCGCCCGCTCCCACAGGATCTCCACCGATCCTGACCTATGCGAAATACCTGTGGGAGCGGGCGTGCCTGCGAAGAGGCCAGTACAGGATATGCAGAATGCTCAGGTGTAGATCATCTTGCGGGTCATGCCGCCATCGACCACGAACTCCTGGCCGGTAACGAACGCCGCCTGGCGCGACAACAGCCAGGCCACCATGGCCGCGACGTCTTCAACCGTCCCTACCCTGCCGGTTGGATGCTGGGCATGGTCGGCCTCGGTCAACGGTTCGGCACGGCGCTGCGAAGGGTCGCGGGCGTCGATCCAGCCCGGGCTCACCGCATTGACACGGATCTCCGGGCCCAGGCTCATGGCCAGGGCATGAGTCAACGCCACCAGGCCGCCCTTGCTAGCCGCATAGGCCTCGGTATCGGGCTCGGACTGTCGCGCCCGGGTAGACGTCAGGTTGACGATCGCCCCGTTGTGCGCACGCAGGTACGGTGCACAATGCTTGGCCAGCAGCATCGGGCCACTGAGGTTGACCGCCAGCACGCGGTTCCACTGCGCCAGGCTCAGGCTTTCCAGGGTGTGGTTGTGCGGGTTGGCAATGGCCGCGTTGCACACCAACGCGTCCAGGCGGCCAAACTGCCCCAGCACCTCGGAGACCCCGGCACTGACCTGGGCCTCGTCGGCAACGTCCATGGTAATGAACCAGGCGTTGTCACCCAGGGCCTTGGCCACCTTGGCGCCACGCTGGCGGTCGAGGTCACTGAGCACCACCTGCCAGCCTTCGCAGATCAGCCAGGCGGCAATGCCCAGGCCGATGCCGCGCGCGGCACCGGTAACCAGCGCGACCCGGCCATTGTGGCCGGGCGCAGCGCCGCCGATCTCGATCACAGGGCCGCCAGCCCGCGCGCCAGGTCGGCCTGCAGGTCAGCCACGTCTTCCAGGCCCACGGCAACGCGGATCAGGCTGTCGCGGATACCTGCGGCTTCACGCTCCTGCGGTGTCAGGCGACCGTGGGAGGTGGTGGCCGGGTGGGCGATGGTGGTCTTGCTGTCACCGAGGTTGGTGGTGATGGAGATCACCCGGGTAGCGTCGATGAAGCGCCAGGCGCCCGCTTTGCCGCCCTTGACCTCGAAACTCACCACCGCACCGAAGCCACTCATCTGGCGCTTGGCCAGCTCGTGCTGCGGGTGGCTCGGCAGGCCGGCGTAATGCACCTTCTCCACGCCCTCCTGCTGCTCCAGCCATTCGGCCAGTGCCTGGGCGCTTTCGCAGTGCGCACGCATGCGCAGGCGCAGGGTTTCCAGGCCCTTGGTGAAGATCCAGGCGTTGAACGGGCTGAGGGTCGGGCCTGCGGTACGCAGGAAACCGACCACTTCCTTCATCTGCTCGGCACGCCCGGCAACCACGCCGCCCATGCAGCGGCCCTGGCCGTCGATGAACTTGGTGGCCGAGTGGAACACGATGTCGGCACCCAGCTTCAGCGGTTGCTGCAGCGCCGGGGTGCTGAAGCAGTTGTCCACCACCAGCATGGCTCCGCGGGCATGGGCGATTTCGCTGAGGGCAGTGATATCGACCAGCTCGGCCAGCGGATTGGACGGCGACTCGACGATCAGCAGCCTGGTGTTGGCCTTGATGGCCTTTTCCCAGCCAGCCAGGTCGACCAGCGGCACGTAGTCCACCTGCACGCCAAAGCGCTTGAAGTACTTCTCGAACAGGCTGATGGTCGAACCGAACACGCTTTGCGACACCAGCACATGGTCACCGGCGCTGCACAGCGACATCACCACGGCGAGGATCGCAGCCATGCCGGTGGACGTGCCCACGGCCTGTTCGGCGCCTTCCATGGCCGCCAGGCGCTCCTCGAAGGCGCGCACCGACGGGTTGGTGTAACGCGAATAGACGTTGCCCGGCGTTTCGCCGGCAAAGCGCGCGGCGGCGTCGGCAGCCGTGCGGAACACATAGCTGGAGGTCAGGAACAGCGCTTCGCTGTGCTCGGCCTCCGGTGTACGGTGCTGACCGGCGCGCACCGCAAGGGTGTCGAAACCGACACCCTCGAGGTCACTGTCCAGCCGCCCGGCATCCCATTGATCCGTCATGCCGTCGCTCCCGAATCAGTTGTTGTACAGGTCGATGATCGCGCTGACTGCCTGGTTCTTGACCTTGGCCAGGTCATTGCGGGCTTGCTCGATGCGGTCGAGGTAGGCCTCGTCGATGTCGCCGGTGACATATTCGCCGTTGAACACCGCGCAATCGAAGTGCTCGATCTTGATCTTGCCGCCACCGACCGATTCGATCAGGTCCGGCAGGTCCTGGTAGACCAGCCAGTCGGCGCCGATCAACTCGGCCACCTGTTCGGTGGTGCGGTTGTGGGCGATCAGTTCGTGAGCGCTCGGCATATCGATGCCGTAGACGTTGGGGTAGCGCACCGCAGGGGCTGCGGAGCAGAAGTAGACGTTTTTGGCGCCGGCTTCGCGAGCCATCTGGATGATCTGCTTGCAGGTGGTGCCGCGCACGATCGAGTCGTCCACCAGCATCACGTTCTTGCCGCGGAACTCCAGCTCGATGGCGTTGAGCTTCTGGCGTACCGATTTCTTGCGCGCGGCCTGGCCGGGCATGATGAAGGTACGGCCAATGTAGCGGTTCTTGACGAAGCCTTCGCGGAATTTCACGCCCAGGTGGTTGGCCAGCTCCAGGGCTGCGGTGCGGCTGGTGTCCGGGATCGGGATGACCACGTCGATGTCATGGTCCGGGCGCTCGCGCTGGATCTTCTCGGCCAGCTTCTCACCCATGCGCAGGCGCGCCTTGTACACCGACACGCCGTCCATGATCGAGTCCGGACGGGCCAGGTAGACGTGCTCGAAGATGCACGGCTGCAGCTTCGGCGCGTCGGCACACTGTTTGGTGTACAGCTGGCCTTCTTCGGTGATGTACACCGCTTCGCCGGGCGCCAGATCGCGGATCAGGGTGAAGCCGAGCACGTCCAGGGCCACGCTTTCCGAAGCGATCATGTACTCCACGCCCTCGTCGGTATGACGCTGGCCGAACACCACCGGGCGGATGCCGTTGGGGTCGCGGAAACCGACGATGCCATAGCCGGTGATCATCGCCACCACGGCGTAACCGCCGACGCAGCGGCTGTGCACGTGGGACACAGCGGCAAACACGTCTTCTTCGGTCGGCTGCAGCTTGCCGCGCACGGCCAGTTCATGGGCGAACACGTTCAACAGCACTTCCGAGTCGGAGTTGGTGTTGACGTGGCGCAGGTCGGACTCGTAGATCTCCTTGGCCAACTGCTCGACGTTGGTCAGGTTGCCGTTGTGTGCCAGGGTGATGCCGTACGGCGAGTTGACGTAGAACGGCTGTGCCTCGGCCGAGGTCGAGCTGCCCGCCGTCGGATAGCGCACGTGGCCGATGCCGATGTTGCCGACCAGGCGCTGCATGTGGCGTTGCTGGAACACATCGCGCACCAGGCCATTATCCTTGCGCAGGAACAACCGGCCGTCATGGCTGGTCACGATACCGGCAGCGTCCTGGCCGCGGTGCTGGAGGACCGTAAGCGCGTCATACAGCGCCTGATTGACGTTCGACTTACCGACGATACCGACGATGCCACACATGCGACGCAACCCCTACTTTGACGAAACTTGAGTGAATAGCGCTCAGGGCTTAGCCGGCCCGAGCAACTGTTCCTTGAACGGAAGATCAGCCGGAGTGCCGATCAGCCCACTGGGTGTCCACTGGCCGGTAAAACCCAGGATCAGGTTTTTCGACCAGTCGGCAACCAAGAGAAATTGTGGTATCAGGCGTGATTCCTGCCACCAGGTGTCCTGTTGAACCGGCCCCAGGCTGATCAGCCCGATGGCCACCACCACCAGCAAGGCCCCGCGCGCGGCGCCGAAGGCCATGCCCAGGAAACGATCGGTGCCGGACAACCCGGTCACGCGGATCAGCTCGCCGATGAGGAAGTTGATCATGGCCCCCACCAGCAAGGTGGCGACGAAAAGAATGGCGCAGCCGGCGATGACACGCATCGACGGCGTCTGGATGTAGCTTTCAAGATATACCGAGAGCGAACCGCCGAATATCCAGGCAACCGCACCGGCAATGATCCAGATGAGCAAGGACATGGCTTCCTTGACGAAGCCGCGCTTGAGACTGATCAGTGTGGAGACGGCGATGATCGCGATGATCGCCCAATCAACCAGGGTAAATGCCACGGTGCTGCCTGCAGACGTTTGAGGCGGCGCATTTTACCAGAGCGGCGAGGGGTTGGGTAAGCGGAATGTCAGGTCGATTGGTGTTGGCTTCATCGCCGGCAAGCCAGCTCCCACAAGGATCGCGCGCAAAAGCGAAACGCACGACTTCTGTGGGAGCGAGCCAGCCAGGATCAACTGCGCTCGGGCTGGAAACGCACCACAAAGCCCTTGAGGCTGTTCTGGCGATTGATGGTATCGCGCATGCGCTCGGCCTCGGCGCGCTCGATCAACGGCCCCACGTACACCCGGTTCATGCCTCCCGCCGAGCGGACATAGGCGTTGTAACCCTGGCTACGCAAGGTTTGCTGCAATTTCTCGGCACCGGCGCGGTTGGACAGGCTGGCCAGCTGGATGGACCAACTGACCGGCAGGCCATTGACGTCGATCTTCGATGGCGCTTCCGGTTTGGCCACGGCTGCGGCCGGGGCCGAAGCAACTGCCGGCTTGGGCTCCGGCCTGGGCTCGACCTTTGGCGCAGGAGCCTGCGCCTTGGGCGGCTGAGCCTGCACCTGTGCCTGCGGCGACGGCGTGATCGGCTGACTGGGCGGGCTCGCCGGCGTGGTGGACTCATCGACCACCACCGGTGGCTGTTGCGGCTCTTGCGCAATGGCCTGTGGCTCCGGCACGGCAACCGGCTCCACCTTCACTTCCGGCAGGCTTGGCATGGCCGGTGCCTGCGGGGCCTCGACGTGCACCTGGCGCATCTCGTCCTCGCGGGTGAACAGCATCGGCAGGAAAATCACCGCCAGCGCCACCAGCACCAACGCACCCACCATGCGCTGTTTCATCCCTTTATCCAGCACTGCCATCTACTCCACCCTCCTGGGCGTGCCGCTCCAGCCATTCCAGCGCCTGGGCAACACAGAAAAACGAACCGAACAGCAGGATCTGGTCATCTGCCGTCGCCTGCGCGCATTGCCCTTCAAGGGCGGCGTCGACGCTGGCATAAGACTTCACCGCGGCGCCGAGGTTCGTCAAGGCCGCGACCAGCTCGGCAGCCGGCCGGCTGCGCGGGGTGTCCAGCGGTGCCACCGCCCAGTCGTCGACCAGGCCCTGCAGCGGCGCGATAACACCGTGCAGGTCCTTGTCGGCGAGCAGCCCGAACACCGCCAGGCGGCGCCCCTTCAGCGGCCGGGTGGCCAGGCGTCGCGCCAGGTATTCTGCAGCGTGCGGGTTGTGCCCCACATCCAGCAACAGCTCCACCGGCCTGCCCTGCCAGCTCAGCAGCCGACGATCGAGGCGCCCGGTGATACGGGTATCCAGCAGCGCCTGGCGAATCTGCCCGGCGTCCCACGGCAGCCCCATCAGCAGGTAGGCTTGCAGGGCGAGCGCGGCGTTCTCCATCGGCAGGTCGAGCAACGGCAGGTTGGGCAACGCCACCGGTTGACCCGCGGCGGTAACACCGCGCCAGCTCCAGTGGCCATCGGCACTGGCCAGGTCGAAATCCCGCCCGCGCAGGAACAATGGCGCAGCCAGCTCGGCGGCCTTGTCCAGCAGCGGCTGGGGCGGCTCCAGGTCACCGCACAGGGCAGGCTTGCCCTGACGGAAGATCCCGGCCTTCTCGAAAGCCACCTGCTCGCGGGTATCGCCCAGGTAGTCGACATGGTCGACGCCGATGCTGGTCACCAGGGCCAGGTCGGCATCCACCACGTTCACGGTATCCAGACGGCCACCCAGGCCTACTTCCAGCACCACCGCGTCCAGTTGCGACTGGCAGAACAACCAGAACGCGGCCAGGGTGCCCATTTCGAAATAGGTCAGCGATATGTCGCCCCGCGCCGCCTCGACGGCGGCGAAGGCATCGCACAGGCGCTCGTCGCTGGCTTCCTGGCCATCGATCAGCACTCGCTCGTTGTAACGCAACAGATGCGGCGAGCTGTACACGCCGACCTTCAACCCCTGGGCACGCAGCAGCGAAGCCACGAAGGCGCAGGTCGAGCCCTTGCCGTTGGTACCGGTCACCGTTACCACGCGTGGCGCCAGCTTGCCCAGCGCCAGCCGGGCAAGCACCTTCTGCGACCGCTCCAGGCCCATGTCGATGGCCGTGGGGTGCAACTGCTCGAGGTAGGCGAGCCATTCGCCCAGGGATCGTTGTTTCATCACGCGACGGCAGCCGCCTCACGCGCCTGCTCCGGGGTCTTCTGGCCAGTCATCTGGGCCAGCAGGCGAGCCAGACGCGGGCGCAACTCACCACGCGGGATGATCAGGTCGATGGCACCGTGTTCCAGCAGGAACTCGCTGCGCTGGAAGCCTTCCGGCAGTTTCTCGCGTACGGTCTGTTCGATCACGCGCGGGCCGGCGAAACCGATCAGGGCCTTCGGCTCGCCGACGATCACGTCACCGAGCATCGCCAGGCTGGCGGAAACGCCACCGTACACCGGGTCGGTCAGTACCGAGATGAACGGGATGCCTTCTTCACGCAGGCGCGCCAGTACGGCCGAGGTCTTGGCCATCTGCATCAGCGAGATCAGCGCTTCCTGCATGCGCGCGCCACCCGAGGCGGAGAAGCAGACCATCGGGCAGCGGTGCTCCAGGGCGTAGTTGGCCGCGCGTACGAAACGCTCGCCGACGATGGCGCCCATCGAGCCACCCATGAACGAGAATTCGAAGGCACTGACCACGACCGGCATGCCCATCAGGGTGCCGCTCATGGAGATCAGCGCGTCTTTCTCGCCGGTCTGCTTCTGGGCGCCGGCCAGGCGGTCCTTGTACTTCTTGCCATCCCGGAACTTCAGGCGGTCGACCGGCTCCAGGTCGGCACCCAGTTCGGCACGGCCATCGGCGTCGAGGAAGATGTCGATGCGCGCACGTGCGCCGATGCGCATGTGGTGGTTGCACTTGGGGCAGACATCCAGGGTCTTTTCCAGCTCCGGACGATACAGCACGGCCTCGCAGGCCGGGCACTTGTGCCACAGGCCTTCAGGCACCGAGCTCTTCTTCACCTCGGAACGCATGATCGAAGGGATCAGTTTGTCGACTAACCAGTTGCTCATGCTTTCTTTCTCCAGTATCGGCAGGCAGCGGCCGCTATCGCCGGCCCTGCCCTTGAGCTCACAATCTTTTATGAAACGATGATGGACCGACCGCCGGGGCTTCCGGCGCGCCACTCCACCGCTAATGTGTCGTTCTGCCGCCTCAGGCGCAGGCGGCTGCCCACAGGGCTGCGAAAGCTATGGACGATGGCGCGCAGCCAGCCGTCACATCTGCCATCACGCCTGTTTCACCGCCCGCACGAAGGCTTCGATCTTCGCTGCATCCTTGATGCCCTTGGCCTGCTCCACGCCGCCACTGACATCCACCGCGTATGGCCGCACCTGGGCGATGGCCTGGCCGACGTTGTCGGCCGTCAGCCCGCCGGCCAGGATGACCGGCTTGCTCAGGTGCGGTGGCACCAGCGACCAGTCGAATGCCTCACCGGTACCGCCGGGTACGCCAGGCACGTAAGTATCCAGCAGAATGCCGCGGGCACCGGCGTACAACCGGCAGGCCGCCTCCAGGTCATCGCCCGGGCGCACGCGCAGGGCCTTTATCCAGGGGCGCTGATAGCCTGCGCAATCCTGCGGGGTTTCATCGCCGTGGAACTGTAGCAGGTCCAGCGGCACCGCTTCGAGAATCTCGTTCAGCTCGCAACGTGTGGCGTTGACGAACAACCCCACCGTGGTCACGAACGGCGGCAGTGCGGCGATGATCGCCCGCGCCTGACGCACGTCCACCGCGCGCGGGCTCCTGGCGTAGAACACCAGGCCGATGGCGTCAGCCCCTGCTTCGGCAGCGGCCAGTGCATCTTCGATGCGGGTAATACCGCAGATCTTGCTGCGAACGTTGCTCATGGACAGCGAACCCTGCTGCTGAAGGTGAAAGGCCGGATGTTAGCAAATGGCTTTTCGCCCGTCAGTCGGCCAATGCCTCGTAGCCGGTCAAAAAGTGTGGGCCGATGTAACGCCTTGGCAGCGCATACTCCTCGGGGTACTCCACCTGCACCAGGTAGAGCCCGTACGGGTGCGCGGTGACCCCGCCTTCGCGGCGATTGCGCCCTTCCAGCACCTCACGCGCCCAGGCCACCGGACGCTCACCGGCACCGATGGTCATCAGGACGCCGGCAATGTTGCGCACCATGTGGTGCAGGAAGGCGGTGGCGCGCACGTCCAGCACGATCATCTGGCCATGGCGGGTAACACGCAGATGGTAGATATGCTTGATCGGCGACTTGGCCTGGCACTGGCTGGCACGGAAGGCGCTGAAATCATGGGTGCCGAGCAGGTACTGCGCGGCTTCGGCCATACGCTCGACATCCAGCGGGCGGTGGTTCCAGGTAACCTCCTCGGCCAGGTGCGCCGGGCGGATCGGGTCGTTGTAGATGACGTAGCGGTAACGCCGGGCACAGGCCTTGAAACGGGCATGGAAGTCGGCCGGCATCGGCCGCGACCAGACCACACTGATGTCATGCGGCAGGTTGAAGTTGGTCCCCATGGTCCAGGCGCGCTCGTCGCGCACGGCGCGGGTGTCGAAATGCACGACCTGCCCGCAACCGTGTACGCCGGCGTCGGTGCGCCCGGCGCAGATGACCGAGATCGGCTCGTTGGCCACCTTGGACAGGGCTTGTTCGAGCGCCTGCTGGACACTCGGCACACCGCTGGCCTGGCGCTGCCAGCCGCGGTAGCGCGCGCCTTTGTATTCCACGCCCAGGGCGATGCGAGAGTAGCCTTCGGCCGCAGACTCGGCGGCGGTGTCGATGATGTCCAAGAGCATGAAACCTGTGGGGTGTACGGAATGGCGGGGATTATAACGACAACGGCAGCCGTGCAGGGCTGCCGTTGGATCTGCATTGCCTTGGCTGGCCCGCGAAGGCGCCAGCCCTGCCTGCTTCAGATCAACCGGGAAAGCATGTCCTCGGCTTCCTGGCGCTGGCTTTCATCGCCATCCTTGACCACTTCGTCGAGGATGTCACGTGCCCCCTGGTGGTCGCCCATGTCGATATAGGCACGGGCCAGGTCAAGCTTGGTCGCCACTTCGTCGCTGCCGGAGAAGAAGTCGAAGTCGAGGTCGTCCAGCGGCTCGGGCTCTGGCTGGGCAGCCGCGTCTTCGCTGGTGAAGTGTGGCTCCAGCGAGGGGGACTCAAGGCTCTGCGACAGCTTGTCCAGCTCGGCGTTGACGTCGTCCAGCTCGGAGGCAAAGCTCTTGGCTGCCGGCGAATCGTCTTCCAGCGACAACGACAGGTCGAAGTCGGACGGCAGGTCGAATTCGGACAATGGGTCGAACGCCGGCACGCTGTCGAAGGCCGCCAGTTCCGCAGCGACATCCACCGGGGGCTCGTCGGCCGCCGCCGGGGCAGCCGGGGCAACCGGCTCGCTGATATCGAGGTCGAAATCGGACAGGTCTACTGCGGGTTGCGCTTCAGCCTGGGCGAGCATGGCCTCGAAATCGGCGTCGGCATCGGCCTGCAGCTCGGCATCGACGGCGAACGGCTCTTCTGCTGCCGGTGGCACTGGCGCCAGGGGCTCATCCTGTACCGGCTCGTCGAGTACCGGCGCAGCCAGCGGGCCTTCCTCGGGCAAATCATCACCCAGGCTCAGGTCAAAGGCACTGTCCAGGTCCTGCTCATCCAGGCCCGGCACATCGAGGGTCGGTACCTCATCGAAGGCATCCAGCTCGGCTTCCGGCTCGCGTGCCGCCTCCGGTTGCGCTGGCGTGATGGCCTCCGGCTCGCCCGCCAACTGCGGCTCGAGGGCCGGCAGGTCGTCCAGCCCGGCTTCGGCCACCGCTGGCGTTTCGGGCTGATCCTGGAGCAACTCCTGCACGTACTGTTCGTCCATCTCGGCAGCCAGGGCCGCAGCACCGAGACCGGCGGCAGCCAGGCCGAGCATGGCCGGGTAGCGTTCCTTCAAGCCGGCAACTGCGGCGCTGTTCTGCTCGCTTGCCGGCAGCTTGCGCTCCTGCTCGACGAAGGCGCTCTGGTCACCCTGGCGGGCGTACACATCCATCAGTTGCAGGCGCAGGTCATCACGTTGCGGCGCGGCGGCCACGGCGGGCTCCAGCAGGTCGGCAGCGCGGTTCAGGCGACCGGCGGCCAGGCATTGCCCGACTTCTTCCAGCAGCGCGGCGTACGGGTCGGCTTGCGGCTCCGGCTGCGCTTCGACGGCGGCTGTCAGCGGCTTTTCCGCTGCTGCAGCGGCAGCAGCCGAAGCGGCGACCACGGCTGGCGACAGGGTCACGCTCGGGGCCGAAACATCGACACCCTCGAGGCTTGCGCTGTCGTTGTCGAAGCCTGTGCCCTGCTCTTCTTCCAGCGCGCGCGCCATGCGCAGGTGCTTCTCGGCTTCCTGCTGGGCCTTGCGCTTGCGCGCCAGCAGCAACAGCAGAAGCAGCAGCACGAGGAATGCACTGCCGGCAATCAGCCCCAGCAGCAGCGGGTTGCCGGTGATTTCCTCCAGCATGCCGCCAGGCTGTTCATTGGCTGCGGCCTCGGCGGCTGGTGCCGGCTTGGGCGCAGTATCCACGGCGGCAGGTGCAGGCTTGACCTCCGCTTGCGCATCCACCGGTTGCGCATCGGCTGCGGGCTGGGCCGGAGCAGCTGCACCCTGGGCCTCCAGGTGGGCCAACTGGTTGTTCTTCAACTCGATCAGGCGCTGCAGCTTGTCCAGCTGGCTCTGCAGGTCGGCCATGCGGCTCTTGAGTTCTTCGTTGTCGCGGCGGCTGGTGTCCAGGCTTTCCTCGGCCACGGCCAGTTTATCGCTGAGTGCCTTGGCCTGGTCGGCGCCGGCCTGGGTGCCCGGGCTGACCAGGCGCAGGTTGTCACCCTGGGCAATGCGCGCCGGTGCCGCCTCGGCGGCGCCGCGACGGGTAGCATCCAGCTGGCGCGCACGTGGGCCCAGGCGGCGGCCTTCACGCCAGGCCGCATACTGCTCGGCCACCTCACGGGTCGCCTCGCTCTGCGCAATACTCTGGATCTGCTGCTGGTCGGGCAGGCGCAGCACCTGGCCCACCTTCAGCTGGTTGATGTTGTTGCCGATGAAGGCGTCCGGGTTAAGCGCCTGGATCGCGATCATGGTCTGCTGGATCGAGCCACCACCCTGGGTGTTGCGCGCGGCAATCTGCCACAAGGTGTCGCGACGCTGGGTGGTGTAGCTGCCGGCAGCGGTCACCGCCGGCGCGACATTGCCTGCCGCCGGCTTGTCGCCCTGGGCCTTGGCCTGGTCGAGCAGCACACTGTAGTCACGCAGCAGACGCCCCTGCGGCCACATCACCTGGACCAGGAACTTGACCACCGGCCCGGGCAGCGGCTGGCTGGAGGTAACCCGCAGCACGCTCCGGCCGTTGGGGTTGATCACCGGCGTGAAGGTCAGGTCTTCGAGGTAAGGCGGCAGCGCCACGCCGGCCTTGCTGAACTCTTCCGGCGGCGCCAGGCTCGGCGCCACCTCGGCGGCGGTGAGGTCGCGCACGTCCAGCAGCTCGATCTCGGCGTCCAGCGGCTGGTTCTGTGCCGACTTGAGGGTCAACTCCCCCAGGCCCAGGGCATTCGCCATGCCTGATGACAGCGCCGATGCTGCAGCCATGGCCAGAACCAGTTTGCGAATTCGAAGCATGACCTCTTCCCTTGTATGAAGCGTCCTGAAACCTGCATGCGGAGCAGGACAAAAGTGCTCGCCAGTATCTTTTACGGCATGTGTTTAATCAACAATTGCGCCACTTGCACGGCGTTCAACGCGGCGCCTTTGCGCACGTTGTCGGTGGTCAGCCAGAGGTTGAGCTGCTGGTCTTCATCAACGCCATGCCGTACACGACCAACATAGACCACGTCTTGGCCCACTGCGTCACCAACCGGGGTCGGATAATCATCGCGTTCCACCAGTTCGACACTGTCGGCCGCCTCGAGTGCCTGTTGAATCGCCTCCAGGTCGACCGGGCGACGGCTCTGCACCGCGACACTGAAGCTATCGCCAAAAAACACCGGGACTTGAACACAGCTCACGGAAATCTTCAGTTCAGGCATGCCCAGCAGCACACGCAGCTCACTGACCAGGCGCCGCTCCAGCGCCGTATGGCCCTGTTCGTCGGCAGCACCCACCTGGGCCAGCAGGTTGAATGCCATCTGACGGTCGAAGAAGCGTGGTTCCAGCGGCCGGGCGTTGAGCAGCTCGGCGGTCTGCCGGGCCAGCTCGTTGACCGCTTCGCGCCCCTGTGCCGACACCGCCAGCGCCGCCATCACCTGCACCCGCTCGATATCCAGCAAGCCCTTGAGCGGTGCCAGCGCCACAGCCAGGGCAACTGCGGCCGAGCACGGGCTGACGATGCGCGCGGGCAGTGCCAGGCCGGCCAGACGTTCGGCGTTGGCTTCAGGCACCAGGGCCAGGGCGTCGTCCAGGCCGCCGGACAGGTCGATGACCGTACAACCCGCCTGCAGCGCCTTGCCGGCAAAACTGCGGCTGACGGCGGCGCCGGTGGCGAAGAAGGCCAGCTTGACCTGGGCGAAGTCGAAGCTGTCCACTTCGCGCACTTTCAGCTTCTTGCCGGCGAACATCACGCTGCTGCCCGCCGATTCCATGCTGGCCAGCAGGTGCAGGGTGGCGACCGGGAAATCCAGCTCTTCGAGGATCTGCACCAGGGCTTCACCGACGCTGCCGGTGGCGCCGACGACGGCGATGTCCAAAGGGTGTGTCATGGAAGGGATCCTTTTGCTGAAAACGGCGGGGGGCGGCACTTTACTCGGATTGTAGAGTTTTGTCTGTGCTAGCCCAAACCTAGAGCTGCGCCGCTCTTGCTCTTGCTCTTGCTCTTGCTCTTGCTCTTGCTCTTGCTCTTGCTCTTGCTCTTGCTCTTGCTCTTGATCTTGATCTTGATCTTGATCTTGATCTTGATCTTCGCGACTTCAGGAGGCCGAGCAGAGGTCTTGCGGAGGGAGGTGACGGGCATGGATGCCCGTCAAGCGCTGAGGCCCCATGGATGGGGCCTGCAGCGCGTACTCCCGGGAGCAAGACCGGCGCGAGGGAACCCCGGAGCGCAGCGGAGGGGCCGGATGATGGGAGCGCAGCGTTTTTTGGTTACTTTTTGCCGCGTTTGGCAAAAAGTGACTCGCCGTAAGGGCGAAAAGGTGAGTCAGCGTCGCCATCGCAAACGGACTGTTCGCCATATCAAAACCGTCGCTTAAAGCTTTTGGGCTTTTGGGCTTTTGGGATGTAGGCAGACATTCATTCGCGATGGTGGCGCAAAGTCACCTTTCCGCCCTTACGGCGGGTTCCTTTTTGTCGTGGCAAAAAGGAACCAAAAACCGTCGGCTCCCATCATCCGGCCCCTACGCTTCGCTCCGGGGTCCCCTCGCTACGGGCCTGCTCCCGGGAGTACGCGCTGCAGGCCCCATCCATGGGGCCTCAGCGCTTGACGGGCATCCATGCCCGTCACCTCCCTCCGCAGTCCCTTCGCTCGGCCTCCTGAAGTCGCAATCGGCGGCGCCTGAACTATCGCGCGCCTAGAAGCAAAAGTAGAGAAGAGCCGGGCCGGCCGGGATGGATCGGAAATAAAAAACCCGCGCTGTCACCAGCGCGGGTTTTCGGTCAGACCGGAACGATCAACGCTCCAGCAGAATCCGCAGCATGCGACGCAGCGGTTCGGCCGCGCCCCACAGCAGCTGGTCACCGACGGTGAACGCGCCCAGGTACTGCGACCCCATGTTCAGCTTGCGCAAGCGGCCAACCGGAATATTCAGGGTCCCGGTCACCTTGGTCGGACTCAGCTCCTGCATGCTGATCTCCCGCTGGTTCGGCACCAGTTTCACCCAAGGGTTGTGCTGGCTGATCATGCCTTCGATGTCGGCGAGCGGCACGTCCTTGTTCAGCTTGATGGTCAGCGCCTGGCTATGGCAACGCATGGCGCCGATGCGCACGCAGATGCCGTCTACCGGGATCGGGCTCTTGAAGCGGCCGAGGATCTTGTTGGTCTCGGCCTGGGCCTTCCACTCTTCGCGGCTCTGGCCGTTCGGCAGTTCCTTGTCGATCCACGGGATCAGGCTGCCGGCCAGCGGCACACCGAAGTTTTCGGTCGGGAACGCTTCGCTACGCATGGTTTCGGCAACCTTGCGGTCGATGTCGAGGATGGCACTGGCCGGGTTGGCCAGGTCATCGGCCACCGCGGCGTGGGTAGCCCCCATCTGCTTGATCAGCTCACGCATGTTCTGCGCGCCAGCACCCGAGGCCGCCTGGTAGGTCATGGCGCTCATCCACTCGACCAGGCCGGCTTCGAACAGGCCGCCCAGGCCCATCAGCATCAGGCTGACGGTGCAGTTGCCGCCGATGTAGTTCTTGGTACCCGCGTCCAGCTGCTGGTCGATGACCTTGCGGTTGACCGGGTCGAGGATGATCACCGCGTCATCCTGCATGCGCAGGGACGAAGCGGCATCGATCCAGTAGCCCTGCCAACCGGCTTCACGCAGCTTGGGGAAGACCTCGTTGGTGTAGTCGCCGCCCTGACAGGTCAGGATCACGTCGAGGGTCTTGAGTTCTTCGATCGAATAAGCGTCCTTGAGTGGAGCAGTATCCTTGCCCACGTTCGGGCCTTGGCCACCGACGTTGGAGGTGGTGAAGAACACCGGCTCGATAAGGTCGAAATCCTGCTCCTCCAGCATCCGCTGCATGAGCACGGAACCGACCATACCGCGCCAACCGATCAGACCTACACGTTTCATCGCAACTACACCTTTGCTAAAAGTGGGCCGCCACCGGGAATTTGGGGTGGCGGGCCAGAGAGATTACAGATTCCGCAGCGCTGCGACTACTGCGTCGCCCATTTCCTGCGTACCCACTTTGCGGCAGCCTTCCGAGAAAATGTCGCCGGTGCGCAGGCCCTGGTCCAGGACCACGCTCACGGCCTTCTCGATCGCTTCGGCGGCAACCGTCTGATTGAAGCTGTAACGCAGCATCATCGACACCGAGAGGATGGTCGCCAACGGGTTGGCGATACCCTGGCCGGCGATGTCCGGCGCCGAGCCGTGGCACGGTTCGTACATGCCCTTGTTGTCGGCATCCAGCGACGCCGAAGGCAGCATGCCGATGGAACCGGTCAGCATGGAAGCTTCATCCGACAGAATGTCACCGAACATGTTGTCGGTCACCATCACGTCGAACTGCTTGGGTGCGCGTACCAGTTGCATGGCAGCGTTATCGACGTACATGTGGCTCAGTTCCACGTCCGGGTAGTCCTTGGCCACGTCTTCGACCACTTCGCGCCACAGTTGGCTGGACGCCAGGACGTTGGCCTTGTCCACCGAGCACAGCTTCTTGCCCCGCACACGGGCCATGTCGAAGCCGACCCGGGCAATGCGGCGCACTTCGCTTTCGCTGTACGGCAGGGTGTCGTAGGCCTGGCGCTCGCCACCTTGCAGCTCGCGCTGGCCACGCGGCGCACCAAAGTAGATGCCGCCGGTCAGCTCACGGACGATGAGGATGTCCAGGCCGGAGACGATCTCTGGCTTGAGCGACGAGGCATCGGCCAGTTGCGGATAGAGGATGGCCGGGCGCAGGTTGGCGAACAGGCCCAGTTGCGAACGGATCTTCAGCAGGCCGCGCTCCGGGCGAATGTCACGCTCGATCTTGTCCCACTTCGGCCCGCCTACGGCGCCCAGCAGCACGGCATCGGCCTTGCGCGCACGCTCCAGGGTCTCGTCGGCCAGTGGCACGCCGTGCTTGTCGATGGCGGCGCCACCGATGACGTCGTGGGCCAGGCTGAAACCGAGCTGGAACTTGTCGTTGGCCAGCTCCAGCACCTTGACCGCCTCGGCCATGATTTCCGGGCCGATACCGTCACCTGGGAGAATCAGAATCTGCTTGCTCATGCTTTCCTCTATCCATTCACGCGGTGCGGCCAAGCGGGCCACACCGAAAAGTTCTTAACGCTCGGCCCACAACACCAGCACATCCGTGCTGAACGAACCATCGGCCTCGATCTGGTAATACTGCCGTACTTCTTCGCCCATGGCTTGCTGCAACTGGCGGATGGCCACGCGCATCGGTTCGGGGGTGCGCATGCGCTCGACCCAGCTGCCGAACTCCAGGCGCAGCGGCTGGCGGGTATGGCTGCGCACGTGCAGGCCGGCCTCGCTGACCTGGCGCTGCCATTCGGCGGCGGAGTAGTCGCGTACGTGGCTGGTGTCGCGCAGCACTTCGACCGTTTGCAGGTAGGTGTCAAGCAACGGGCTACCCGGCGACATGACGTCGGTGAAGGCTGCCACGCCGCCCGGCTTGAGTACCCGGCGCACTTCGCGCAGGGCCAGGCCCAGGTCGCTCCAGTGGTGGGCCGAGTAGCGGCTGAAGACGAAGTCGAACGAGGCATCGGCGAACGGCAGGCGTTCGGCGGCGCCGCGTTCGGTGGTGATATTGGCCAGGCCGCGCTCGGCAGCGGCACTGGCAACCACGTCAAGCATGGCTTGCGAAAGGTCGTAGGCGACCACTTCGGCAACCAGCGGGGCGACGTGGAAGCTGACATGGCCGGCACCGCAGCCCAGGTCCAGCACGCGGGCATGGCCCTGCCCGGCCAGTGCGGCCTGCAGCAGGGCGAATTCGCTGCCCTGGGCGTGTACGGCGCTGCTGAGGTAGGCGTTGGCCTGTTCGCCGAACTGGCGCTGGACCACATCGGTGTGCTGGGTGCTGGTCATGTCTCGATCCTTTGGGTTTATTGCTGCCTGTACCGGCCCTTTCGCGGGTAAACCCGCTCCCACAGGACCTCTACAGGTTTGCAATCCTGCACTGTACCTGTGGGAGCGGGTTCACCCGCGAACAGGCCGGTACTGCCCTAAAAACAATCAGGCATCACGGAACAGCCAAGGCTGCCCGGCGCGGTGCTTGCCTTCGAAAGCCTTGATCGCATCGCTGTCCTGCAGGGTCAGGCCGATGTCGTCCAGGCCGTTGAGCAGGCAGTGCTTGCGGAACGCATCGATCTCGAAGTGCAGCACCTTGCCATCCGGACGGGTCACCGCCTGCGCCTGCAGGTCGATGACCAGCTGGTAGCCCGGGTTGGCTTCGACCTGCTTGAACAGCTCGTCGACTTCCTCATCGCTGAGGATGATCGGCAGCAAGCCGTTCTTGAAGCTGTTATTGAAGAAGATGTCGGCAAAGCTCGGCGCGATCACGCTGCGGAAGCCGTACTCGTCCAGCGCCCACGGCGCGTGTTCACGGCTGGAACCGCAACCGAAGTTCTCCCGCGCCAGCAACACGCTGGCGCCCTGGTAACGTTCGTGGTTGAGCACGAATTCCTTGTTCAGCGGGCGCTTGCTGTTGTCCTGGTAGGGCTGGCCTACATCCAGGTAACGCCACTCGTCGAACAGGTTGGGGCCGAAGCCGGTGCGTTTGATCGACTTCAGGAACTGCTTGGGGATGATCTGGTCGGTGTCGACGTTGGCACGGTCCAACGGAGCAACGAGGCCAGTGTGCTGGGTAAAGGCTTTCATGCTGCGCTCCCTTGGATCAACTCGCGGACATCGATGAAGTGGCCGGTCACCGCGGCGGCGGCGGCCATGGCCGGGCTGACCAGGTGGGTACGGCCACCGGCGCCCTGACGGCCTTCGAAGTTGCGGTTCGAGGTGGACGCGCAGTGCTCGCCGCTCTCCAGGCGATCCGGGTTCATCGCCAGGCACATCGAGCAGCCTGGTTCACGCCATTCGAAACCGGCTTCGAGGAAGATCTTGTCCAGGCCTTCGCGCTCGGCCTGGGCCTTGACCAGGCCCGAGCCCGGCACCACCAGCGCCTGCTTGACGTTGGCAGCGACCTTGCGGCCCTTGGCGATTGCGGCTGCGGCGCGCAGGTCTTCGATACGCGAGTTGGTGCACGAGCCGATGAACACGCGGTCGAGCTTGATGTCGGTGATTGCCTGGTTGGCGGCCAGGCCCATGTACTTGAGGGCGCGCTCGATCGAGCCACGCTTGATCAGGTCAGGCTCGGCAGCCGGGTCCGGTACGCGCTGGTCGACGGCCAGGACCATCTCCGGCGAGGTGCCCCAGCTGACCTGTGGCTTGATTTGCGCAGCGTCGAGCTCGACCACGGTGTCGAACACCGCGTCAGCGTCGGAAACCAGGCCTTTCCAGGCTTCGACCGCCTGCTTCCATTGCTCGCCCTTGGGCGCGTACGGGCGGCCTTCAACATAGGCGACAGTGGTATCGTCCACCGCAACCAGGCCTACGCGGGCTCCGGCTTCAATGGACATGTTGCAGATGGTCATGCGGCCTTCCATCGACAACTCGCGAATGGCGCTGCCGGCGAATTCCATGGCATGGCCATTACCACCGGCGGTGCCGATCTTGCCGATCACGGCCAGAACGATATCCTTGGCGGTAACGCCGACAGGCAACTGGCCCTCCACGCGTACCAGCATGTTCTTCATCTTCTTCGCCACCAGGCACTGGGTAGCGAGAACGTGCTCCACTTCGGAAGTGCCGATGCCATGGGCCAGGGCGCCGAAAGCGCCATGGGTGGAGGTGTGTGAATCACCGCAGACCACGGTCATGCCCGGCAAGGTGGCACCTTGCTCCGGGCTGATGACATGGACGATGCCTTGGCGCTCGTCGTTCATCTTGAATTCGACGATGCCGTATTCGTCGCAGTTTTCATCGAGCGTCTGCACCTGCAGGCGCGACACCTGGTCGACAATGGCCTCGATACCGCCCTTGCGCTCTGGCGTGGTCGGCACGTTATGGTCTGGCGTGGCGATGTTGGCATCAATGCGCCATGGCTTGCGGTTGGCGAGGCGCAGGCCTTCGAAGGCCTGGGGCGACGTCACTTCGTGGATGATGTGGCGGTCGATGTAGATCAAGGACGAGCCGTCATCACGGCGCTTGACCTCATGGGCTTCCCAGAGTTTGTCGTAGAGCGTTTTGCCAGCCATCAGACTGTTCCTCATCAGCGTCTTTCTATGCCAAAGACCCCTTGGCTTGTGCGGTCGATGCTAGGGGGTTAGATTGAATAACTCAAATTCATAATTTTTATGCTTTGGATAACAAACAGGAATACAAACCGTGGATCTGGCCAACCTTAGCGCCTTCATCGCGATTGCCGAAACCGGGAGCTTTTCCGGGGCGGCCGACCGCCTGTTCCTGACCCAACCGGCCGTCAGCAAGCGCATCGCCGGACTGGAACAACAACTGGATGTGCGCCTGTTCGACCGGCTGGGCCGCGAGGTGACCCTGACCGAAGCTGGCCGCGCCTTGCTGCCCCGCGCCTACCAGATCCTCAACGTCCTCGATGATACCCGGCGCGCACTGACCAATTTGACCGGCGAAGTCAGTGGCCGCCTGACCCTGGCCACCAGCCACCATATCGGCTTGCACCGCTTGCCCCCGCTGTTGCGGGCCTTCACTCGGGAATACCCGGCGGTGGCGTTGGATATTCAGTTCATGGATTCGGAAGCGGCCTACGACGAAATCCTCCATGGCCGCGCCGAGATTGCCGTGATCACCCTGGCACCCGAACCGCACCACCTGGTAAAGGCCGTGCCGGTGTGGGACGACGCCCTGGATTTCGTCGCCGCCCCTGAACACCCACTGGCCGCCAACCATGCGGTGAGCCTGGCCGACGTCGCGCGCCACCCGGCCGTATTCCCGGGCGGCAATACCTTCACTCACCATATCGTGCAGCGCCTGTTCGAAAGCCAGGGCCTGACACCCAATATCGCCATGAGCACCAATTATCTGGAAACCATCAAGATGATGGTCTCGATCGGCCTGGCCTGGAGCGTGCTGCCGCGCACCATGCTCGATGAACAGGTTGCACCCATCAGCTTGCCGGGCATACAGCTGTCGCGCCAGCTAGGCTACATTTTGCACACGGAGCGTACGCTATCGAACGCCGCCAGGGCATTCATGGCCCTGCTCGACAGCCACGCGGGGCCCGCCTGACCGGCCGTCAGCCCGGTTTTTCCACCTCCAAAGGACGCGTCATACGCCAAAGGTCTGGTACCGATGCCCAAATCAGCGAACCGCTTTCCGCGCCTGCCGCGCATCCCTGCGGCCGATCCCCAGGAGTCGGAACAGGCCTGGCAGAACGCCCCGCAATTGCTGGCAGCGCTCAACGGGGCGCGCCTGGGCGCCTGGCTATGGGATATACAGACCGGCCGGGTGAGCTGGTCACGGGGCACCCAGGCGCTGTTTGGCTTCGACCCGCACAAACCGCTACCCAGCGATATCGACTATCTCGACCTGCTGCCAGAGGAAGACCGCGCCCGCACCCGCCAGGTGTTCCAGGCCGTGGTCAACGGCGAACCGGCGGAAAAAGCCATGCGCCACCGCATCCGCTGGCCGGACGGCAGCCTGCACTGGCTGGAGATCAATGGCAGCCTGACCCATGACCAGCACGGCCGGCCGCAGATGATCGGGGTCATCCGCGAGATCACCCGCCAGCGCGAACGGGAAACAGCGCTGATAAACTCGGAAAAGCGCTTCGCCACCCTGTTCCACCTCAGCCCCAACGCCATTTTGCTGACCCGCCGCCACGACGGCATGATTTTCGAAGTCAACCAGCACTTCGAAAACATGTTCGGCTGGCCCGGCAGCCAGGTGATCGGCAAGACCAGCCTGGAACTGGGCCTGTGGGTCAACCCCGAACAGCGCCACCAATTGCTGGAATCGACCCGTACCAGCAACGGCCCATTGAACCTGGAGGTCCAGTTCCGCGCCATCAGCGGCAAGGTACATGACGGCATACTCAGCACCCAGGGCATAGAGCTGGAAGGCGTGACCTTCCTCCTCAGCACCTTCATGGACACCACCGAACGCAAACGCGCCGAACAGGCGCTGAAGGAAAGCCAGGAGCGCCTGGACCTGGCCCTGGACTCGGCACAGCTGGGCACCTGGGATTGGCATATCCCCAGCGGCATGCTCTACGGCTCGGCCCGCGCCGCACAGCTGCATGGCCTGCCGCCGATCCCCTTTCACGAATCGTTCGACGCGTTTTTCGAAGGTGTGCCGGAGCAAGAGCGCAACGCGATGCGCCAGACCTACCGCAGCCTGCGCGAAGGCCCTGCCGGCAACTACCAGATCACCTACCAGGTACAGCTGGAGAACGGCGTCTCGCGCTATATCGAAAGCCGCGCCCGGCTGTACCGCGACGAGCAGGGCAACCCGTTGCGCATGGCCGGCACCTTGCTCGACATCACTGACCAGGTGGAGCGTGAACAACGCCTGAGCGCTTCGGAAGAGAAATTCGCCAGCCTGTTCCAGGTCAGCCCCGACCCGATCTGCGTCAACCGCCAGGACACCGGCCAGTTCATCGAGATCAACCCGGCGTTCACCCAGACCTTTGGCTGGAGCACCGACCAGGTCATCGGCCGCACTGCCGAGGAAATCGGCCTGTGGGCCGAGACCTTCGAGCGCGCGCAGCGCATCGAGCGGGTGATCCGCGAGCAGGCCCTGAGCAACGTTGCCGTGGTGGTCAACCACCGCAATGGTGCACCGTTGACCTGCGTGATTTCCAGCCGCCTGATCACCGTCGATGGCCAGCCCTGCAGCGTGACTACCCTGCGCGACATCACCCAGCAGCAGCGCGCCGAGGCGGCGCTCAAGTCCAGCGAGGAGAAGTTCGCCAAAGCCTTCCACTCCAGCCCCGACGCCATCACCATCACCGAGCGCTACAGTGGCCGCTACCTGGAAATCAACGACGGTTTCTGCCGCCTGACCGGCTACAGCGCCGCCGAAGTGGTCGGCCGCACGGTGTACGAGGTGGGTATCTGGGCCGACGACAAACAGCGTAGCGCCCTGCTGGCGGAGTTGCGCGAGCGGGGCCGGGTGCACCACCGCGAGATGCTCGGGCGCAACAAGCGTGGCGATATCCTCACTGTGGAGGTATCCGTCGAGCCCATTACCCTGAACGAGGTCGACTGCCTGCTGCTGAACGCTCGCGACGTCAGCCAGCTGAAGAATGCGCAAGCGCAGATTCGCCACCTGGCCTACCACGACCCGTTGACCAACCTGCCCAACCGCGCCCTGCTGATGGACCGCCTGAGCCAGCAGATTGCCTTGCTCAAGCGCCATAACCTGCGCGGCGCGTTGCTGTTCCTCGACCTCGACCATTTCAAGCACATCAACGACTCGCTGGGCCACCCGGTGGGCGACACGGTGCTGAAGATCATCACCGCACGCCTGGAAGCCAGCGTGCGCCTGGAGGACACCGTGGCACGCCTGGGTGGCGACGAGTTCGTAGTGTTGCTGAGCGGCCTGGAAGGCAGCCGCGACATGGTCGAAGCAAAAGTCCGTGAACTGGCCGACAATCTGCGCGAACTGCTGGCCGAGCCAATGTCGCTGGATGGCCAGCGCCTGCAGGTGACGCCGAGCATCGGTGTCGCACTGATCCCCGACCATGGCGCCACGCCAGCCGACCTGCTCAAGCGCGCCGATATCGCCTTGTACCGGGCCAAGGATTCCGGGCGCAACACCACCCAGCTATTCCATACCACCATGCAGAAGGCCGCCAGCGAGCGCCTGCGCATGGAAAACGACCTGCGCTTGGCCCTGGCCCGCGGCGAATTGGCGTTGCACTTCCAGCCGCAGGTGGATGCGCGTGACAACCGCATCGTCGGCGCCGAGGTGTTGCTGCGTTGGCACCACCCGCAACTGGGCCAGCAACCACCGGCACAATTCATCCAGGTGTTGGAAGAAAGCGGCCTGATCCTGGAGGTTGGCAGCTGGATCCTCGACGAAGCCTGCGATGCCTGCGCCAGCATGCTTGCCGACGGGCTGGTCGAGGCCGACAGCTTCAGCCTGTGTGTGAACATCAGCCCGCGCCAGTTCCGCCAGAACGATTTCGTTGGGCGGGTGCTGCGCAGCCTGGACGACTACCGTTTGCCACGGCAGATGCTGAAGCTGGAAATCACCGAAGGCATCGTCATCCAGAACCTCGAAGACACCATCAGCAAGATGCGCGAGCTGAAGCGCCAAGGGGTGAGTTTTGCGATGGATGACTTTGGCACCGGCTACTCCTCACTGACCTACCTGAAGCGCCTGCCGGTAGACGCACTGAAAATCGACCAGACCTTCGTGCGCGATGCGCCGATGGATCCCAACGACGCCGAGATCGTCCGCGCCATCGTTGCCATGGCCCGCAGCCTGGGTTTGGCGGTAATTGCCGAAGGGGTGGAGCTGACCGAACAGCTGGAGTTCCTGGAACGGCTGGGGTGCCACTTGTACCAGGGGTACCTGCATAGCCGGCCGCTGCCCTTGTCGGAGTTTCGGCAGATGTTGCTGGAGGCGCCGGCTAATTACGGAAGCTGATACTGATGCGCTCCTGCAACAGTTGCCGCGCAAGAGCCACCACAGCGGGACACAAAAAAGGGCACCACTGGGGTGCCCTTTTTCACATCGCCGCGATCAGTTCAGCGCCGGCTTGTCGCCATTGATCGGGATGCGCTTGGCCTTGGCTTCTTCAGGCACGATGCGCAGCAAGTCGATGCTGAGCAGGCCATTGGCCAGGCCGGCAGCCTTGACTTCGATATGGTCGGCCAGGCGGAAGGACAACTTGAAGGCGCGCTGCGCGATACCCTGGTGCAGGTAGGTCACTTCTTCGGCGCCGTTGTCGCGCTTGCCACCGGACACGGTCAGGACACCTTTTTCGACCTGCAGGTCGAGGTCCTGCTCCTGGAAGCCGGCTGCGGCTACCACGATGCGGTAGTGGTCATCGCCATGCTTTTCCACGTTGTAGGGCGGGTAGCTGCTACCGGCCTCGTTACGTGCCGCGGACTCGAACAGGTCGTTGAAACGGTCGAAACCCACGGAATGGCGGAACAGTGGAGCGAGAGAGAAAGCGGTAGTCATGGTCGTAAACTCCTGAGATTCAGCAAGTAAAGTCACTACGCGACCCGACTTCGGCATCGCGTACTCAAGAGATAGGGTCGAGGAATATGCTTTCAAGGGGGCAAACCGAAAAATTCCACCGACTTGCACCGGGCCTGACCGCGACAGGGCCAGGTCAGGCAACACAGACCTCGAAGGAAGCCTCCTCAACCCCAAGCAAGCGACTGATCCGCGCACAGTCATCCTCCCGGCGCAATTCGGCGAACAGTACCACCGCTTCCGGGTAACTGCGGGTCAGCATCGCCAACCACTGCTTCATCCGCCCCGGCGCATAACGTGGCGACAGCTTGGCCTGGGCCTGACGCCAGAATTCACGCAACAACGGCAGCAGGTCGGTCCAGGTCATCGGCAGATACTCGCGCCCATCACGCGCGGCGGCAATCTGTAGCCCCAGGTCGGGGCGCGAGACCAGCCCGCGGCCCAGCATGATGTCTTCGGCACCACTGACCTCACGGCAACGCCGCCAGTCCTCCACGGTCCAGATCTCGCCATTGGCAAACACCGGCACCTTGACCACATCCTGCACCCGCGCCACCCACTCCCAGTGGGCCGGCGGCTTGTAGCCCTCGACCTTGGTCCGCGCATGCACCACCAGGTGCGCCGAACCACCTTCGGCCAGGGCGGTGGCACAGTCCAGCGCACCATCGGGGCTGTCAAAGCCCAGACGCATCTTCGCCGTCACCGGAATATCCGCCGGCACGGCGCGGCGTACCTCGCGCACGATGGCGTGCAGCAGCTCCGGCTCCTTGAGCAGCACCGCGCCACCGCGTGACTTGTTCACGGTCTTGGCCGGGCAACCGAAGTTCAGGTCGATCACCGGCGCCCCCAGCTCGCAGGCAAGCGCGGCGTTTTCGGCCAGGCACACCGGGTCGGAGCCCAGCAACTGCACACGCATCGGCACCCCTGCGGCAGTCCGCGCGCCGCTGCGCAATTCGGGCGCCAGCTTGTCGAACGAGGCAGGCGGCAGCAGGCGATCACATACGCGAATGAACTCGGTGACACACCAGTCGATACCGCCGACGCGGGTCAGCACGTCGCGCAGGATGTTGTCGACCAGCCCCTCCATGGGGGCCAGGGCAATTTGCATGTCGGGGTCTCGGGGAAAAAGCCGGCAGTCTAGCAAAAATTGCCGGTGTTTCAGGCGCCGATCAGCGCCGGGCCGTAACCGTTGAGGAATTCCGCCGGCATGCGCCTGGGCTTGCCACTGGACAGCTCGATGCAGGCAAAGGTGGTCTGGGCGCGCAGCAGGGTCACGCCGTCACGCGGGCGTTTGAGCTGGAAGCGCCGGGTCATGCGCAGGCGCTGGTCCCAGTCGATGATCCAGGTGGCCAGTTGCAGCTCATCGTCCTCGTAGGCGGCGGCCAGGTAGTCGATTTCGTGGCGCACCACGGCCATGGCCCGGTCCAGCCGGCGGTATTCGGCCAGATCCAGGCCCAGGCGCTGTGAGTGACGCCAGGCGCAGCGTTCCAACCAGGTGACGTAAACGGCATTGTTGGCGTGGCCGAGGCCATCGATGTCCTCGCTGGCGACGCGCAGGTCGATGACAAAAGGTGTTGCCAGATCCCAGCTCATGTTCGCTTCCTTGGCGCAAAAGTGGATTTAGCAGCGACCTGCGGGGGAATGTCCAGACCTTCTGCGCCTGCTAGTGAGCCCGACGCAGTCGTTGCCGGAGCAGCCACGTCGAGTGGTGCCGGAACGACCGCCTCGGGCGATGCCAGGCGCGTCGATCAGGCGCTTTGCCGCGCCGGTGCATCCGCCTGCGCCAGCAATTCGAGCACGGCTTCACTCAAGCGTGGGTCAGCCAGCACGCGCTGGTGCCCGCCCTCCTCCAGCCGCAGCAGCCGGCTGTCGAACCAGGCCTTGTGAATGGCCTGGGCTTCAGTGACAGGTACCAGCTCATCATCGGCGGCATGCACCACCAGCCCCGGCAACTCCAGCTGATAACCACTGACATCGAGCCGCGCAATCTGCATGCCCACATCCCGCTCTACCTGGCGGATGAACGCGGCCCGCGCGCGTGCCGGCAGCCCCAGGCGGTGCGCGAACCCACGCAGTACGCCCAGCAGTTGTGCCGGCGCAGCGATGCTCACTGCCGCTTCTGCGCGCAGGCCCATCTGCAGCGCCAGCAACACACTGGCACCGCCCATGGAATGGCCAATCACCGCGCGCAGCGGCGGCAACTCGGCGGCAGCCTCCAGCAAGGCCCGGGCAAACAGCACCACGTGCGCCTGCTCGCCAGGCGACCGACCATGCCCCGGCCCTTCCAGCGAGACCACGGTATGCCCGGCCTGGACCAGGGTCTCGATCAAGGCAGCGAACTGGGTCGGGCGCCCTTCCCAGCCGTGCATCAACAGCACGGTCGGCCCTTTGCCCCATCGCAACGCGGACAAACCGAAGCGCAGGGTGATGCGTTCGGCGCTGGCCAGCACCGGCAGCTCCCACTGCCGCGGCGGCAGGTTGCGCGGGGTCATGAACGCACGGCGCATCTTGCCCGCAATATGCTCCGGGGCCAGATGGCCCAGGGTGCCGTTGACACCACGAATCCAGCTCAGGGTGGTCATCGCCATGCTCCTCTCAGAGCACCGCCGATTTGGCGGCGCGTAGAATCCGGTCAGACAGTTCGCTGGTGCCCAAGGCACGGGCCAGGGCCAGACCGCCAATCATCAGGGCCAGGTCGGCCAGCGCCTTGTCGGCTTCCTCGGGGCAGTCGACCATGGCGGCAGTCATCAACTCGATGTGCTCGGCCAGCACCTCGCGAAAAGCCTCTGGCAGGCGCTGCATTTCACCCAGCGAATTGGGCAGTGGGCAGGCATGCACCTCGGCATCGCGGTGCTTGCGCGATAGGTAGAAGGCGCTGACCAACGCCCGCCGCTCGGTACCATCGAGGCCGGGATCGACCTGGGCCAGCAAGGCCCGGCGTTCGCTGAGCAGTTGGCGGAACGCCTCGAGCATCATGTCGTCCTTGCTGTCGAAATGGGCATAGAAGCCGCCCACAGTCAGGCCTGCCGCCCCCATCACCTGACTGACGCTAGGCTCGGCCGGGCCGTGCTGGATCAATGCAGTGCATGCCGCTTCGAGAATGCGCTCGCGGGTTTTGCTCTTCTTGTCGCTCATGAGGCACTCACCAGGAAAATATGATGATCGAAATATTATTCTCATAATATTTTTCTGCAAGCGGATTCTGCGGCCATCTGTCAGTGAGATTTTTTTCGAGAAGGGAAAAAACAAAAGGCCCATTCAATAAGCGAATGAGCCTTTAAGGTCCCGCAATACGCGGGTAAATGTGGCGTCCCCTAGGGGACTCGAACCCCTGTTACCGCCGTGAAAGGGCGGTGTCCTAGGCCACTAGACGAAGGGGACGTAACCTTCGCGAAGATCCACGCATGTGAACCCTGGCAGAAATGGTGGAGCTAAGCGGGATCGAACCGCTGACCTCCTGCATGCCATGCAGGCGCTCTCCCAGCTGAGCTATAGCCCCGAAACAAAAGGCTCATCAATAATCGACGAGCCTTTTTAAGCCCTGCAAAACGCAGGAAAAGTGGCGTCCCCTAGGGGACTCGAACCCCTGTTACCGCCGTGAAAGGGCGGTGTCCTAGGCCACTAGACGAAGGGGACGTAACCTTCGCGAAGATCCACGCATGTGGACCCTGGCAGAATTGGTGGAGCTAAGCGGGATCGAACCGCTGACCTCCTGCATGCCATGCAGGCGCTCTCCCAGCTGAGCTATAGCCCCGGATTTATAGCCTCTCGGCCCAGCGACATCCTGAAACATCGCTTGTGCAAAACTGGCGTCCCCTAGGGGACTCGAACCCCTGTTACCGCCGTGAAAGGGCGGTGTCCTAGGCCACTAGACGAAGGGGACGAACCTTCTTACCTTCAAGACCCGGTTGCTGGACCCGGCCTTGCTCGACAGCCTTGGCTGCCAAACGGAATTTGGTGGAGCTAAGCGGGATCGAACCGCTGACCTCCTGCATGCCATGCAGGCGCTCTCCCAGCTGAGCTATAGCCCCACAATGTCGCTTTGAACCGAAGCGCTGGCTGGGTGCCTGACGTTTCGTTTTCGTTCATCGCTGTGGACGGGGCGCATATTAAGATCGGATTGCAGGGCTGTCAAACTAATTTTTCAAAATATTCAAAAAAATTTTCACAGATAACAATCACTTACCGCCCTGCCCTGGTGAATCGAAGCGCCGCGCCTGCTTAGGAGCGGCCTTGTGTCGCGAAAGGGCCGCAAAGCGGCCCCGGCGTTTCTTGCACTGAAGCCGAAATTCCGGGACCACGCTGCGCTCATTTCACGACACAAGGCCGCCCCTGCAGGGTTCGGCTAATGCCTTCCGAAGGCACTCAGGCGATGGACGCCAGCAGCTTTTCCCATTCCTTGTTTTCTTTCTTCGACACCCCACCCAGCAGGTCCAGGGCCTGGCGCAGGCGGTAGCGGGTCAGGTCGGGGCCAAGAATTTCCATGGCATCGAGCACCGACACCGAGCTTGCCTGGCCAGTAATGGCGGCGAACATCAGCGGCATGGCGTCACGCAGCTTCAGCTCCAGCGCCTCGACCACCGCCTGGATGCAACCGGTGATGCGCTCCTTTTCCCACTGGCGCAGGCTTTCGAGCTTCCACAAGATCAGCTGGATCACCTGGCGCACCTGATCGGCCGACAGCTTCTTGCTTTCGAACAGCTTGGCGTCGAGCTTCAGCGCACCTTCGAAGAAGAACCCGCCCAGCGGAGCAACCTGGCTGAAGGTTTCCACCCGGCCCTGCACATGCGGGGCAATCTTCATCATGTAGTCGCTGTTGAACGCCCACTTCTGCAGACGCGCGGCGAACTCTTCGACCGGCAGCTCGCGCAGCCACTGGCCGTTCAGCCAGGACAGCTTCTCGATGTCGAAGATCGGGCCGCCCAGCGAAATACGCGACAGGTCGAAGTGCTCGACCATCTCGGCCAGGGAGAACTTCTCACGCTCGTCCGGCATCGACCAGCCCATGCGGCCCAGGTAGTTGAGCATCGCCTCGGGCATGAAGCCCATGCGCTCGTAGAAGGTCACCGAGGTCGGGTTCTTGCGCTTGGACAGCTTGGACTTGTCCGGGTTGCGCAGCAACGGCATGTAGCACAGCTTGGGCTGCTCCCAACCGAAGTATTCGTACAGTTTGATCAGCTTGGGCGCCGATGGCAGCCATTCTTCGCCGCGCAGCACGTGGGTGATGCCCATCAGATGGTCGTCGACCACGTTGGCCAGGAAGTACGTCGGCAGGCCGTCGTTCTTCATCAGCACCTGCATGTCCATGCGATCCCACGGGATCTCGACATCACCACGCAGCATGTCCGGGACCACGCATACACCTTCGCTCGGCACCTTCATGCGGATCACGTGCGGCTCGCCAGCGTCCAGGCGGCGCTGCACCTCTTCGGCGCTCAGCAACAGCGCGCGGCCGTCGTAGCGCGGAGTTTCGCCACGGGCTTGCTGTTCGGCACGCATCTGCTCCAGTTCTTCGGCGGTGCAGAAGCAATAGAAGGCATGGCCGGCATCAACCAGCTGCTTGGCATACCTGGCGTAGATTTCACCACGCTCGCTCTGCCGGTAGGGGCCGTGCGGGCCGCCGACGTCCGGGCCTTCGTTCCATTCAATACCGAGCCAGCGCAGGGCATCGAAAATCTGCTGTTCCGACTCGCGCGTGGAGCGCAGCTGGTCGGTGTCTTCGATGCGCAGGATGAACTCACCGCCGTGCTGCTTGGCAAAGCAGTAGTTGAACAGGGCGATGTAGGCAGTGCCGACATGGGGGTCGCCGGTCGGCGATGGCGCGATACGCGTGCGTACGGTGGTCATGGAGGGTCTCGAACGAAAGATGAAACAAAGGCGGGATGTTAGCAGGAGGCAGGCACCGGGCTCCAGCAATGGCGCGAACGACACTTGTCGATGAGCCCCATGCCGCTGTTAAATTTATTTACATTTCTGGAACCATAGTGCTCATGCCTGCCCAACTCAAACGTCGCCTGCTGGTCTTCTTCATCCTGGTGGCGACCATTGCCCTCGCCTTCCTCGGCCACTGGTACTTCAAGGGGCGCTTCTATGAAAGTACCGACAACGCCTACGTGCAGGGCGAAATCACGCGCATTTCCAGCCAGTTGGGCGCGCGCATCGAAGCAGTAGCGGTCGCTGACAACCAGCATGTGCACAAGGGCGACTTGCTGGTGCGGCTGGAGGCCGCCGACTTCGAACTGGCCGTGCAACGCGCCCGCGCCGCCCTGGCTACCCGCGAAGCCGAGCATGCGCAGGCCGAAAGCCGCCTCACCCAGCAGGCCAGCCTGATTGCCGCCGGCCAGGCCCAGGTGGCAGCCAACCAGGCCACCTTCGACCGCTCGCGCCTGGACCTGAGCCGCGCCGAGAAGCTGCGCAAGCCGGGCTTCGTCTCGGAAGAGCGCGTCACCACGCTGTCGGCAGACAGCCATGTTGCCGGCTCGCAGGTCGACAAGGCGCGCGCCGACCTGCAAAGCCAGCGCCAGCAGGTCAACGCACTCAGCGCCGAACTCAAGCGCCTTGACGCGCAAATCGCCAACGCCCGCGCCGACCTGGCCCAAGCCGAACTGAACCTGACCCGCTGCGAAATCCGTGCGCCGATCAGCGGCACCATCGGCCAGCGCAATGCTCGCGATGGCCAGGTGGTACAAGCCGGTGCCTACCTGCTGTCGATCGTGCCGGACGAAGACATCTGGGTGCAGGCCAACTTCAAGGAAACCCAGATCGGCCGCATGCAGCCAGGGCAGCGCGCCGAACTGGTCTTCGACAGCTACCCCGATACACCGATCGAAGGCCGGGTCGACAGCCTGTTCGCCGCCTCTGGTGCGCAGTTCAGCCTGCTGCCACCCGACAATGCCACCGGCAACTTCACCAAGGTAGTGCAGCGCATCCCGGTCAAGCTGACCTTCCGTGCCGACAACCCGCTGCACGGGCGCATCCGCCCAGGCATGTCGGTGACCGCCACCGTCGACCTGCGCAGCGAAGACGAAGGCCAAAATGGCCGCTGACGTGTTGCTCAGGCCCACAGCGGAGCCGACCCGCCGCGACTGGATCGCGGTCATGAGCGTGATGCTCGGTGCGTTCATGGCGGTGCTGGATATCCAGATCACCAATTCGTCGCTGAAGGATATCCAGGGCGCGTTGTCGGCGACGCTGGAGGAAGGCTCGTGGATTTCCACCTCGTACCTGGTGGCGGAAATCATCATGATTCCGCTCACCGCCTGGCTGGTGCAACTGCTGTCGGCGCGGCGCCTGGCGGTGTGGGTGTCCGGCGGCTTCCTGCTGTCGTCGCTGCTGTGTTCGATGGCCTGGAACCTGGAGAGCATGATCCTGTTCCGTGCCCTGCAGGGCTTTACCGGCGGCGCATTGATCCCGCTGGCCTTCACCCTGACCCTGATCAAGCTGCCCGAGCACCACCGCGCCAAGGGCATGGCCATGTTCGCCATGACCGCCACCTTCGCCCCCTCCATTGGCCCCACCCTGGGTGGCTGGCTGACGGAAAACTGGGGCTGGGAATACATCTTCTACATCAATATCCCGCCAGGCCTGGTGATGATCGCCGGCCTGCTGTACGGGCTGGAGAAGAAGGACGCACACTGGGAGCTGCTGAAAAGCACCGACTACGCCGGCATCGTCACCCTGGGCCTGGGCCTGGGTTGCCTGCAGGTATTTCTGGAGGAAGGCCACCGCAAGGACTGGCTGGAGTCGCAGCTGATCGTCGGCCTCGGCAGCATCGCCCTGATCAGCCTGATCACCTTCGTCATCCTGCAGCTTTCCAGGCCACAACCGCTGATCAACCTGCGCATCCTGGGTAACCGCAACTTCGGCCTGTCGAGCATCGCCAGCCTGGGCATGGGCGTGGGCCTGTATGGCTCGATCTACCTGTTGCCGTTGTATCTGGCGCAGGTGCAGGGCTACAACGCCCTGCAGATCGGCGAGGTGATCATGTGGATGGGCATCCCGCAGCTGTTCCTCATCCCGCTGGTGCCGCAATTGATGAAAGTGGTGTCACCCAAGGTGTTGTGCGCTTTGGGCTTCTGCCTGTTCGGCGTCGCAAGTTTTGGTTCGGGGGTACTCAACCCGGATTTTGCCGGGCCGCAGTTCAACCATATCCAGATCATCCGCGCCATCGGCCAGCCGATGATCATGGTAACCATCTCGCTGATCGCCACGGCGTATATCCAGCCGCAGGATGCCGGCTCGGCATCGAGCCTGTTCAATATCCTGCGTAATCTGGGCGGGGCGATCGGCATTGCGCTACTGGCCACGCTGCTGGATGCGCGGACCAAGGTGTATTTCGATTATTTGAGGGAAGCGCTGGTGCCGAGCAACCCACAGGTGGCGGAGCGCCTGGCGCAACTGGCAGAGCGGCTGGGAAATGACAATGCCGCGCTGGGGAAATTGAGCGAGATTACCCATCAGCAGGCGTTGATCATGGCCTACAACGATGCCTTCCACTTTGTCGGGATCGGCTTGACGATAAGCATGGTGGCGGTGTTGATGACCCGCAAGTTGCCGGAGGGATTGAAGGCTGGGGAAGCCCATTAAGCCTGTTTCAGATGCGGCGCGCCCCCCTATGGGAGCGGCCTCCCCCACGCCACGCGTCAGCTGGTAATCAACCGCTCCCGAAGCTGGGCAATCTCGTCGCGCAGCTGCGCCGCAGCCTCGAATTCCAGGTCGCGGGCGAACTGCATCATCTTCTCTTCCAACTGCTTGATGCGCTTGGTGATCTCGCCTGGCGTACGCAGCTCGGCCTCGTAACGGGCGCTCTCCTCCGCCGCCTTGGCCATGCCCTTGCGCTTCTTGCTGCGCGCGCCTGGCACGGTGGCACCTTCCATGATGTCGGTGATGTCCTTGACCACGCCCTTGGGCACGATGCCATGGGCCAGGTTGAAGGCAATCTGTTTCTCACGGCGACGCTCGGTTTCGTCGATGGCCCGCTGCATCGAACCGGTAATCTGGTCGGCGTACAGGATGGCCCGGCCATTGAGGTTGCGCGCCGCGCGGCCGATGGTCTGGATCAGTGAGCGCTCGGAACGCAGGAAGCCTTCCTTGTCGGCATCGAGGATCGCCACCAACGACACTTCGGGCATGTCCAGGCCCTCGCGCAGCAGGTTGATGCCTACCAGCACGTCGAAGCTGCCCAGGCGCAAGTCGCGGATGATCTCCACCCGTTCGACGGTGTCGATGTCCGAGTGCAGATAACGCACCCGCACGTCATGGTCGGCCAGGTAGTCGGTAAGGTCTTCGGCCATGCGTTTGGTCAGCGTGGTCGCCAGCACCCGCTCGCCCTGTGCCACGCGCTTGCGGATTTCCGACAGCAGATCGTCGACCTGGGTTAGCGCCGGGCGCACTTCCACCTGCGGGTCGACCAGGCCGGTCGGGCGCACCACCTGTTCCACCACGCGCCCGGCGTGCTCGGCCTCGTAGGTGCCCGGTGTCGCCGACACGAAAATGGTCTGCGGGCTGACCGCCTCCCACTCGTCGAAACGCATGGGCCGGTTGTCCAGGGCCGAGGGCAGGCGGAAACCGTATTCGACCAGGGTTTCCTTGCGCGAACGGTCGCCCTTGTACATGGCACCTACCTGCGGCACGCTGACGTGGGATTCGTCGATCACCAGCAAGGCATCAGGCGGCAGGTAGTCGTACAAGGTGGGCGGCGGCGCACCGGCCGGGCGCCCGGACAGGTAGCGCGAGTAGTTCTCGATGCCGTTGCAGTAGCCCAGTTCCAGGATCATCTCCAGGTCGAAGCGGGTGCGTTGCTCCAGGCGCTGCGCCTCCACCAGCTTGTTGGCTTTCTGCAGGTATTCCAGGCGGTCCTTGAGCTCTTCCTTGATGCCCTCGACCGCTTCCAGCAGGGTTTCCCGCGGGGTGACGTAGTGGCTCTTGGGGTAGAAGGTGAACCGCGGCAGCTTGCGGAAGACCTCGCCGGTCAGCGGGTCGAAGGCGGCGATGTTCTCCACCTCGTCATCGAACAGTTCGATGCGGATGGCCTCGAGGTCCGATTCGGCCGGGAAGATGTCGACCACATCGCCACGCACACGGAAGGTTGCACGGGCGAAGTCCATCTCGTTGCGGGTGTACTGCAGGTCGGCCAGGCGTCGCAGCAGTGCACGCTGGTCGAGCTTGTCGCCGCGATCGACGTGCAGCACCATCTTCAGGTAGGTCTCGGGACTGCCCAGGCCGTAGATGCACGATACCGTGGTAACGATGATCGCATCGCGCCGCTCCAGCAGCGCCTTGGTGGCCGACAGGCGCATCTGCTCGATATGGTCGTTGATCGATGCGTCCTTCTCGATGAAGGTGTCGGAGGACGGCACATAGGCTTCGGGTTGGTAGTAGTCGTAGTAGGAAACGAAATACTCCACCGCGTTGTTGGGGAAGAACGCCTTGAATTCACCATACAGCTGAGCGGCCAGGGTCTTGTTCGGTGCCAGCACCAGGGTCGGGCGCTGCACCTGCTGGATGACATTGGCAATGCTGAAGGTCTTGCCCGAGCCGGTCACCCCGAGCAGCGTCTGGTGCGACAGCCCCGCCTCGATGCCTTCGACCATCTGGCGGATAGCCTCGGGCTGGTCGCCGGCCGGCTGGAAACGGGTGACGAGCTGGAACTCGGACATGACGGACCTCGCGGTGTTTCAGCAACTGTAAATTTAGCCAGTAGTCTATACCCAAAATGCGTTCGCCGGGGGCCCTTTCAAGGCATAGCAGTGAGCGCTTGTTACGGTGGACCGGGTAATTGGACCAATGGTCGAAAAATATTTGCGCAAATCACCGGAAAAGCTGCGCCATAGTGTCGCGGTGACCGGTCGGTATCACTATACTGACACCCCGTTTGTGCACCGCTTCAGTGCATTCGGCTGGAGCGTGTACGCCCTATCACACTCCAATCAGAGCCAAGGTAACAATGAGCCTGTTTTCCGCTGTCGAGCTGGCACCCCGCGACCCTATTCTGGGCCTCAACGAAGCATTCAACGCCGACCCACGTACCGACAAGGTCAACCTGGGCGTAGGCGTCTACTGCAATGAGGAAGGCCGCATTCCGCTGCTGCGCGCCGTGATCGAAGCCGAGACCCAGCGTGCCGCCCAGCACGCCTCGCGCGGCTACCTGCCGATCGACGGCATCGCCTCCTACGACCAGGCTGTACAAAAGCTGCTGTTCGGCGCCGAGTCGCCGCTGCTGGCCGCAGGCCGCGTGGTCACCGTACAAGCCGTCGGCGGTACCGGCGCACTGAAGATTGGTGCCGACTTCCTCAAGCGCATCTCGCCGAACGCCGTGGTCGCCATCAGCGACCCGAGCTGGGAAAACCACCGTGCCCTGTTCGAATCGGCCGGCTTCCCGGTGCAGAACTACCGCTACTACGACGCACCGACCAACGATGTCAACCGCGCCGGCATGCTGGAAGACCTGAATAACCTGCCGTCCGGCTCGATCGTGGTACTGCACGCCTGCTGTCACAACCCGACCGGTGTCGACCTCAACCTGGACGACTGGAAGAACGTGCTGGAAGTGGTCAAGGCCAAAGGCCACGTGCCGTTCCTCGACATGGCCTACCAGGGCTTCGGTGACGGTATCGCCGAAGACGCCTTCGCCGTGCGCCTGTTCGCCGAATCGGGCCTGGAGTTCTTCGTGTCCAGCTCGTTCTCCAAGTCGTTCTCGCTGTATGGCGAGCGCGTCGGCGCGCTGTCGATCGTCACCGCCTCCAAGGACGAGAGCACCCGCGTGCTGTCGCAGGTCAAGCGCGTGATCCGCACCACCTACTCCAACCCACCGACCCATGGCGCAACCATCGTTGCCACCGTACTGAACAGTGCCGAACTGCGCCAGATGTGGGAAACCGAACTGGCCGAAATGCGCGAGCGCATCCACGGCATGCGCAAGCAGATGGTCGAGCTGCTGGCCCAGTACGGCGCCAAGCGCGACTTCAGCTTCGTTGGCCGCCAGGTCGGCATGTTCTCGTACTCGGGCCTGACCGTTGAACAGGTCGCCCGCCTGAAGAACGACTTCGGCATCTACGCCCTCGACACCGGCCGCATCGCGGTAGCCGCACTGAACCAGAGCAACATCCACGTGGTCACCAAGGCCATCGTTGAAGTGCTGTAACTGCTTGATTTGTCAGGGGGCGGCTTGACTTCCCCCTGGCAATCAGTAAGATACATGCAGATTCCGCGATAGCTCAGTCGGTAGAGCAAATGACTGTTAATCATTGGGTCCCTGGTTCGAGTCCAGGTCGCGGAGCCAAACACTGAAAAAGCCCCCGGATGCGCAAGCACCGGGGGCTTTTTCGTTACAGCCGTGTCATGGTTACGACCAGAAAGCCGACACAAGCCGTATTCCTTCAGCAGTTGCGCCCGATCGGGTAGAACTCACCGTGGCTCCACACCCCCAGCCATTCCTCGCCTGCAATATCGCGCGGTACCGCCAGCTCCACCAGTTGGTAGAACACGTTGCGATGAACCAGCGCCTCGAGGTTGCTGCGCATCAACACATACGGCGAAGGCTCCTGGGTCACCGGGTCGGTCACCACGCGCAGCGGGTTGGCAGGCCCGGCCTCAACCTGGTCCTCGACATTGCTGGTGAAGCGCAGCACCTGCTGCTCACCCTGCCCGCGCACGTCCAGCGCCACGGCCACGAACGGCGCATCGTCAACGCGGATACGCACCTTTTCCACCGGGGTAACCAGGAAGTAGTCATCGCCGTCGCGGCGGATGATGGTGGAAAACAGCCGCACCATCGGCTTGCGTCCGATCGGGCTGCCCAGGTAGTACCAGGTGCCATCGCGGGCGATGCGCATGTCGATGTCACCGCAGAAGTCCGGGTTCCACAGATGCACCGGCGGCAGCCCCTTGGCCTTGGGAAGCTGCGCCAGCAGATCATTGGCCTTGCCGGAATCGCTCATCGCGCTTGCCTCATTCACTCATGCCCAGGAGGCTACGAGCGTACTCGCGCATCGGCGCCGCAAGCAAATCTTCCGGGGTATTGTCGTGGAACGTCAACAAACCGCCACGGCTCTTGATACGCGCAGTATCGATCAGGTAGCGGGTGTTGGTCTCGATCAGCATCATCTGCACCACGCCAGTGTCCCAGCCCAGGCGGTCGACGGCCTGTTCGTCGTACCATTCGTCGCCATTGCCGATGCGGTCATCGGTACGCGCAAAGCGGGTGTACAGCACATAATCGGCCCCCACCGAGCGCGCCTGGGCGATGGCCTCTTCAAGGCCCAGTGGCCCCTGGGCACGGCGTACCAGCGGGAAATATTCGACGAAGCTCTTGAATGCCTGCTCGGCGACCACATTCTGGCGTGGCACCGGCCCCTTGCCCGGAGGCACGAATGCACCCTGGCCAATGAAGATGAACGAATCGGGCTGCAGGCGGATCGACAGGGTGCGACGGGTATCACTGTGGTCCAGCAGACCGGCATCGCTCATGTGATAACGGACGCCTTCGCCCATATCGCTGACATTCATACAACCGCCGAGCGCCATCAGCGCCAGCAGCAAGACCAGGCTACGCATCTTTCCTCCAGTGGCCGGCGACGAAAAACCGGCGAATAGCCGGCGGATGCAGCTTTTGCGCCAGCTTCAGCCCCCGATCACCTTCATCACCATCACATCGCCGGAAAACGCCAGTTCCTGCTTGTCTGCGAGGGCTTTGACCAGTAAGCGCTGCAAGGCCGGGAGTGCCTGATGGCGCGGCTTCTCCAGCAAGTCACCGATGTAGTGGCGATTACCCGACGACAGGCAGCCATGCAGCCAACCTGTGGAGGACAGGCGCAGCCGCGAGCAGCTACGGCAGAACGGTACGCTTTCATTGGCGATCACACCGAAGTGGCCTTTGCCGGGAACCTGATAACGCAAGGCGGTGGCACCTGGCGGCGCATCGACCTGGACAAAGGCATGCTGAGCAGCGATCAGCGTGAGCAACTGGTCAAGGCCGACGAACTGCTGCAGGAACGCGTTATGGTCGCGGGCCAGGTGCCCCATGCGCATGAGCTCGATGAAACGCAGTTCAAAACCGCGCGCAAGGCAGTAGTCCAGCAGCGGCAATACCTGGTCGAGGTTTTGCCCGCGCATCGGCACCATGTTTACCTTGATGTGCATGCCAAGCGCGCCGGCCTGCTCCATACCCGCCAGCACGCTCGCCAGGTCACCTCCGCGGGCGATGCGGCGGAAGGCCTGTGGGTCCAGCGTGTCGAGCGAGATGTTCAGTCGGCGAATACCCGCCGCCTGCAGCTGGGGCAACTTGCGCGCCAACAACTGGCCATTGGTGGTCAGCGAGATATCGTCGAGGTCGAGCCTGGCCACGGCGGCCAGAAAGCCCTCCAGACGCTGGCTGACCAATGGCTCGCCGCCAGTGATGCGCAAACGCTCGATACCGGCGGCTTCGATCAGGTAGGCCACGCCGCGAGCCAGTGAATCTGCCGACAACTCGTCCTGCGCTGCCACCAGGCGCTTGCCATCGGGGACGCAGTAGGTACAGGCGTAGTTGCAGGCAGCCGTCAGGCTGACGCGCAGGTTGCGAAAACGCCTGCCTTGACGATCGACGATCATGAATGACTCCGGCATGGATGATGGGGCTGACAAAACCTGACTCATAAATCAGGTTTTTGCAAGCCCCGCTGCATGCCGGTATCAAAGGGAAGCGCAGGACTGCTTCAGTTCGACGGTTCCGGGTCGCGCTTGCGCTTGTTGCCCATGCGCACGCCGATGTCCATGAGAAACTGGAAGAAGCCTTCCTGATCCTCCAGCACGTTGCTCCAGAACGGCGAGTGGTACAGCGCTACAGCGCCATGCACCAGCGCCCAGGCAGCGCAATAGTGGAAATACGGCGGCACGTCTTCGAGCTTGCCTTCGCTGATACGGCCCTTGATCAGCTGGGTCAGGCGGTCGAAGTTGGAAGCGCGGATGCTGTGCAACTGCTCGACCATTTCCGGTACCTGGTTGCCCTTGACCACCTTTTCTTCCAGACGGTCGAACAGCCGGTAACGCTGCGGGTCACGCATGCGGAACTCGAAATAGGCGCGCGACAAGGCTTCCTTGTCGCGATCGACATCGGCCGAGTGCAGCAGCGCGTTCAGGTCGCGCTCGTAGTCGAGCATCAGGCGCAGGTAGATCTCCGCCTTGGACTTGAAGTGCTTGTAGATCGTGCCTTTGCCGATGCCCACGGCGTCGGCGATCATCTCGACGGTGACGCTGTCCTCACCCTGTTCGAGGAACAGTTTGAGCGCGGTGTCGAGGATTTCCTGTTCGCGACGGCGAAACTCACGGACCTTACGAGGTTCTTTCTGCATAGGAAGGAGCTGGATGACAATCGAAGCGGTTTATTATGCCTAACTTGCAGGAAATTGCACGGATCATCCACGCATGTCTATGTTTCATGATGCATACGGCCATGCGCTGCGGGAGGAATGAAACGTCGGCGTATTCCAAATCTGTTTAAAAAACGACCAACAGGCACTGGCACTGCGCCAAACCTGGCCAATACTAGAAGTGTTGGCGCGGCGCATCCCCCCCAAGTGGCGCGCCGATAAAGGTGCTCAGGGACCGCGTACCTTTGTTTTACTCCTAATGGTCTTGACCCGGATTCCCCCCCCAGAACCCGGGTTTTTTTTGTGTGTGTTTTTTTGCGGGGAATGTGGGCTGCAAAGTGCCTGCCGTGAGTTTTGCGGTGCCAGCAAAATCGAACGCTGCGCAGGCGGCGCTGGCTCTCACAGGTACTGCAAGGGTTGCGGCGGGCAGCGGGTAGCCCTCACACAACCTCTACACCTCATCAATCAAGCCACGCGTGCCAATGGGAACAGGCGCTTGAAGTTGGCCGTCGTCTGTTCGGCCAATTGCGCATAGCTGGCCCCCCGCAACGAAGCCACATATTCCGCCACCTCGCGCACATACTGCGGCAGGTTCGGCTTGCCACGATGCGGAATCGGCGCCAGATACGGCGAATCGGTTTCCACCAGCAGCCTGTCGACCGGCACCTGCCGCGCCACCTCACGCAAGGCATCGGCATTGCGGAACGTGACAATGCCAGACAAGGAAATGTAGTACCCCAGGTCCAGCGCGGCCTTGGCCATCTCCCAATCTTCGGTGAAGCAGTGCAATACACCCGCCTGCGGCAGATCAGCCTCGCGCAACAGCGCCAAGGTGTCAGCGCGGGCCGCGCGGGTGTGCACGATCACCGGCTTGCCGGTCTGCCGCGAGGCCTCCAGGTGCAAGCGGAACGACGCTTGCTGCAGCTCGGCAGCCTCCGGCTCGTAGTGATAATCCAGCCCGGTTTCGCCAATCGCCACCACATGCGGGTGGGCCAGCTCGCGCAACAGCCATTCCAGCGCCGGGGTCTCGCCAGGCGCGAGGTCCAGCGGGTGCACGCCCACCGAGCAATCGACATCGGCGTACTGTTCGCTCAGCGCCTTCACCGCGCCGGCATTCTCGGCACTGACGCCGATACACAGAAAGTGCCCGACCCCGCGCTCACGCGCCGCCTGCAAGGCGGCATCGAGAGAACCCTGGTGAGCGCTCAGGTCAAGACGGTCAAGGTGACAATGGGAATCTACGAGCATGGGATAACGGCACACATGAAAAAATGAAGATCAGCGGGCGCCCGGCAACTGCAGCCAGTGAGCCAGCAGCGATTCAAGCAACAGGGCACGATTGAGGTTGGCCTTGCCCAGCACCTTCTGGCGTTGCTCCAGAAGCCACGCCTGCACCTCCAGCACCTTGGCCTGGCGGCTCTTCTGCGCCAGGTACTGCACCACCTTGCGCATATCGGCCAAGCCTAGCCCCTCCTCGTCCTGGGTCAATTGGTAGCGCAGGATCAGGTGCGACCAATCGCAGAACCAATCGAACAGCAGCAACAGCGGCACGTTGCTCCAGGCCTCGGCCAGCTGGCTGGGCGATTGCTGCTGCTTGAGCAGCTTCTTCACTCCGTCGGTCACCAGCGCCCGCTGCTCGCGCACGCCCTGCGCCTGCAGGCTGACAGCCATCAACGGCGAACCGGCAGCCAACGTCAGCAACTCGTCACGCTCGGCTTCGTCACTGTCGGGAAGCGCGCTCGCCAGCCAGGCCCGACTCTGGGCCAGACTGGGCTGCGGGCAGGCGACCTGCTGGCAGCGGCTCTTGATGGTCGGCAGCAGACGGCTGGGCTGATGACTGACCAGCAGCAACACAGTGTCGCCGGAGGGCTCTTCGAGGCTTTTGAGCAAGGCGTTGGAAGCGTTGACGTTCATCGCCTCAACCGGCTCGATCAGCACCACCTTGCGCCCACCCAGTTGCGCCGTCTGCACCACGAAAGCCACCAGTTCGCGCACCTGGTCGACCTTGATCGGCTTGTCGGCTTCCTCGGGTTCGAGGACAAAGTTGTCCGGGTGGCTGCCGGCCTTGAGCAACAGGCAGGACTTGCACCCACCACAGGCCTCCAGGCCCTGGGGTTGCTGGCACAGCAGACGCGCCATCAGGCGCTCGGCCAGGGCCCGTTTGCCGATACCCTGCGGCCCATGCAGCAGGTATGCGTGGGCGTGCTGGCTGCGGCCGGCCAGCTGTTGCCAGAGGGCCTGCTGCCAGGGAAAGGCCTCAGCCACGGCATCGCTCCACGATGTCCGGCAGCAGCGCATCGATAGCACGCTGCACGGCTTCCAGAGGCTGGGCTGCGTCCAGCAGTTTGTAGCGCTGTGGCGCGCGCTGGGCGCGCTGCAGGTAGGCCTGCCGTACAGCTTCGAAAAACGCCTGGCCTTCCTGTTCGAAACGGTCAAGACGCCCGCGCGCTGCGGCGCGGGCCAGGCCCACTTCAACCGGCAGGTCGAAGACCAGGGCCAGGTCCGGACGCAGGTCACCCTGGACGAACTGCTCCAGAATGGCGATGCGCTCGGCAGGCAGACCGCGCCCGCCGCCCTGATAGGCATAGGTGGCATCGGTGAAGCGATCACACAACACCACTGCTCCACGGGACAGCGCCGGGCGGATCACCTGCGCCAGGTGCTGGGCACGGGCAGCGAACACCAGCAGCAGTTCGGTGTCGGCCGCCATGCTTTCATCGCTGGGCGCCAACAGCAGTTCACGCACCTTTTCCGCCAGCGGTGTACCGCCTGGCTCACGCGTCAGCACCACGTCCAGGCCCTGCTCGCGCAGGCGCGCGGCCAGGTAGTCACGATTGGTGCTCTTGCCCGCGCCTTCGGGGCCTTCCAAAGTAATAAACAAGCCGCTCACAGGCAGTCCTTAATGTTGTTCGTCAGGCGTCGGCCGTTCGGCCGCTTGCGCGCCGCCAACCGGGGCGTCCTGCGCAGGCGGTTGATCGAGCGCGGGCTGCTCGGCCGGCTCAACCGCCGCTGGCGCCTCAGGCGACGCGCCCGCGTCGGCACCCGGCTGGGGCTGCGGTGCGGGGCTGGAGCGATAGTCCGCACGGCGCTTGAGCTGGAACTCGCGCACGGCCGAATTATGGTCGTCGAGGTCGTCGGAAAACACATGGCTGCCATCGCCACGGGCGACGAAATACAAGCTGGTGCCATCGGACGGGTTGAGCGCCGCGTGAATCGCCTCGCGCCCGACCATGGCAATGGGCGTCGGCGGCAGGCCGGTCATGGTGTAAGTGTTGTACGGCGTCGGCTCACGCAGGTCGGCGCGAGTGATCTTGCCGTTGTAGCGCTCACCCATGCCGTAAATCACCGTCGGGTCGGTCTGCAGCATCATGCCCATGCGCAGGCGCCGCACGAAGACGCCGGCGATCTGCCCGCGCTCCTGGGGAATACCGGTTTCCTTCTCCACCAGCGAGGCCATGATCAGCGCCTGGTACGGGTCGCGGTACGGCAGATCGGTGGCGCGCTCCGCCCACTCCTTGGCCAGCACTTCATCCAGGCGCATGTACGCCTGCTGCAGCAGCTCGACGTCGCTCATGCCCCGCACGAAGCGGTAGGTGTCGGGGAAGAAGCGCCCTTCGGGGAACACTCCGGTATGGCCGAGCTTGTCCATGACGTCCGCATCCGACAGGCCGTCCAGGGTGTGCTTGATCTTTTCATGCCTTGCCACCGCAGCACGCACCTGACGGAAGGTCCAGCCCTCGACCAGGGTCAGGTTGTACTGCACCACGTCGGCCCGTCGCCAGGCATCGAACAACTGCTCGACGGTCATGCCGGGAGTCAGGCGGTACTCGCCGGTGTGCAGGGGGGTACCGGCCATATTGAAACGCCAGTACAGGCGCAACCAGACAGCGTCGTCCAGCAACCCTTCGCTCTGCATGCGATAGAACATGCGGTTGGGGTTGGTGCCATTAGGCACGTCGAGCAGGCGTTCCTGCGTCACGTGCAAGGGCTGCTGCAAAACCGAGTTGACTTTCCAGGCCGACCAGCCCACAGCCAGGCCGGCAAGGATCAAGCTCATTTCCAGCAGCAGCAGGAATTTGCGTCTCACGAATTCAGGTTTCCAGTAACGTACGGGCAACGGCCTGCAGTTTACGGGTGAGCGGGCCCGGCGACCAGTTTAGCGCGGCTATGCCACGCACAGGCCAGACACCGTAGACACTATTGCAGACAAACACTTCATCGGCCTGTTCCAGCGCCTCGAACGGCAAGTCGCAGACCTGCACCGGGATGCCCTGCAGCACCGCCTGTTGCAGCAACGCCGCGCGCATGACGCCAGCGACGCCACAACGGCTGAGGTCAGCCGTGAACAGCTTGCCCTCGCGCACCAGGAACAGATTGCTGAACACCCCTTCGATCAGCCTGCCCTGCCCATCGCGCATCAGGCCTTCGGCATGTTCGCTGTCCTGCCATTCGGCACGGGCCAGCACCTGCTCCAGACGATTGAGGTGTTTCAGCCCGGCCAGCAGGGGTTGCTCGCCAAGCCGGGTCTGGCACAGGAACAGCCGCACGCCGTGCTCGGCATGTTCGACAGGATAGCTGGGCAACGGGCTGCCCTGCAGGATACGCCGCGGCATGGCACCGGCAACCGGCGCATAGCCGCGCTGGCTGTCGCCACGGGTAATGATGAGTTTGGCAATGCCATCAGCGAGCTGGCTGGCGTAACGCAGCAGTTCTTCGCGCACCAGTGCCAAGTCGGCATCGATCGCCAGGCGCTGGCAACCCAGCGCCAGGCGGGCGAGGTGGCCGTCCAGCAAGCTGGGCCGGCCGCCACGCACGGCGATGGTCTCGAACAGGCCATCGCCGTAGGCCAGGCCGCGGTTCTGCAGGTTGACTGCAGCCGCTGGCTGGCCGTCGATCCAGCTGTGCATCAACCGGCGAACCGGCGGAATACCAGCGAACCGTTGGTACCACCAAAACCGAACGAGTTGGACAGCACCACATCGATCGGCATGCTGCGCGCCTGGTGCGGCACGAAGTCGAGGTCGCAACCTTCGTCCGGCTCGTCCAGGTTGATGGTAGGCGGTGCCATCTGGCTGTTGATTGCCAGGACGCTGAAGATCGCTTCCACCGCACCGGCAGCGCCCAAGAGGTGGCCAGTCATCGACTTGGTCGAGCTGACCGCCAGCTTGTAGGCATGCTCGCCGAACACGCGCTTGATCGCTGCGACTTCAGCGATGTCGCCCGCCGGGGTGGAGGTGCCATGGGCGTTGATGTAGCTGACCTCTTGCGGCTGGATGCCGGCATCGCGCAGGGCGTTGGCCATGCAGCGGGCAGCGCCTTCGCCGGTGTCGGGCGGCGATGTCATGTGGTAGGCATCCCCGCTCATGCCGAAGCCGACCAGCTCGGCGTAGATGGTGGCACCGCGCGCCTTGGCGTGTTCCAGCTCTTCAAGCACCAGGGCACCGGCACCATCGGACAGCACGAAGCCGTCACGGCCCTTGTCCCACGGGCGGCTGGCCCGGCTTGGCTCGTCGTTGCGGGTGGACAGTGCACGCGAGGCACCGAAACCGCCCATGCCCAGGCCGCAGGCAGCCATTTCGGCGCCACCGGCGATCATCACGTCAGCTTCACCGTAGGCGATGTTGCGCGCGGCCATGCCGATGCAGTGGGTGCCGGTGGTGCAGGCCGTGGCGATGGCGTAGTTCGGCCCCTGCAGGCCCAGGTGAATCGACAGGAAGCCGGAGATCATGTTGATGATCGAGCCCGGCACGAAGAACGGCGAAATACGACGCGGCCCCGAATCGTGCAGGGTGCGGCTGGTTTCTTCGATGTTGGTCAGGCCACCGATACCCGAGCCCATGGCCACGCCAATCCGCTCGCGGTTGGCGTCGGTGACTTCCAGGCCGGCATTGCGCACCGCCTGGAAACCGGCCGCCAGGCCGTACTGGATGAACAGGTCGAGCTTGCGGGCCTCTTTGGCCGACAGGTATTGCTCGACCTCGAAGCCTTTCACCGAGCCGCCAAAACGGGTGGAGTAGGCAGACAGGTCCGTGTGTTCGATCGGACCGATGCCACTGCGGCCAGCCAGAATGCCCTGCCATGTGCTCGGTACATCGGTACCCAGTGGCGACAGCATACCCATACCGGTGACCACGACGCGTCTACGCGACACAGTACTCTCCTTTTCTAGTAACAGAGTCTCTTGCCATTGCATTCAAGCGCAGGAATGGAATGGCAACAGGCTCTAGAGTGCGCAGTGAACGAGGCAGCCTGGAAAAATACGGGCGCTCGCAAAGAAAAAACCGCACGCCGGCGAAGGCAGTGCGGTTTTCCCCGACAAGTAGCGTCGACTAGCGCGTCTTAGGCCTGGTGGGCTTTGACGTAGTCGATGGCAGCTTGAACGGTAGTGATCTTCTCGGCTTCTTCGTCAGGGATTTCGGTCTCGAATTCCTCTTCCAGAGCCATCACCAGCTCAACGGTGTCAAGCGAATCGGCACCCAGGTCATCGACGAAGGACTTGGACTCAGTCACTTCCTCTTCCTTCACGCCCAGTTGCTCGGCGACGATTTTCTTGACGCGTTCTTCGATGGTGCTCATACCTAGTTTTCACTCCTAATGGATATATGTCAGGCAGCTGGCCGGTGGCTAATTTTATAGAAAGACGTTCGCTTTTCAAGCTAAACGCACTTTCAGGCTAGCCAGCCTACCCGCTGCCTAAAATTCGGTTGCAGCTTTATAACGGATTTTAGGCTCGCAGTATGACTCTTTTTTTACGAAACCCGTCACATTCAGTTGCAGTGTTACATGTACATCCCGCCGTTGACCGGCACGGTGGCGCCAGTTACGTACGCTGCGCCGTCGGATGCCAGGAACGAAACCACCTTGGCAATTTCGTCAGCCTGGCCCAGGCGGCCCAGCGGGATCTGGGTCTGCAGGGCTTCGCGCTGCGCTTCCGGCAGCTCGCGGGTCATGTCGGTATCGATGAAGCCCGGAGTCACCGAATTGACGGTGATACCGCGCGAGCCCACTTCACGCGCCAGGGCGCGACTGAAACCTTCGAGGCCCGCCTTGGCGGCCGCATAGTTGGCCTGGCCGGCGTTACCCATGGCACCGACGACCGAGCCGATACTGATGATACGACCCCAACGCGCCTTGGTCATGCCACGCAGCACGCCCTTGGACAGACGGTAGAGGCTGTTCAGGTTGGTGTCGATCACGTCGAACCACTCGTCGTCCTTCATGCGCAGCATGAGATTGTCGCGGGTGATGCCGGCGTTGTTGACCAGGATGGCGGGGGCACCGAACTGCTCGCCAATGGCGGCCAGTACAGCTTCAACAGATTCGGCGCTGGTCACGTTCAGTTCCATGCCGGTACCGGTGATGCCGTGTTCCTTCAGGGTGGCAGCAATGCGCTCGGCACCGGAAGCCGAAGTGGCGGTACCGATCACGGTCGCGCCCTGGCGGCCCAGCTCGAGGGCGATGGCCTGGCCAATGCCACGGCTGGCGCCGGTGACCAGTGCAACTTTACCTTGCAGGCTCATGCAAGCTTCTCCAAATCAGGCCAGCGCCGCGCGGGTGGCGGCGACGGCGTCAGGGGTGTTGAGGTTGTAGGTGGTCACACCATCGGCGCAACGCTTGTTCAGGCCGGCCAGGACCTTGCCCGGACCGCACTCGACCAGGTTGACGGCACCGTTCGCCGCCAGGGTCTGCACGCACTCGACCCAGCGCACCGGCTGGTACAGCTGCGCCAGCAAGTCTTGCTTGAGGGCGTCGAGGTCGGCGGCCACGGCAGCGGTGACGTTCTGCACCACGGGGATCTGTGGGGCCTTCCACTCGATGGCGTTGACCGACTCGGCAAAGCGCTCGGCAGCCGGCTTCATCAGTGCGCAGTGCGACGGTACGCTGACCGCCAGCGGCAGGGCGCGCTTGGCGCCCTTGGCCTTGCACAGCTCCATGGCACGGTCTACTGCGGCCTTGTTGCCGGCGATGACTACCTGGCCTGGCGAGTTGAAGTTGACCGCGCTGACCACCTGGTCTTCGGCCGCTTCGGCGCAGATTTCAACCACCACGGCATCGTCCAGGCCGAGAATGGCAGCCATGGCACCATGGCCGGCCGGCACGGCTTCCTGCATCAGCTGGCCACGGCGTTCGACCAGGCGCACGGCGTCCTTCAGGCTGATGCTGCCAGCAGCAACCAGGGCGCTGTATTCGCCCAGGCTATGACCGGAAACGAACGCCGGCCGTGCACCGCCCTCTTCCAGCCACAGGCGCCACAGGGCGATGGAGGCAGTCAGAATGGCCGGCTGGGTCTTGTCGGTCTGGTTGAGTTGTTCTTCCGGGCCTTCCTGGACCAGCTTCCACAGGTCGTAACCAAGTGCCTCGGACGCTTCCTTGAAGGTTTCGATGATCACTGGCTTCTCGGCGCCGAGCTCGGCGAGCATGCCCAGCGACTGGGAACCTTGACCGGGAAAGACGAATGCGAGAGATGCAGACATTGAACAAGCCCTTATGATCTTGTCGTCGGATAGGGTGCGCCAGGCCCCGGGCCAGGCGCAGAATCTGAAAGCTTGGATGGAGACTCCACCTGCGCGGTCACATTTAAGCACTTCATCGGCGATATGCCTAAGATCTTCGTTTACCTGTGCCAGCCATTTTTCACAGGCACAAGCTACCGCAACAGGTCCTCCAGGCGCCCATGCAAGCGCTGCGGCAGGTTCTCCTGAATCTCGATCAACGCCCGCTGGATGGCACTCTGGAAGCCCTGCACCCCCGCCGAGCCATGGCTCTTGATGACGATGCCCTGCAACCCGAGGAAGCTCGCCCCATTGTGCCGCGCCGGCGCCAGGTCGGCCTGCAGGCGCTTGAGCAGCGGCATCGCCATGGCCCCGGCCACCCGCGACAACACGCCACCCTTGAACAACTGCTCGATGCGCGCACCGATCATCGTTGCCAGCCCCTCACTGGACTTGAGCAGGATGTTACCAACGAACCCGTCGCAAACCACCACGTCCGCCTCGCCACGATACAACCCGTCACCCTCGACGAAGCCCACATAGTTGAGCCCGCGGGCGTTCTGCAACAGGCTGGCCGCCAGCTTGACCTGCTGGTTGCCCTTGATGTCCTCGGTGCCGATGTTCAGCAGCGCCACACGCGGCCTGTGCACGCCCAGGGCCTGGGCAGCCACCGAACCCATCACGGCGAACTGGTAGAGGTTTTCAGCACTGCAGTCGACATTGGCCCCCAGGTCGAGCAGCTGGCAATAGCCGGACTGGGTCGGGATCGCCGCCACCATGGCCGGTCGATCGATACCCGGCAGGGTCTTGAGCACGAACCGCGACAGCGCCATCAGCGCCCCGGTGTTGCCGGCACTGACACAGGCCTGAGCCTTGCCGTCGCGCACCAGTTCGAGGGCAATGCGCATCGACGAGTCGGGCTTGCCGCGCAGCGCCTGGGAGGGCCGCTCGTCCATGCCGACCACCTCGCTGGCGGCCACAATCTGCAGGCGCGCGCGATCCGCAGCCGCAAGGCCGCTGACAAGATCTTCAAGGAGGGAGGGTTGACCGACGAGGGTCAGGTGCAGCGAGGGAGTAGCCGAAAGGCAGGCAATGCTAGCCTGGACAATGCTGCGGGGACCGAAGTCCCCGCCCATTGCGTCGATCGCGATGATCTGAGCGGACAAGGATTACTCGTCAGCGCCCTTGTCGATCACTTTGCGACCACGGTATACGCCTTCTGGCGAAACGTGGTGACGCAGGTGTACTTCACCGGTGGTTTTCTCTACCGACAGCGCGTTTTCCGACAGGGCGTCGTGCGAACGGCGCATGTCACGGGCAGAGCGGGATTTTTTGTTCTGCTGAACAGCCATAATTGATTAACTCCTAAACGTTTGGGTCACGCTTTAACTGCGCCAAAACACTGAACGGGTTGGACCGCGATACCTCGTCCTTGCTCGATTCGGGCTCGTCTGCGCCCGCCGGCTGCTGGCATTCTTCCGGATGGTGAGCAGGCACGATTGGCAAGGCGAGCAGAAGCTCTTCCTCGATCAATGCCTGCAGATCCAATGGATCTTCGCCCAGTTCCAGCACGTCATAGCCTTTCGGCAACGACTGGGTATTCGCACCCTCCTTCACCACGGCGTATGTACATTCGCTGTGGATCGGCAGGGTGACCAGCTCAAGACAACGCTGGCAAACCATCTTGACCTCGACGTCCAGCTCGCTGTGGATAACCACTACGTGCTGTTCATCTCGTTCAAAATCGAACTTCGCCTGCACCGTACCGACATTGTCGGAAAGCGGGTCGCAGAGTCTTTCCAAATCAGCGAGTTGCAGCGAACCATTAAGGGTTACGCCACGATCAGCCAATTTGCGCGGGTCAACGTGAGGTGGAATCGGGTCATTCAACATAGGCGCAGCATTCTAGGGATGCCCCCCGCCCCTGTCAAAGGAAATTCGGCGGCATCGTGCGTGATAGAATTTGGTTAAACCGATTCAGGAGTCTACCATGCTTCCTCTGTTACTGGCTTCCAGCTCTGCCTACCGCCGCGAACTGCTCGCACGCCTACGCCTGCCCTTCAGCTGGGCAAGCCCCGACATAGACGAACAGCGCCTGCCTGGCGAACCGGCGGCGGACCTGGTGCGGCGCCTGGCCAGGCAGAAGGCAGAAGCACTGGCCAGCAGCCACCCCGCGCACCTGATCATTGGTTCGGACCAGGTTGCGGTGCTCGGCGAGCAGGTGCTGGGTAAGCCGCACACCTTCGAGCGCGCCTGCGAGCAGTTACTTGAGTGCAGCGGGCAACAGGTGAGCTTTCTGACCGGGCTGGCACTACTGAACAGCGCCACCGGGCAATGTCAGGTGGATTGCGTGCCGTTTACCGTGACATTGCGTGAACTGAGCCGCGAGCAGGTGGAGCGCTATGTGACGGCAGAACAGCCGCTGGATTGCGCTGGCAGCTTCAAGGCGGAGGGGCTGGGGGTGAGCCTGTTCCAGAGCACGCACGGGTGCGATGCGACCAGCCTGATCGGGCTGCCTTTGATTCGGCTGGTGGATATGCTGACCAAGGAAGGCACGGCCATCCCTTGAGACCCTGGGGCCGCGTTGCGGCCCCGGCAATCTTGGTTCAGCGCAACTGCGGCCCCTGGAACCCCATCCACATGGCCAGGTGTTCGGCCACGCTGGCCCCTACGCGCTTGGAGAAGCGATCGAGCGGCGATTCCTGCACGGTGAAATCCACCAGCTCCTTCTCGCCAACGATTTCCCGCGCCACGTAGCTGGCACTGCCCAGCCCATCGACCAACCCCAGCTCCTTGGCCTGCTCACCCGACCAGACCAGGCCACTGAACAGCTCAGGGTGCTCCTTGTCCTTCAGGCGCTCGCCGCGCCCCTGCTTGACCATGGCGATGAATTGCTTGTGGGTGACATCCAGCACACCTTGCCAGAACCGGGTCTCGTCGGGCTTTTCCGGCGAGAACGGGTCGAGGAAGGCCTTGTGCTCGCCGGAGGTGTAGGCTCGTCGCTCGACACCCAGCTTCTCCATGGTGCCGACAAAACCGTAGCCCGCCGCCGTCACGCCGATGGAGCCCACCAGACTGGCCTTGTCGGCGTAGATCTCGTCCGCCGCACTGGCAATGTAGTAAGCACCGGAAGCGCCCAGGTCAGTGATGACCGCGTACAGCTTGATGGCCGGATACTCGGCGCGCAGGCGGCGGATTTCGTCATACACGTAGCCCGCCTGCACCGGACTGCCACCCGGGCTGTTGATACGCATCACCACTGCCTTGGTCTTGCTGTCCTTGAACGCCTCGCGCAAGCCCTTGACGATATTGTCGGCGCTGGCCGACTCCTGATCGGCAATCATGCCGCGCACCTCGACCAACGCGGTATGGCTGACATTGCGCGACGCGGCCTTGTCCATATCCATCAGCGGCGTGAACAACGCCAGGATGCCGAACAGGTAGACGAAGGTCAGCAGCTTGAAGAAGATCCCCCAGCGACGCGTCCGGCGATGCTCCTGAACGTTCGCCAACAGGGTCTTTTCCAGCAGCCTCCAGCTGTTGCGCGCTTCGCGCTCCTCGGTTTCGGCCTCAGGGGCTTTCCATTCGTCTGCCATGCTTACCTACCTTGGAAAGGAATTGCGGAACCTCCCAGCCACTCGCGCAACTGGGAAAAGTGATCGATGCACACCTGCGGCCCGAACTCGGCCAGCGCCTGCAGCGACATGGCACCATAGCCCACGGCCGCCGAATGCATGCCAGCATTGCTGGCCATCTGCAGGTCGAACGCCGAATCGCCAACCATCAGCGCGCGCGCCGGCTCGACGCCACAATGGCCGAGGATTTCCTCGAGCATGCGCGGATGCGGCTTGCCGCGAGTCTCGTCGGCGGCGCGGGTGATGTCGAAGAACTGCTCCAGACCATTGGCCTTGAGCACGCGGTCCAACCCGCGGCGCGCCTTGCCGGTAGCCACTGCCAGGCGGTACCCCTCGGTACGAAAGGCATCCAGCGACTCCACCACGCCGTCGAACAGTGGCGAGGGCTGCTGGTCCAGAGCCATGTAGATATCGGCATAGTGCTGACGGAAGCTTTCGACTTGCGCTGGCGCCAGGTGCGGATACAAGGTCTGGATCGCCTCGCCCAGGGCCAGGCCGATGATGCCCTTGATCGCATCATCGCTGCTTAGCGCCTCACCGGCACGTTCGGCGGCGGCATTCATGGCCTCGACAATACGCCCGATGGAATCGGCAAGGGTGCCATCCCAGTCGAAGATCAGCAGCTCATAGGCTTTTTTCATAGATCAGGATGCACTCAGACGCTCAACGGTTTTCGCCCAGACCTCATCCACCGGCGCCTCGAGCTTGAGCTCGCCACCGTCCGGCAGCGGCACGGTCAGCGCGTAGGCATGCAGGAACAGGCGCTTGCCACCCAACTCGCGAATTTCGCGACTGAAGTCTTCATCGCCGTACTTGCTGTCGCCGGCGATCATATGCCCGGCATGCAGGGTGTGCACGCGAATCTGGTGGGTACGGCCGGTGACCGGGCGCGCCTCGACAATGGTGGCGAACTCGCCAAAGCGGCGCAGCACGCGGAACAGGGTCAAGGCCTCCTTGCCTTCATCGTTGACCTCGACCATGCGCTCGCCGGAGCGCAGGTTGCTCTTGAGCAACGGCGCGCTGACCTGTTTCTTCGAAGTCGGCCAGTGGCCGCGCACCAGCGCCATGTAGCGCTTGTCGACACCGTCACCGCGCAGCGCGGCATGCAGGTGGCGCAGCATGCTGCGCTTCTTGGCGATCATCAGCAGGCCGGAGGTGTCGCGGTCCAGGCGGTGCACCAGCTCCAGTTCCTTGGCATCCGGGCGCAGCTGGCGCAGCGCCTCGATCACGCCAAAACTCAGGCCACTGCCGCCATGCACGGCGATGCCGGCCGGCTTGTTCATCACGATCAGCGCCTTGTCTTCGTAGACGATGGCCGCTTCCAGGCGCTGCAGCAGGCCCTGGGCCACCGGCGCCGGTTCGTCGCGCTCGGGCAGGCGGACGGGCGGTACCCGCACGATGTCACCGGCCTGGATCTTGTATTCCGGCTTGACGCGGCCCTTGTTGACCCGCACTTCACCCTTGCGCAGGATGCGGTAGACCAGCGTCTTGGGCACGCCCTTGAGGGCCGTGATAAGGAAATTGTCGATGCGTTGGCCGGCAAGTTCCGGCGCGACTTCGATCAGCTGAACGCCGGAAGTCGGAGGGGTATTGGTCGTCATGGCGGGATCATAACAATTTTTTATGGAATTGAAGCACTTAATCATTGCTGCTATAGTCGCGAACGCCGCCAAAAGCGGCAGGCCAGCGGCACCAGGCTCCTAGCCGGTCCCTGACCAACGCAATTCTCCAGGACGCGAGGCCGTCCTACGGGGTTTTCGCCAGTTTACCGAATTGCCTGGAATCGCCACCAGCGCCGTGTAGAGAAGACCGAAAAAAAACGACAAGTGCGGTGTTTCACCTGCTTACCCGATTCTTTTCGCTGCACCTCTGCCCGCCCGTCGCTTCCACGCAACGCCCGGCGAATGCTTCGGAAATACCTGCCTTGGACATGAATGGCGCCAGCGCAGAAACTGCGCTGGCGAAAAATGCAACCCGTTGCGGATTCAGCGCGCGGCAGCACCCGAATTATCAGGGATACGTGCAGGGTGGAGATGCACAGCCCTCGGACCGTGTAGCACCGCGTCCGGCCACCAGCCCACTGACGGCTGGCGAGCGGATAAGGTCCTGAACAGATGCCTCCGGGCGTCCACGGCTGACGGTTGATTCCTCCTCCTGACTGAGTGCACAAGGCCCGCTTGGTTGATTCGGATTCCAATTCGAAGCCACCGGGGCCCTGTTGGCACCGCAGCAAACAGGACGCGTCGTCGCGACAACGGCAGGCTGGGCAACCGGCTGGTGCCGAACGTTGCTCGACACGGGGGTGGCCCGGCCACCCTTTGCGCACCTTGGCACCGACCATGAGACGTCGTGTGTGCCGAACGCCGTTTCCGGCAGCCCGGAAACCGACGGTACAACATGAAAAGAATGCTGATTAACGCAACTCAACCCGAAGAGTTGCGTGTAGCCCTGGTGGACGGCCAACGTCTCTACGACCTGGACATCGAGTCCGGCGCGCGTGAGCAGAAAAAGGCCAACATTTACAAAGGCAAGATCACCCGCATCGAACCCAGCCTCGAAGCCGCCTTCGTCGACTTCGGTTCCGAACGTCACGGCTTCCTGCCGCTGAAAGAAATCTCCCGCGAATACTTCAAGAAAGCCCCCGAAGGGCGGGTCAACATCAAGGAAGTCCTGAGCGAAGGCCAGGAAGTCATCGTCCAGGTCGAGAAGGAAGAGCGCGGCAACAAAGGCGCCGCCCTCACCACCTTCATCAGCCTGGCCGGCCGCTACCTGGTACTGATGCCCAACAACCCGCGTGCCGGCGGCATCTCCCGCCGCATCGAAGGCGAGGAACGCAACGAACTGCGCGAAGCCCTGAACGGCCTGACCGTCCCGGGCGACATGGGCCTGATCGTGCGCACCGCCGGCCTTGGCCGCAGCAGCGAAGAAATGCAGTGGGACCTCGACTACCTGCTGCAGCTGTGGACCGCCATCAAGGAAGCGTCCCAGGACCGCGCCGCACCGTTCCTGATCTACCAGGAAAGCAACGTCATCATCCGCGCCATCCGCGACTACCTGCGCCAGGACATCGGCGAAGTGCTGATCGACAGCATCGATGCCCAGGAAGAGGCCCTGACCTTCATCCGCCAGGTGATGCCGCAGTACGCCAGCAAGGTCAAGCTGTACGAAGACAGCGTGCCGCTGTTCAACCGCTTCCAGATCGAAAGCCAGATCGAGACTGCCTTCCAGCGCGTGGTCGACCTGCCGTCCGGTGGCTCGATCGTGATCGACCCCACCGAAGCCCTGGTGTCCATCGACATCAACTCGGCACGTGCGACCAAAGGTAGCGACATCGAAGAAACCGCCCTGCAGACCAACCTGGAAGCGGCCGAGGAAATCGCCCGCCAGCTGCGCCTGCGTGACATCGGCGGCCTGATCGTCATCGACTTCATCGACATGACCCCGGCAAAGAACCAGCGCGCCGTTGAAGAACGCGTCCGCGAATGCCTGGAAGCCGACCGCGCCCGCGTCCAGGTAGGCCGCATCTCGCGCTTCGGCCTGCTGGAAATGTCCCGCCAGCGCCTGCGCCCATCGCTGGGCGAAAGCAGCGGCATCGTCTGCCCGCGTTGCTCCGGCACCGGCATCATCCGTGATGTCGAATCGCTGTCGCTGGCCATTCTGCGCCTGATCGAAGAAGAAGCCCTGAAAGACCGCACTGCCGAAGTGCGCGCCCAGGTGCCGATCCCGGTGGCCGCGTTCCTGCTCAACGAGAAACGCAATTCGATCACCAAGATCGAACTGCGCACCCGTGCGCGCATCATCATCCTGCCGAACGATCACCTGGAAACCCCGCACTTCGAAGTCCAGCGCCTGCGCGACGACAATCCGGAAGTGCTGAGCAACCAGTCCAGCTACGAAATCGCCGCCGCCGAAGCCGAAGAAGCGCCGCAGCCGACGGCCACCCGCACCCTGGTTCGCCAGGAAGCCGCGGTGAAGACCGCTCCAGCGCGCGCCAATGCGCCGGTGCCGGCCACCGTTGAAGAGCCGCAGCCTGCCGCTCCGGTGGCTGCCCCGAGCGCGCCGGAGCCGAGCCTGTTCAAGGGCCTGGTGAAATCGCTGGTCAGCCTGTTCGCCGGCAAGGAAGAACCTGCCGCCGCGCCGGTGGTCACTGCCACCGAAAAACCGGCAGCCGAGCGCAGCCCGCGCAACGAAGAACGCCGCAACGGCCGCCAGCAGAGCCGCAACCGCAACGGCCGCCGCGACGAGGAGCGCAAGCCACGTGAAGAACGTGCCGAACGCGCTCCACGTGAAGAGCGCCAACCACGTGAGGAACGTGCACCGCGCGAAGAGCGCGCGCCACGTGAAGAACGCGCCCCACGCGAAGAGCGTGCACCGCGTGAAGAGCGCGCCCCACGCCAGCCACGCGAAGACCGCCGCGGCAACCGTGGCGAAGAGCGCGTGCGTGAACTGCGTGAGCCGCTGGACGCCACCCCTGCCGAGCGCGAGGAACGTCAGCCGCGTGAAGAACGTGTAGCCCGCGAAGAGCGTGCTCCGCGTGAAGAGCGCGCCCCTCGCGAAGAACGTGCTCCACGTGAAGAACGCGCCCCTCGCGAAGAACGTGCTCCACGTGAAGAACGCGCACCACGCGAAGAACGTGCTCCACGTGAAGAACGCGCACCACGCGAAGAACGTGCTCCACGTGAAGAACGCGCACCACGCGAAGAACGTGCTCCACGCGAAGAACGCACGCCACGCCCACCACGTGAAGAGCGTCAGCCACGTGTAGCCGAAGAAGCGGCCGTGCAGGCTGCCGAACTGGCCGAAGAGCAACTGCCGAACGAAGAGCTGCTGCAGGACGAACAGGAAGGCACCGATGGCGAGCGCCCACGCCGCCGCTCCCGTGGCCAGCGTCGTCGCAGCAACCGTCGTGAGCGTCAGCGCAACGCCAATGGTGAGCTGATCGAAGGCAGCGACGAAGAAGGCAACGAAGAGCAGCCGCAACAGCACCAGGCCACCGAGCTGGGCGCCGAACTGGCTGCGGGCCTGGCCGTGACTGCCGCTGTTGCCAGCAGCAGCATCAGCGCCGAAGCCGAAGCCCAGGCCAACCAGCAGGCCGAGCTGGCCACCGCTGAAGTCGCTGCTGCAGAAATCGGCGACCGCGAAGCCGCCCAGCCTGCAGAGCAGGCCGAAGCAGCCGCCAAGGCGGAAGAAGTTGCCGTGGCACCGGTGGTCGAGCAACCGTTCAGCGAGCCTGTGGCCGTAGTCGAGGCAAGCGCCGAGCCTGTGATCGAAGTCGCACCGCAGCCCGTGCTTGAAGCGGCACCAGCCGCCGAGCCAGCCGTGGCTAGCGAAGCTGCGACCGAAGCGCCTGCTGTCGAGGCCGGTGAAATCGAACAGGCCCCGGCCGTGATCGAAACCGCCGCGGTTGCCGAGCAGCCTGCGCCGGTTGTCGAGGCCCAGCCAGAAGTGGTTGCCGCCGAGCCTGCCCCGGCGGTCGTCGAGCCGGTAGTCGTCGAGCCTGCTCCGGTTGCAGCCTCTGTGGTTGCCGAACCTGCCACTGTCATGCTGGCCAACGGCCGTGCGCCCAACGATCCGCGTGAAGTGCGCCGCCGCAAGCGTGAGGCCGAGGCTGCTGCCAAAGCCGCACAGGAAGCTGCTGCAGCGGCCGAGGAACCTGCCCTGGAATCCACCGATGAGCAAAAACCTCATCACGGTTGATAGCCAAGGCTGAATGAAAAAGCCCCGCCAGTGAGAACTGGCGGGGCTTTTTCTTGGCTGAGCGTTTTTCCTGTACCGGCCTCTTCGCGGCTAAAGCCGCTCCCACAGGGGCCCCACTACCCTCACCCTGTGGGAGCGGCTTTAGCCGCGAAAGGGCCAGCCCAGGCACTGAATCAGTAGAGGTTGGGCTCCATCTCCAGCTCGACGCCGAAGCGCTCCAGGATATCGGCCTGGATCCGCCGCGCCAGCACATGCATCTGCGCCCCGCTCGCCTGACCATGGTTGACCAGCACCAGCGACTGCAAGCGATGCACCCCGGCATCGCCCTCGCGGTAGCCCTTCCAGCCGGCCTGCTCGATCAACCAGCCGGCTGCCAGCTTCACCTGCCCGTCGGCCTGGGGATATGCCACCACGCCAGGGTACTGGACACGAATACGCTCGACCTGCTCCGCCGCTACCACCGGGTTCTTGAAGAAGCTACCGGCATTGCCCAGCTCTGCCGGGTCTGGCAGTTTCTCGCGGCGAATGCTGCAGATCGCTTCGCTGATCGCCTGCGCGGTCGGCTCGCTCACGCCCTGCTCTGCCAGGCGCTGACGCACCGGGCCGTAGTCCAGGCGGGCGTGCAAGGTGCGGCTCAAGGCAAAGCGCACACGCAGGATCAACCAACGCCCAGGGTTACGCTTGAACAGGCTGTCGCGATAACCGAACGCACATTCCGCCAGGCCGAAGTCACGCAGCGCGCCGGTCTCGCGGTCCATGGCGGTCAGGCCGAGGAACACGTCCTTGACCTCCACCCCGTAGGCGCCAACGTTCTGCATCGGCGCAGCGCCAACCGTGCCAGGGATCAGGCTGAGGTTCTCCAGCCCGCAATAGCCCTGCGCCAGGGTCCACTGCACGAACGGGTGCCAGGACTCACCGGCCTCGGCCTCGACCACGATGCGTTCGCCATCGTCACTGAGCACACGCCGACCACGGCTGGCCATGTGCAATACCCATGCGTCGATATCCCCGGTCAGCAACACATTGCTGCCACCGCCAATGACCAGCACCGGCAAGCCGCGCTGCTGCGCCTGGCTCAATGCCTGGCGCACTTCCTGGTCGTCATGTGCCGGGCTGAAATAGCGCGCCTTCACGTCGATGCCAAAGGTGTTGTAAGGCTTGAGCGATACCTGCTCCTGCCACTGCAGTGTCATAGCCGCCCCTTGATTTCCAGCACCAGCGCCTGGCAAGCCGCCTCGACCAGATCGAGCACCTGCTCGAAGCCGTCGGCGCCGCCATAATACGGGTCTGGTACTTCATCCAGCGCTGCGCCATAGCGGCGCAGGAACAGGTCAAGCTCCCCCACTGCCGTATGCGGGCGCAGGGCGCGCAGATGGCTGAGATTGCTCTCGTCCATGGCCAGGATCAGGTCATACTCGGCAAAATGCGCCGCCTTGACCTGCTGGGCGCGCTGCTGCGAAAGGTCATACCCGCGCGCGAGCGCCGCCTTGCAGGTACGGCTGTCGGGCGCCTTGCCGACATGCCAGTCACCAGTGCCGGCTGACGCCACATGCACCTTGTCGGCAAGCCCGGCAGCCTGCAGTTGATGGCGCAGCACGCCTTCGGCCGTGGGCGAGCGGCAGATATTGCCCAGGCAGACGAACAGAATGCGCATCAGGCCTCCAGCAAGCGCCGTACGCGCTCCAGGTCTTGCGGAGTATCCACGCCAACGGCAGGCGCCTCGATGGCATCCTCGACGTGAATGCGCACGCCGTGCCACAGCGCCCGCAGTTGTTCCAGCGATTCGGTCTGCTCGAGCCAGCACGGCCCCCAGCTGACGAAGTCCTGCAGGAAGCCGACACGGTAGGCGTACATGCCGATGTGGCGACGGTAAGGCACGCCCGCCGGCAGCTGGTCACGGCCGCTGGCGAACGCGTCACGCGCCCAGGGCAGTGGCGCGCGGCTGAAGGTCAGGGCCAGGCCATGCTTGTCACTGACCACCTTGACCGCATTGGGGTTGAACACGGTTTCCGGCTCATGCACAGGCTCGGCCAGGGTGGCGATGCCAGCCTGCGGGTTCGCGGCCAGGTTGGCCGCCACCTGGTCGATGATCACTGGCGGGATAAGCGGCTCGTCGCCCTGCACGTTGACCACGATGGCATCGGCTGGCAGGCCCAGGTGTGCGGCCACCTCGGCCAGGCGGTCGGTGCCTGATTCGTGGTCGGCACGGGTCAGCAGCACTTCGGCGCCAAAGGCCTGGCAGGCTTCGACGATGCTGGCATCGTCAGTGGCGATGACCACACGGCTGGCGCCGCTCTTGCGCGCCTGTTCCCACACATGCTGGACCATCGGCTTGCCGGCGATCGGCAACAACGGCTTGCCCGGCAGGCGCGTGGAGCGCAGACGGGCGGGAATCACCACAGTGAAGTTCAGGCTCATTTGTCCAGACGCTCATCGTCGGTCAGGGTGCGCGCCTCGCTTTCCAGCATCACCGGGATGCCATCGCGGATCGGGTAGGCCAGGCCTGCGCCCTTGCTGATCAGCTCGGTCTTGTCGGCACTGAGCTTGAGCGGCCCCTTGGTGATCGGGCAGGCCAGGATATCGAGCAGTTTGGTGTCCATTGGAGCTTCCTTTAGGCCAGGTGGCCGGAAATTGAAAACGGGCTCAGGGCTTGCGCAGCAAGCGCTGCAACTGGTTGTCGAACCAGGCGCTGAAAGCCGGCGTTGGCTGTGCGTCGACAGCCAGGTACCACCAGTCGTCAGCGGCGAAGGCCCGGCATTTCACCGCGTCCTTCTCGGTCATGACCAGTGGCAGTGGCGGGCTGAAGGCCAGGCTTTCGGCGCTGAACTGCGCATGGTCGGCAAAGGGATGCGGCACCGGCTGCCAGTTTAGCCCCAGCAGGGTATTGAAGAAACGTTGCGGATTGCCGATACCGGCCACCGCATGCAGGCGTTGGCCTGCGGGGAAATGATCGAGCGCGCGGCGCTCGCCACTGCGCAAGTTGACCAGGGCGGATGGTTGCAGGCAGAAGCCGAAGCCATCGGCGCGGTCGTCGCGGCTACCGTTGAACAGCACCGCATCCGCCTCGTGCAGGCGCTCGGCCGGCTCACGCAACGGCCCCGCCGGCAGGCAGCGGCCATTGCCCAGGCCGCGGGCGGCATCGATCAGCACCAGTTCGAGGTCACGCGCCAGGCGGTAGTGCTGCATGCCGTCGTCGCACAGGATCAGGTCGAGGGGTTCGCTGGCCAGCAATGCCTGTACCGCGCGGGAGCGGTCGGGGTCGATCATCAGCGGTACGCCGCTGCGCTGCACGATCAGCAGCGGTTCGTCGCCGGCCTGCTCGGCGGGCTGGTTGGCCTGCACGCGCCATGGCAGCTGCGGCGGCTTGGCGCCATAGCCCCGGCTGACCACCCCGACCTTCAGCCCCTGCCGCCGGCAGTGCTCGATCAGCCAGAGGATCATCGGTGTCTTGCCGGTACCGCCCACGGTGATGTTGCCCACCACGATGACCGGCACCGGAGCCCGGTAGCTGGCGCTTTCGCCACGCACGAAACGCGCTCGCTTGCGGGTGACCACGCCGCGGTACAGCGCCTCCAGCGGGCGCAGCAGCGCCAGGGCCGGGTGACCGGCGTACCAGGCCGCGAGCAATCGGTCGGCGAAGGCCATCAAGGCGTACCCTGGGCCGCCTCGACCGTGGTCATGCGCAGCTGGCTGAAACCGAGCTTGCCGGCGGCATCCATCGCGGTGACTACAGCCTGGTGCGGGGTCCTGCCATCGGCGCTGATGGCCAGCGGCAGCTTGTTGTCGCCGCCCGACTCACGCTCGATCGCTTCGCTCAGGGTGGCCAGGTCGCTCTTGGGCAGCAGGTGGTTGTTCACCGAATAAACGCCTTCGGCGCTGATGGTGATTTCCACCAGCTTGCCCTGGTCGGCCGGCGCCTGCTCGGCGCTGGTGGCTTCGGGCAGCTCGACGCGCAGCTGGGTCTCGCGGGTGAAGGTGGTGGTAACCACGAAGAACAGCAGCAGCACGAACACCACGTCGATCAGCGACGCCAGGTTGATGTCGACGTTCTCCCGCTGGCGATTGCGCCGGAACTTCACGCCTTGCCTCCGGCCACTTCCACTTCACGGTCGCCCTGGAGTACTTCCACCAGCTTGATCGCTTCCTGCTCCATGCCGACCACCAGCTCATCGATGCGGCGCAGCAGGAAACGGTGGAAGAACACCGCCGGGATACCGACCATCAGGCCGGCCGCAGTGGTGACCAGGGCCTTGGAGATGCCGCCCGCCAGTACGGCCGCGTTGGCGGTCATCTGCGAGCCGATGAAGGCGCTGAAGATGTCGATCATGCCCAGCACGGTGCCCAGCAGGCCGAGCAGCGGAGCCATGGCAGCGATGGTGCCGAGGGTGCTGATGTAGCGTTCCAGCTCGTGGATGACCCGCGAGGCAGCTTCCTCGATGCATTCCTTCATGATTTCGCGGCCATGGCGCGAGTTGGCCAGCCCGGCAGCGAGGATTTCCCCCAAAGGCGAATCGGCGCGCAGGGCCTTGAGCTTGTCACTGGTCAGTTGCTTGTCCTTGATCCACATCCAGACCTGGCCCAGCAGGTGCGGCGGAGTGACGCGGCTGGCGCGCAGGGTCCACAGGCGCTCGACGACGATAGCCATGGCGGCGATGGAGCTCAGAATGATCGGCAGCATCATCCAACCACCGGACTTGACCAATTCCCACACAGTAAACGCCCCTTCGGAAAAAGGCTGCCACTCTACCATAGGCGCGCCGGGGGCTCATCTGCCGGAGGTCAGGGAATTGGCGCTGGGCCAGAGGGGGATGCCTTGGTTCGGCATCAGGGCGGACAGGTGCTCGCCATCACGGATGCAGC